>NZ_JASJOU010000001.1:650609-975913 GCF_030068605.1 Xanthocytophaga agilis
GATGTTTACAAAAACAACATCCTGTTGAGACGTAAATTATTGTAACCCGGTAACCTGTACATCCTGCGGATATTCTACTGTGAATTTAAATGGAATCAGGATTTCTTCTCCTGCTTTTATCTTATAAAACCACTCCAGATATTCCAGTTCATTCTTTTTGAGTGCATCTGTGTTTTCCTTATAAGTGGGTTCGAGTAGCTGAACCTTTATTTGTTCATTACCTGAAATAGGCAACTGGTCCCATACAACAATTTCTTCCTGTGTCTTTTTGTGGCTCTTAATTTTAATCTGGTACTCATAGACTAATACTTTGCGATTTTTGGTAAACAACTGGGTTTCCTTTTTTTCATATTTCTTTAGAAACTTATGCTCAATTTTAAAGCTTTCATCCACTCCCAGATAGGTCCAGAATTCTTCTGTCGGAGCAATAGTTTGCAATCGTGTAGTAGCTACAAAATGATTATCCAAAAAAACATTGGCTTCACCTGCAAGGAATGGAAAATCTGTTTCGTTGGTTACTTTAGCCTTCAAATAGGCAAATTGTGAAAGTTTTGGTACTGTTGAGTATTGAAAATGAGCTGAAAAATCTTCGATCAGAATACTTACCTGATGGTCTGAGTTGTCGGCTTTTATGGTATGCTTACCCGCAATCGAAAATACTACAGCTGTACTACCTGTTTCTGCCACAGCATTTATTGCTTCTATAGCTGGTATACCTGCAAATGCCACTTCTTCCTGTTCATCAGTATATCCACCTCCCCCATAAGCTACACTGGTTTCTTTGGTAGACAAATCCATCTTCTTGGCTCTTGGCATTGACATTACTGGTGGTGGATAAGGAGAATAGATATTTACCCGCCAGGGTGAAAGTTCAGGTTGATAGCCTGCTATTTGTGGACGGGCAGTAGAAAGTTTTAGTTCTGAGTCCAGCCAGTCCTCACCTGTTGTCTGATTGATGCGGGCATTGTAGGAAATTCTCATTTGTTTATTTTCTGTCACTACCCGAAGATCATATACCGGAACCCAGGATACACCAAATGCAATATAGGTAAGATATAGTACGACATTACCTGGTGCACTAACAGTTAGAGTTACCGCAACCTGATTTTTTATTTTGCGGTTTTTGACCCCTGATTGCTGCAACTGCCAGTTCAACTTTGTAATCTGATCATTAATATCTCGTTTGCTACGTTCAATCTTTCGGATTTCTTTATCAATTCCTTCCAGTTTTTGACTATAAAAGGTCATAATCTTTAACCACTTATCAGAATCAAGTTCTGTTTTGTCACTTTCTTCGGTGGGGGTAGTAATTTTAGTACTTATATTTTCCAGAAAGTTTTTTTCTTTTCCCAATCGGGATATAGCATCTTCCATATCCTGTCTCTGATCTTCCAGCTTTTGTTTTTCATCAAGCACTGCTTGTTTATCTACTTCCGGAACGTCTTCATAGGCAGTTTGAAATTTAACATTTCCAAGAGTAGCTTTTCCAGCACCATTTACCTGAATGCTGTTCTCGTCTATTCCCGGAAGATCATCAAAAATAAGTGTATGTTCACCTGCCTCCAGTTCTGCCTGACCTGTACGAGTCACAGAGGCCCGGTCTGTAAAAACAGTAACAGTGGTAATAGAAGACGTAAGTATCATAAATGGAAGAAATAGTGTGGATAGATTAGAACAGTAATCAGGTCAAGTACAGTTGTAATCGAAATCTTGATCAGACAATGATTGTTTTGGTATCGAACTTAGGATTATACAAACTGAAATTTGATCAAGATTTTGATTGCTTTTCAGAATTATCTAAATACCGATTAATAATTATTTTGATCGGTATTTAGATACGAGCTTTAATTAATCATTATTTGACTCATTCTCTTCTTCAATCAGAATAGTAATCTAATCAACTATCTCTGTAATAGTTCTTGCTGAAAACAGAAATAGAGATCATGGGACTTGTTTACAATGGAATATTACCGTGTTTCTTTTTAGGGAGCTTAGCTACTTTGTTTTCCAGCATGGCAAAGGCTCGCAACAATTTAAAGCGTGTTTGTTCTGGTTTAATTACCTCATCAATATATCCACGTTGAGCTGCCAGATATGGATTGGCAAATTTTTCAGTGTATTCTGCTACTTTTTCCTGTAGAGTTCCTTCCGGATTTTCAGATTCAGCAATTTCTCGCTTAAAGATAATTTCTGCTGCTCCTTTTGCGCCCATTACTGCAATTTCTGCTGTTGGCCAGGCATAGTTCATATCAGCCCCAATATGTTTGGAGTTCATTACATCGTAGGCTCCTCCATAGGCTTTGCGGGTAATAACTGTGATGCGAGGAACTGTTGCTTCACAAAAGGCATATAACAATTTTGCCCCATTAGTGATAATAGCATTCCATTCCTGGTCAGTTCCGGGCAAAAAGCCTGGCACATCTTCCAGGACGAGCAGGGGAATATTGAAACAATCACAAAAACGTACGAAGCGTGCCGCCTTGGTGCTGGCATGAATGTCCAGTACGCCCGCTAATACAGCAGGTTGGTTGCCTACAATACCAATGCTTCGTCCTCCCAGTCGGGCAAAACCTACTACAATGTTTTCGGCAAAGTTCTTGTGCACTTCGAAAAAACTTCCCTCATCAATGATGCCATCAATCACCTCCCGGATATCATAGGGCTGATTGGGGTTTTCTGGAATCAGATCTCCCAAAACCGGACGAAGTTCTCCATCTATGCTTTCATACGGCAAGAGTAAGGGATCATCTTCGCAGTTTTGAGGAATATAGCTTAGGAGTTTTTTTATGTGCTGAATGCATTCCAGTTCATTGGCACAGGCAAAATGTGTAACTCCACTTTTAGTACTGTGGGTACTGGCACCACCTAGCTCTTCAAAGGTTACTTCTTCATGTGTAACAGTCTTAACCACATTGGGACCTGTTACAAACATATACGAAGTGTTTTCTACCATTAGTGTAAAATCTGTAATGGCAGGAGAATAAACGGCTCCACCTGCACATGGGCCCATAATTGCTGATATTTGTGGAATCACACCAGACGCAAGTGTGTTGCGGTAAAAAATATCAGCGTAGCCTGCCAGTGATAATACACCTTCCTGAATACGAGCTCCACCTGAATCATTGAGGCCAATCACAGGAGCTCCATTCTGCATGGCCAGATCCATGATTTTACAGATCTTTTCGGCATGTGTTTCAGAAAGTGCTCCTCCAAATACAGTAAAGTCCTGAGCAAATACATATACCAGCCGCCCTTCTATAGTGCCATAACCTGTTACTACTCCGTCTCCAGGATATTGCTCTTTATCCAGTCCAAAATCTGTACTGCGATGGGTTACAAACTTGCCTATCTCTTCAAATGATCCATCGTCAACTAATAATGTTATTCGTTCACGAGCTGTAAGTTTTCCCTTTTTATGTTGTGATTCAATTCTTTTTTCGCCACCACCCAGCAGGGCTTCCTGATTTTTTCTTTCAAGGGTTTGTAGTTTATCTTGATGAGTCATGAATAAAAAAATATGAGTTTACAAAGTATAAAACGAGGGCTGAGATAAGCCTTTGACTGTAAGTTTATTAGTTAAATGTATTATCTCCGGTAATTTAGTTTGCATCAATGACTTTTTTACAATCTTTGGAGATACTATTTTTAATTCCGTATTTCCGCCCAAAATACAACTTTTCATTGGAAACAACCTAACAAAACTATGAATCGAGTAGCAGTTATTGATCTTGGCACTAATACATTTCATTTACTTGTCGCTGATATTTCTGAAGATAGGAAGATTATTCCGGTTCACGAACAGAAACAACCTGCCCGTATTGGTAAAGGTGGGATCAGTCAGGGGATTATCGCACCTGAAGCATTCGATCGTGGATTGTCTATCATCACTACCTATGCTCATAAGATTGCTGATCTGAACGTATCCAAGGATAACATTTTTGCTACAGGGACCTCTGCAATAAGAAATGCTCGTAATGGGGAGGAGTTTGTGCAGAAAATCCGAGAAGCCACTGGTATACAAGTAGAAATTATATCAGGTGACCGTGAAGCTGAACTTATTTATCATGGGGTGAGAGCTGCTTTGGAAATGGAAGAGAAGCCATCTCTGATTATTGATATTGGAGGAGGAAGTGTTGAATTTATTATTGGTAATGCAGACAAAATATATTGGAAACAAAGTTTCGAGATAGGTGGACAACGTCTGATGGATAAATTCATGCAGACAGATCCCATTTCTCCACAAAGTGTACAACGAATGTATGATTTCCTGAATGAAAAACTATTACCTCTTACCAATGCTATTCATCAGTATCATCCCAAAACGTTGATTGGATCTTCTGGAACATTTGATACTTTGGTAGAAATTCAGGCATTGCGAGATTGTAAATCATTCAGTTTGACAGATCATACCTCTTACGACTTACCAATAGAGGTGTTTCAGTCTCTTTTTCAGGAATTTGTTTCTAAAAATCATGAGGAGCGACTGGCTATTCCCGGAATGATCCCCTTGCGGGTAGATATGATTGTAGTAGCTTGTTGTCTGGTAGATTTTGTATTAAAAAAATATGAGATACATCAAATCAAAACTTCAACTTATGCTTTGAAAGAAGGTGTATTATTTGACCATCTAAAGTAAGTGATTAAAGAGGCAGGAGAATTCTCTTAAAAAATCCTCCTGCCTTTAATCACTTAACGGGCTTGTTCTGCTGCAAGCCATTTGTAATCAATTTTTTCTCTTACCTGAAATGCTCCTTCCAAACGGGCTGTCTCGAAGAAATTGGTTTGGAAGTGTGAGCAGTGAATCCATTCGATTGGCCATTTTTTCCGCATTATCTGGGTTTTATATACTGTGTTATTTATCATTGAATATGCTCTGTCTATCTGAGAAACTTCTTCATACAGATATGTATTTGTGATACAAGGTGTTTCTTCATCCAGAACATAGTTTAAAAACCTGTCATTCTGTTTTAGTGTAAGAAATTGTGGCGTTGCAATCAGTTCAGCCGTCTCCAGATTATAACTTGTAAACCATTTACCTCCCTGTGCAATCAAAGAGTTGTCTGTGAAAGAGCGAAGAAAATAAATCCCATGTTTTCTTCCTCCTGTATATGTTGCATCATCAATCAGTACCCGAAAGGCTACATGTCGGTAACTAAATTGAATCACAGAAGGCAAAAAGGTAGGATGCATATGTTTGAGCTGCACATTGACCATAGAAATTAAAGCACGGCCATTGTAATCTCTAAGATGTATTTTCCAGGGTATCTGCGATTCTATTTCTTTTTTCTCAACAGAAAAGTTAATCAGTTGCACATTGTGCAATTCACCCGTATAATGTATTGGAAGTTGCTTTAGAATATTCATAGTAGTAAGAGTATACTTGTATTATCTGATAAAGATCCAGAGTTCAGAAAGGGCTGTACTAAACAAAGCCACAGACCAGAGAA
The DNA here is from genome assembly GCF_030068605.1 of Xanthocytophaga agilis. Classification (NCBI taxonomy): domain Bacteria; kingdom Pseudomonadati; phylum Bacteroidota; class Cytophagia; order Cytophagales; family Rhodocytophagaceae; genus Xanthocytophaga; species Xanthocytophaga agilis. Next base: position 656,057 of record NZ_JASJOU010000001.1, read on the forward strand.
ATAACCAATATATAGAGAGGTTGAGATAGCGAAGCCTTCGAAGATGTTCTGTATGCATCAGTAAACTACTGACCAGTACACTTCCCGCAAGCCAGAACACACTTGAATGATGAGTAAGGGTGTCAATCCATAAACCAGGAAGGAGTACCAATGTACCTATCAACATAAGAGTTGCTAATTGCCCCAGGTATTCTATTCTTTCCTGACCTTTTAAAATCACTATAGCAGTTATCATTTGTACCAGCCAGCCTGATCCACAAATCAGTAACATACTATAGCCTGAGAGTGAGGAGGAATAAGCAGAGGTTGAGATACCTAATTTCCAGGTAATAAGACTTGCAATTAGAACTCCAAAAATGATAAAAAGCAACCGATAAGAGAGATGAAAGTCTGGCTTACAGTCTATTCCTTTGTTTTCAGAAACAGTAGCCGTAATTACTCGACGATTATAGGAAATAAAACTATACAACTTTTGACAGAACCAACGAATGGGTTTACATGATAAAAATGTTTGAATAAACGGTAAACGTTGACTAAGAAGATAGGATAGAGCTTCTATTCCATATAGGGTTTTACCTCCTGATAGATCTACAAGTGGGATCTCATGCTTACTTCGGGTAAGGTCCATATATCTTTGGGCTTGGTCTGGCTCAAGTTCGCAGAAAGAGATACGATGTTCGGGAGCCAGAATACCCCACTTGACAAAACCCTTAGTATATGTTTGACACATAGGACAGCTGCTATCATATATGATAGCTTTTGAGATGGGTTTCATAGTTGCATGTATTTTATATGTTCAGAATAATTTGAAAGATATGGGTAAAAAATAATAATTCAGGTTGAACTGGAAGAAGAGTCTTTTGAATACAATAGTTGATAGGTTATAACCAGATAATAAAGTGCTGTAATCGCAGATAGTCCAAATAGAATAGCAAAAGAGATATCCTGTGAAAGAATATGTTGTGAGTATAAAAATCCAAAGCTACTTAAGGAGATAATAACCAGGAGCCAATACCAAAATAGCCGTCGGATAAATTGATGGTTGTTCCAGAATCTGATCGTACAGACTATTGCATTAATCACTTGCCAGATTCCAATAAAGAAAGAAAAGATAAGTCCTAAGAAGATTCCTGCAGGCTGAAAAGTAAGAAACGAAATAATGGTTACTACAACCAGAAAAACTTGTATGTAAAAGCCTATTAAGCGAATAGGAGACGTCATAGTTACTAAATTTTCAGTAAGAAATGAAAGTTTTGATTTTAAATAAACCCCGTTAAGAAACGGGGTCAGGAAACTTATTTTAATAGTTTCAGTAGCGTACTGAAAAACCAGTTTTCGTCGGCTTTAGTTAGGGTTTCCAATGTACTATCTGCCCGGGATGCTATCTTCTGAATATCCTGAATTGGCTTGATAAATGCTTTATATTCAGGATTATCTGGATTGCCTTCAACTTTTGATACATCTTCCAGAATACCAAATACAGGTTCAAGTTCTCTGCGACGACGCTCTTTAACTACTTGTTTGAACACTTTCCATATATCTTTTTCGGCACTGAAAAACTCTTTGCGTTCACCTGGTTTCAGTACTTTGAAAACCAGCCCCCAGTCAATCAAATCCCGTACATTCATATTTACATTTCCACGTGAGATCTGCAATTGTTCCATAATATCATCTGCACTAAGAGGTTCTGCACTTACCAGTAATAATGCATGTATTTGAGTCATCGTACGGTTAATACCCCATTGTGAACCCAAGGTACCCCATGCCTGGACAAACTTATCTTTTGCTTCTTGTAATTCCATGGGACAAAGGTATATTCTGTTTTTATACTTTCAAAATTTTTTGAAACATATTTATTGTCGATTTAGCTTATGATACAAAAAGTGTTTGACTTTCCTATGAAAAGCTTACCATTATTATTTTTTCTTCGTAACCTTGCCTGATACTCGTCCAAAATAGAGAAGAAAATAAACTATATACTATAAAATCAGAATTTTGATTATTATGAAATTTGTTCCTCAATTATTGTTTTTTACAAGCTTTTCCATTTTATGTAGTTGTGATAATTCTTCTAAAAAATCAGAAATATCTATCTTAGCAGACACTCTTGTAAATACTGATCCAATCAATAAAAACAAAGGTAATTTGGTAGATTATGATAAAGTCAAAGTGATAAAGTCTGTATATGTGACAAACCGAAATGGAATTGAGCTGAAAGACCAGCCTTCTGCGCAGTCTGAGACATTGGGACAGTTTGAATATGGGCAAAAGTTGGATGTGATCGAAGTAAAAGATAACTGGCTGGGTATTCTTAATCACCTGACTAGACGCTATGAAGAAAATGGAAAACAAGTTGAACGTACTGCCTGGGAGAAGGTCTATGTACAAAAAGAGTCAACAGGGGAGTTGTCAATGCTCAGTTTGGAAACAAAAGATCTGAATGTCATTACAGCTATCACTTTAAATGACAAAACAGAATATCTAACAAAGCCTAAGCCCTTGACCCAATATGTGACATTGGAACTGGTTGACAAAGCAACTTTTTTAGAGAAAAAAGGATCTGCTGTCAATTATTTTCTTACAGATACTACTCAGATTCAAAAAAAGAATGGCGTGATAGAACTGCCTTGTGAACAAACTACAAAACGTTTTGTAGACAAACCAGATGCAGAAGAGGATAGAGAAGTATATAGCTATGCTGGACAATATGAATCCTTAAAGCAATATGTGATAGAAGGTACATACTATGAAAGCTGGGATTATAAGTTTGTTGATAAACGTACTGGAAAATTAACACAGGAATTCGGAGGTTTTCCGTATATATCTGCAAACAAACAGTATGTTGCTTGCATCTATGCCAATCCTTATGAAAGTACGGGAGAATTTGAATTATACACTATTCGGGATGCTAACATTACGTCTATTGTAAAAGCATCATTTAAAAACTGGGCTCCTTCAGAGGATAATAGTAAGGAGATTTTTTGGGGGGCTGATGGTGCCTTATATGTCCGTATCCTGCATGAGAAGGCATACTTTACTGGAGATGAAAATATAAATGAATCATCCTATCAGTATCTGCGTATAAAAACATTATAATCAGGAAGAAAGTCATATGTTTTAAGAATTCAAAGATTAATTGTAGAAGCATATTCTGATTTCTGACTACTTTTGACCATGAAACAAACCCATGTTTGTATAATAGGTGCTGGTCCTGGAGGTAGCACAGCGGCTTTACAACTGGCAAAAGCTGGTATTTCCTGTACACTTCTGGATAAAGCTGTTTTTCCAAGAGACAAGATCTGTGGGGATGCTTTAAGTGGAAAAGTAGTGAGTGAATTAAGACGTATACAGGAAGATTTCCTTCCTGCAATTCATACACATACTGAATCTCTTCCTTCACAGGGTATTCATTTCATTGCACCTAATGAAAAATGGTTGAGCATTTCTTTTAAAAGTTCTGGGTCTTCCTTTACTAGTAGTACAACAAATTCAGTAGAATATTCAGGGTTCTCTCCAGGATACCTGATGCGGCGAATGGACTTTGATAATTTTTTAATTGAACAGGTAAAAAAGAATCCACTCATTGATTTTCGGGAAGGGGTAGAGGTAACTGACTACCAGAAAACAGAAACTGGTTGGATAATTACAGCTTCTAATCAACAATCTATAGAAACAAAACTATTGATTGTGGCGAATGGTGCACAATCCAATTTTACCCGTCACATTGCAGGGATTACTACTGAACCTAAGCATTTTTGTGCTGGATTACGTACCTATTATGAAGGAGTCGCAGGTTTAGACCCAAATGGTTTTATAGAGCTACATTTTTTGAAACCTTTTTTACCTGGCTATTTCTGGATATTTCCGTTAGCAAATGGATATGCCAATGTGGGGGTAGGCATGTTAAGCGATACAATCAGTAAGCAGAAGATTAACCTGAAGAAAAGCATGCAGGAATTAATCCAGACACATCCTGCTTTGCAGAAACGATTTGCTAATGCAAAACTTCAGGGAGAAATCAAAGGGTATGGTTTGCCACTGGGATCTAAACGTAGAAAATTATCCGGAGATGGATATATGTTGGTGGGGGATGCTGCACACCTGATTGATCCTTTTACTGGAGAAGGTATTAGCAATGCTATGATTAGCGGTCGCTGGGCTGCGGATCAGGCTGTGAAATGTATCCAAAAACAAGTGTATTCAGGTGATTTTCTGGCTGGCTATGATCAGGCTGTATATCGTCGTCTGGGAAATGAACTACGAATTAGTACCCGTATGCAACGATTGCTGGCATATCCCTCTTTATTTAATATGGTTGTAAATCGCGCGAATCGTAACCCGGCCTTAAAACAGTTGCTTTCCTCTATGTTTAATGACATAGACCTTCGTTCGTCTCTGCGAAGTCCCACATTTTATGCTCGGTTATTGTTTCAATAACGATCTGCCGCTTTTAAATACAAATCATTTTCTATAGCTTGGACATTTTGTAAGTATATACTTATAGAATGTCCTGTTTTATTTAGTGTAACAAACCATATTTTTTATGAAGAAAGTGTTGCTTTTCCTTCTTTGTGCAGACATGTTTCTGCCTGTATTTTCCCAAAAAATGGATGGAACAAATGCTAAAGTCAAAGCTTTTGTAGATAAGTCTTATGCCAGTTGGTATGAGTTGTATACCTATCTGCATGCTAATCCTGAGATTTCATTTCAGGAAAAAAAAACTATGGCAAAAATGGGAGCTTTGTTACGAGAAGCTGGATTTGAAGTAACTGAAAATTTTGGAGGATATGGAGTAGTTGGTGTATTACGTAATGGGAAGGGACCTACTATCATGGTGCGTACTGACCTGGATGCACTGCCTGTAAAAGAAGAAACAGGCTTACCATATGCTAGTAAAGTAATTATGCAAGAAGATGGAAGAGATGTAAGTGCTATGCATGCTTGTGGACATGATTTACATATGACTGTTTTTACAGGAACAGCACAGGCGTTATCTATGTCAAAATCAGAATGGAAAGGAACGTTGGTTTTTATTGGTCAACCAGCTGAAGAACGAAGTGGGGGAGCCATTGCTATGCTACGCCAGGGATTGTATGAGAAATTTCCTCGTCCTGACTATGTTGTAGGACTGCATGATCATGCAGCTATTCCTGCTGGCAAAGTTGGATATACTGAAGGACCTATGATGGCTAGTGTTGATGCTGTTGATATTACGGTAAGAGGTATCGGAGGGCATGGCGCTATGCCTCATACCACAAAAGATCCTATTGTACTGGCATCACAGATTGTACTGGCTTTACAGACTATTGTAAGTCGTGAAACTTCTCCTTTTCAACCCTGTGTAGTAACAGTAGGCAGCATTCATGGGGGAAGTGCCTATAATATTATTGGAAATGAAGTAAAATTACAACTGACACTTCGTTCGTTTGATGATAGTGTGCGTGTTCATACGATTGCTGCTATTAAGCGTATTTGCAATGGTACTGCCCAGGCTGCCGGCATTCCTGAAGATTTATATCCTGTAATCAAAATAAGAGATCAATACACACCTTCAAATATTAATGACGTGGCTTTAACCAAACGATTGGTAGGTGCTTTTCGGCAAGTACTAGGCAATGATAACGTTGTGAATACGCCACCAAGTACAGTAGGAGAGGACTTTGCCCGGTTTTCACGGATTGAACCAAAAATTCCTACCTGTATGTTTTGGCTTGGAGCTGTAGATCCGAAGAAGTTTGAAGAAAGTATGAAAACTGGTAAACAGCTACCTAGTCTTCACTCATCTACCTTTGCTCCTTTACCTGAACCTGCTATAAAAACTGGAGTAGAAGCTATGTCTTCCGCAGTGCTTGAATTGCTAAAAAGTAAATAAAAATAAATTGTATTTATCTGGTATAATACTTGTCTATAGATGGATAATGAGTGGTTTCATTCAAAATTCGTGTTTTTTTGAGTTTTTCTGATTTACCTTCTGGGGATGGAGCGTATAGATAACAAAGATATTTTCAAATATGCGTATATCGTTGAGCAACTGTAAGCTGAACTATCTTTTTGGAGTTTTCAGGAGTTATGTATCTATAGACTTGTAAGAAACTGGCAGTTGTTAGTTTTATATATCAGATAACTATGTAACTATTTTTATTATACTTTTTAGAATGGGCCACCTCCTGGATTATTTGCACGAACGTCTTCAACCCCACAGGGCTAAAAACATGACTTTAATGCATTCTTCTGAGGATGTATTGAAGTCATACCAGAATATAGAATATTCTAAAGTTCATGAGGTTTCTCATCCGTCCTATATTCAAAAACTGCGAAATGAAATAACAAGTCTGGAACAAGAGCGATTATTAGTCATTATTGACCAGTTAAAGCAGGAAAATGAATACCTTAAATATCTTCAACACCAGCGTACAAATCAGTTGATTGCTTGTATGGAAGGTATAATTTTAGGAGAAAGATCTGCTTTTCAGCTTCAGGAAATTCCAGAAGAAGATCCTTTTTTTGTTTTATTTGAGGCAGTGAGATTGTTACAGGGGAATATTAGTACTATTTGGGATGAACAAAAAGCACTTGCTGAGGAGTATCAGCGAGTCAGAGAAAAATCACAAAGGGAAGTTGAGACTCAAAAAATACACCTGAATGCTATATTGGAAAATAGTGATACAGCGATTGGTGTAATTAACACGGAGGGTATGGTAGTGGAGTATAATGAGCAGATGAATAAACTGTTTACTGCCAGGGATATACAACTTGAATATGGAGAACCTGTTTTGGCTTGTATTCCAGACTCATTAAAATCTGTATGGAGTAAACGGATTTCTGATGCATTGCAGGGTAAGGCAACTACATATGAAGATCATTTTTCGTGTAGAAATCACAATCTGGTGTACGAAATAAAATTTTTCCCTATTTATAAAGATTCAGAGATTTTAGGATCTTCTATCTTTATCCGCAACATTACTCAAACTGTAAAAACTTCCCAAAGGCTTCATATTCAGCAGGCAGAACTTCAAAAGGTAAAACAGGAGCTAAACCGGTTTGTATACAGTTCTTCTCACGATTTGCGATCACCTCTCACTTCCTTGTTAGGGTTGATTGCAGTTGCTAAAGATGAAAAAAACAGAGATGAAGTGATACACTATCTGGCAATGATGGAAAAGAGTGTATTGAAACTGGATGGCTTTGTACGGGAGATTATTGATTACTCCAAAAATTCAAATCTGGAGGTTGTCAGTGAGAAAATCCAGTTTGATACTATTATCAGTGAGATATTTGATGGTGTTGAACATATGGATAATGCTGATAAGATCAGAAAAGACATAAATATATCCGGAGAAGAGTGTTTTTTTTCAGATAGACGACGTCTGAAAATGGTTTTTAATAACCTTATATCCAATGCAATAAGATATAGTTATCTGCGCCGAAAAAATCCTTTCATTAAGATTAATATCAATATTAGTAAAGAAAAGGCACGTATTGAGGTAACGGATAATGGACAAGGTATCTATCCTCAACACCTGGATCGTATTTTTGACATGTTTTATCGGGCTACACAAACAAATGCAGGACCTGGATTAGGACTTTATATTGTGAAAGAATCCATTCAGAAATTGGGAGGCAACATCAAAGTGGAGTCAGCAGTAGGAGAAGGGACAACCTTCTTTCTGGAAATTCCAAATCTTTGTCCCTACTCTGAAAACTGAGAGAGAAATATATATAGAAAAATGCATACAAAAGGGAAAAATCTGTTTCATAAGTTACAGATTTTTCCCTTTTTTTATAATCCATGAAAATCAATTTGTCTTTTTATGTAAGTTTGCTGACTCTTTGCATGAGATAACTTTGATTATTGAGTATAGTATTTTATTTCTTTTGGAGAAGAAAAGGAAATCTATACCTTATTTTAACGTAATTTTGTAGTTCTAACTATTCATCGCTTACAGATCAATACATTTATTGACATATGTTTGAGAATTTATCCCAGAATATTAACCAGGCACTTCGGACGCTAAAAGGTAAAGGCCGGATCACAGATGTAAATGTTGCAGCCACACTGAAGGAAGTGCGTAAAGCCTTACTGGATGCCGACGTTAACTTTAAAGTTGCTAAGAGTGTAACCGATACCATTAAAGAAAAAGCACTTGGCCAAAAGATTTTAATTGCTGTTGAACCGGGCCAGATGTTGGTTAAGATTGTTTCTGATGAACTGACCGAGTTAATGGGTGGGCAAAAAGTAGATATTAATACCAAAGGTGATCCTGCCGTAGTACTGATGTCTGGTTTGCAAGGTTCTGGTAAAACTACCTTCTCTGGAAAGCTGGCTTTGTATTTGAAAAAACAAGGCCGTAATGTATTGTTGACCGCTTGTGATGTGTATCGTCCAGCTGCAATAGATCAGTTAAAAGTGTTGGGAGAGCAGATTGGGGTAGACGTATATGCAGAGCCTGAAAATAAAAATCCTGTACAAATTGCTCAAAATGCTATCAAGCATGCCAAAGCTACAGGGAAGAAAATAGTAATTGTGGATACTGCTGGTCGTTTAGCAGTAGACGAAGAAATGATGCGTGAGATTGAGGCGGTAAAGAAAGCTATTCAGCCTACTGAGACTTTGTTTGTTGTTGACTCAATGACAGGACAAGATGCGGTAAATACAGCAAAAGCGTTCAATGATCGGATCAACTTTGATGGTGTAGTACTAACTAAATTAGATGGTGATACAAGAGGTGGAGCTGCCTTGTCTATCAAAGCTGTAGTAGATAAACCTATTAAGTTTATAGGTACCAGTGAAAAAATGGATGGAATCGATGTCTTCTATCCTGATCGGATGGCAAGTCGGATTTTGGGGATGGGTGACGTTATTTCATTGGTAGAACGTGCACAACAGGCATACGATGAAGAAGAAGCACGCCGAATTAGCAAACAAATTCGTAAAAACCAGTTTAATTTTGATGATTTCCTGTCTCAGCTACAGCAGATCAAAAAAATGGGACCTGTTAAGGATTTGGTGGGTATGATTCCAGGTATGGGCAATATGCTGAAAGATGTTCAGATTGATGATGATGCATTCAAACCTATTGAAGCAATTATCCAATCTATGACACCTAAAGAACGGGCAAACCCTGAGATTTTGGATGCCAGCCGTCGTAAACGGATTTCTACAGGTAGTGGACGAAGCATTCAGGAAGTAAATAATCTGATGAAGCAGTTTGACCAGATGAAAAAAATGATGAAGATGATGAACCAGATGGATATGCGGTCTATGGCCAAGCAGGTTCGGAAAAAATAATTGGTTCAAGATAGAAATCATAAAGAAAGTTGCCCGTCTGAAAAGTCGGGCAACTTTCTTTATGATAGTTTAATATGATAGTTTAAACTGTATAGTATTAGGGACTTAACTTGATACAATGTCGAATGTTTGCATTATTCTGTGCATGATAGATATAAAAAAAGCGGTCATTATTTGATGACCGCTTTTGAATTGCAAGGGCTTGTTAACGTTAATTTACTTTTACAAGACGTTCAGTATTTGTTTCAATTTTGAACTTCTTACTTTGAGTTTCTTTGCCATTAGAAATTTCAAAAGTATATTCACCATCTGCCATTGTACTGAAGTCAAATGTACGAATATAGCCATTGTTAGTTTTTAAGGCTTCAGTGTATACAGACTCATTTTTCTGATTCTTAATTGTAATAAACAGCTTATTGTTTTGTGAGGGTGCAATCACTGTTTTGAATTTCATTGACTCTGGTAATTGAAATACCACAGCTTGTAAGGATGCAGAAGCTGCTGGTTCTGGTCCTGTTGCACCAAATGTTACTTGAGTGGCTGCTACTGCAATGGCTGCTGCTACTGTGAAAACGGCTTTACGGATTGCAAAACGGAAACGGTTGTTTTTTACTTGAGCGTTCATAGTTGTACTTGTTAAAGTGTTAGTTGTAGTTGAGATAATGTTAGAGAAATTGATGTTAGTTGTCATAGTTGTAAAGAATTCTTTCAAAAATTGTTTATAGTTTCTATAGTTGTTTGCGTTGATAAATACTTTTCAATTGATGTGCCAATCTATGAAAAGTGTGTTTTTAGCATAATTTAGAGGTTTTTATTTTTTTACTGTTTTTAAACCTGTCCGTTTTGCGACATATAACGTTCATTTTCGGACAAAACTTCTGATTTTTGTGTTGCTTACCTTCTATATGTAAGTAACTTGTTTTGAAAGTTTATGGGAAGAATGTCCTTCTGTAACCTGTATGGCTGATTTTATATGGAGAAAGGAAATCCTGTGCGATGAGAGGATTTTAAAGCGGATGAGTGATTACAGACTGACTACAAAAAACGGAACAAGTTTATAGCTTGTCCCGTTTTACTATTTTATGGCAAAAAATTACTTACTAGCTATCTTTTTATCGCTCTTTTCTATTTTCTCAATCTTATCCATTAACTGATTTAATCCGGATTCCAGTTTTTCCAGCTGTGCCCTTTGCTGATCAAGTGTACTCTGCTTTTCTGCTAATTGTTTTTGAAGAGCATTGATTTGTTCCTGTTGTTCTTTTATGGCTTGTATAGCAATAGTTGTAAAGGCTGAATAATTCAGAGATTTTTTACCATCGACTTCCTGTATCAGATCTGGAAATATCTTCTCAACTTCCTGTGCAATAAACCCATAGGATTTTGGTGATTCATCTGTGTTATGCAGATAATGATAACGGGTAGGTTGTAAACGCATGACATTAGGCATAACATGATTCAGTCGTTCAATATTCTTTTTCAGAGTGCGATCTGAAAAAGATTTGATAAGTCCGTCTGCACCATCCATATAGGATAGCAGTGTGTTGTTATGGTAAAAAGTCAGGTAATCCGTTTTTCCATTAGATGCAGCAGTAACTATTTCCCATTGCGATGTACCTGAAGAACTTTGAGCTTCCAGAATCAATCCTGCATTTCCAAAGCGGTTTCCCATTATATGAAGTTCACGTTCAGGATTGGATGTATTGATACCCAGACTACCATATCCAGTGGAACCTGATCCATATCTATAGTTTATAGTGACTAAAGGATCTGTACTTTGTCCATTATTAAAATTAAAATTAAATAGTCCATCTGGTTCTGTAGTTCCGTCATTATTAATCGTTTGATTTCTTCCATCCAGTTGCCAATATGTTGGATAGCTTGTACTCTTAAATATGGCTGAAGAACTTATATTATCTCCACTCAATGTTAATTGGACTGGGGGAATTCTACCTGCTGTGGAGGCAAATACCTCTAAAGACGTAGCTGGATTATTTGTTCCAATACCAACATTTCCTTTTCCCAGATTTGAATTAAAGATATTTGCTCCATTCTGTAACCATAATTCACTGGCATTTCCGGTATTATCAGGGGCTGATATCCAGTAACCACCCTGAGCATTATATTTCAGCACCTGGCCATCAGTTGGAGCTACCTTATCATACACAGGAATACTGATAATCTTAGTTGCGTTCCAGATTTGTTTGTCATTAAAAGCACTGAATGTATTGTTGGTTGTATTCAGTGTTAATGTTGCCTCATCTGCTTTGTACACCAGACCTGGAGTACCTGGATCTCCCTTGTCTCCTTTGGGTCCTACAGGTCCCATTGGTCCTTGTGGCCCAGTTGCGCCTGGTGCTCCTTGCTCCCCTCTATCACCCTTCGGGCCTGCTGGCCCGGCTTCACCTGGCGCACCCGGAGTTCCTGGATCGCCTTTTGCGCCAGGTGATCCGGCATCTCCTTTATCTCCTTTTGGTCCAACCGGCCCCTGAGGACCTGCTGCACCTTGTGCACCAGGATCTCCTTTTGTACCTGGTGTTCCCGGATCACCTTTGGGGCCAGCCGGTCCCATGGGTCCTGGATCTCCCTTATCACCCTTGGGACCGGCTGGTCCTTGTGGTCCAGGTGTACCACTGGTACTAGTTGTTTCTACTATAAAGTTAGGGTAGGTTCCGGTAACTGTGGTGACTCCTTTTCCAGTGATTGACACTACCTGATCAGGAGCAGTATTATTTATAGTTGTTCCTTCAATAGATATATATCTGCCAGCAGTATAGGTTGTTCCTCCTCCTCCAGTTCCAGGAGGGCCTTGCGGACCTTGTGGACCCTGGGGGCCAACCGGACCCGGATCACCTTTGTCGCCTTTAGGACCAGCAGGACCCATTGGACCTGCTGGTCCGGGTGTACCGCTGGTACTGGTTGTTTCTATTGTAAAGTTAGGATAAGTCCCACTAACAGTTGTGACACCCTTACCTGTAATTGTGACAATTTTATCAATACCTGTATTTTTGATTACATCACCTTCAATTGCAATACCATCACCTGCTTTATAACTTGTGCCGTTACCTGAACCTGCAGGACCTTGTGGGCCCTGTGGGCCAACCGGACCCGGATCTCCTTTGTCTCCCTTATCTCCTTTTACTCCTGGTGCTCCGGCTAGACCTTGCAATCCTGTATCTCCTTTGGGGCCAGCAGGGCCTGCGGGTCCCTGAAGACCAGTCGGCCCTTGTGGTCCGACAGGGCCAGTTGCTCCTGTATCGCCTTTATCGCCCTTAGGACCTGCAGGCCCAGGTGTACCAGTAGTGCTAGTTGTTTCTACTATAAAGTTAGGATAAGTCCCACTAACAGTTGTGACTCCTTTACCTGTAATGGTTACTACCTGATTGGGAGCCGCATTGATAATCGAATCATTTTTTATGGTGATCCCTTTTCCTGCTTTGTAAGAAATTGCATTGCCTGCTTTGTCCGCATACAAAGCATATGGAACAGATACTAACTGACTAATACCTGAGAGTGTGTAATTTGTGCCTCCTTCCGGATCTACTTCTACCTTTAGGAATAATGGATTTTTTTCCCAAGGTACAGTAGCAAGTGTACCTGTTGTTGGGCTACCTGTACCAATCCCTAACGTAAATAACCCAAAATCGTCTGTAACAGGCTGATGAGTCTCCACATATACTACAGTGCCATTGGTAGCTCCCTGCAAAATACTAAGCTGTATTCCAACAGTTTTGTTAGGAATAGGATTTCCGGATGCGTCACGGGCTATTGCCTGATAATTGACGCTTTTAGGGGCTTGTGCTAGTGAATAACCTGTTATAATCCAGAACAGTAATACTATGAAGCCTATTTTTTTCATTGTGTTTGTGATTTTTCTGAAATAGTACATTTTACTTTTGAGGTCAGGTGAAATCCTTTTCATCCTGAGAGTATCTCCGAGATGGAAGGCCTAAATGGATGTGACCGATTTCTGTATATTTCTGCTCTATTTTTTCATTACCTGAAATGAGTACAGACGTTTACCTGTTTTATCAAATGCATTGATAATAAAGATTGCCTCTGCTAGTGTTTCAAGGTTAATTGTAATCTGACGTTGAGGTTGATCAAACCGATGTCCAAAAACCTCACGACCCAATACATCATATACTTTATAGGAAGCTATTTTATCAGCGTTCTCCAGATAAAGTTTATCTGTAACAGGATTCGGATAATAGTTGAAGTTGTCTCCGAATTTTGCTACATCCGGTTGGATAAATCCCTGAGTCAAAATGTCATTTTGTGTTTTTATAACTGTAATCAAGGGTTCACCTACAGAATAAGTAAGTTGGAACGATCCGTTTTGTAGTTTTTGTCCACTTGCATTTATTACCTCAGGTTTAAGGTTTTGGCCGAATGTTACCTGGTAAGCCAATGCGCTTAGGAATATATAGGTGAATTTTTGATTCATATGCTATTTTAATTCAGAGTGTGAACGGGTATTTAATTATTCTTCGATTTATCTTCTTTTGATATGCTTATTTTTGTATTGTGGAGGACGTTGTTTCTTTGTATTGGGATTGCGCTTGTTTTTGTTTGTTCGTGTTTTATCCTCAGTTGGTTTGAATTCATCTCCGATATCCAGATGGAGTGAGAAACGAATTGTTTCGCCCAATGGATTGTTTTGCTGGAAAGGAACAAGGTAAGCCAGGTCAAGTCCTATACTTTTGAGTTGTGCCCCTGCTCCAAGAGATAAGTATTCTCTACCTCCCTTAGATGGTGATTCATAGAAATACCCCATCCGAAACATGAACATATCATTAAAAATATATTCGCCACCAACTGAAAACATGATTTCGTGTATTTCTTCACTAATTCCACCTGGTGCATCTGTAAATGAACCAAATACAGAACTCAGATAGGAGCGGTTCGGATCTTTACCATGTAGAATAATCGGTCTGCCATCTGCAGTTCGTTCTACTACACCATTTCTGGTTTTGTATACAGGAGGAGTTGGCACAAGCCATTTGTTAAGATCTACAGCCAGGTTGATCTGATTGAAACCTAATGTGAAACCAACCTGTGTACCTATCCGAAGATTGGCAGGCAAATAATTTTTTTGTCCAAATCCGTAGCTAATCTGTGTACCCATGTTGGATACTACAGCACCAAATGCAAATTGCACAGGGGTGCTTACTTCTGGAGGAGAGGTTCGAAAATACATTCCTAGATCTCCTGCTACAGCATTGCCTGCTTGACTGGAGACTCCATTACCCGTTGTTAAATTGCCATAAATATCAGAGTAAATGTATCTCAGTGTAGCTGCCATCGACAACACTTCAGACAGTTTTCGTGAGTATGTAGTTGCTATAGCAAACTCACGAGGTCTGAATTCACCAGCCCCTTGTCCGCTATTATCCTTTAATGATAAATTACCCAGATTAAAGTAGTTAAGGGCAACAGCAATAGCTTGTTTGTCATCAAGTTTGGTATAGGCTGATAAATAAGATACTGACATTCCGCTGAGTATACGACGAAGCCAGGGGGTATAAGATAAACTAATGCCTTTGTCTGTTTTGGTATATACAAGCTTTGCCGGATTCCAGTAGGTTGCATTTACATCCGCATTGGTTGCAGCTCCTACATCTCCCATTCCAGCAGCTCTGGCATCAGGAGCAATAGTAAGAAAAGGAACAGCTGTAGTGATAACCCGGTAAGAGGTATCTTGTCCATTCAAGACAAGTTGAGCATATGCCGAACTATTCACTATCAGGCAAAAAATGCTTATGATTACCTTGCTGTAACGCTGTTTCATGATCTTCAGTGATTATACACTTTGTTAGTAAGAAAAGTGGAAAAAATGTAATCACTGGTTGCATTTATTTGCAGCTCTGGTTTTTAAGTTGTTGATAGTGAATATGGTTTTTTATTGTATAGATAAGGGTTCTAATGTAAGAAAATGGCTATAAATAGTATTATTTATTTTTTGCCTGAAATTAAAATATGAAAAATTTTAAACCTTTTTTAAGGGTTTATATGTAAGGTTTATTCATAAAATGTCATAAAAACGCCATTTCTGTAGCCAAATAAAGTGTGTGAGGAAATTATAAAGGAAAAATTTTATTTTATAAATGTATAAAGGGTAATAGTAAATTTCTGTTTAAAAAACAATGCAAAATATTATTCTGATTTTTTGACTGGTAGTTTTGTGTGTTTAGAATAAAATTTGCATAAACAAAATTGTAGCAGAATATTTGTTTACTAATCGTAGGTTTGCGGTATCAATTCTCGAAAACCAATTAATAGAAACAAAGTTCAAAACAATAAAATAACTATGAAAAAAGTATTATTCACTCTGGCTGCATCTGTATTATTTACAACTATCGTTAGTGCAAACAACAATCCTAAATCTCCTGTATCAATGGCTGCTTACAAAACAGCTGATGCTGA
Source organism: Xanthocytophaga agilis (assembly GCF_030068605.1). Lineage (NCBI taxonomy): Bacteria > Pseudomonadati > Bacteroidota > Cytophagia > Cytophagales > Rhodocytophagaceae > Xanthocytophaga > Xanthocytophaga agilis. The sequence continues at coordinate 671,769 of NZ_JASJOU010000001.1, forward strand.
AGGAGTAAAATTAGTTGTTGTGAACTCTGTTGCTGAAAACGTAACTGTAAAAATCAAAGATGCAAATGGGAGAGTGATTTTCACTGACGTGATTCGTAATGAAGAAAAATTCACTCGTAAATATGTATTTGCGCCTGAATTAAAAAATAATGATTACACAATTGAAGTAGCAAACAGTCAAGGTACTGCCAGCCAATCTGTAACGTTGTAAGAAATACATTTTGCCGGTAATAGAAAACACCCTTATCTGTGAATGATAAGGGTGTTTTACTTTTGAAGGTAGACAGATAGTAGTTAAAAGGGCACTGGTTTTATTCGAAAGTTAATGGATGTACTACGTATATAGGGGAACAGAGCAATAATAAGCAGGATACCTAGTATTACCCAACTAATCATTGCATAATAATCCATTGAATACCTAAGTTGAATCTGATTGTTTATGGTAGAAAAAAAGCAACTTATTGACAAACAGACCTGCCTGATCCTGAGCCATACCTGTTGTTTGGCCAATTTTCTGGTAGTGTAACAACCGTTCACTACTTAGGAGATTAAATAAATTGACTTGTTCCTGAAGTAGAGTATAATGGATTTGTTTTTCATACAATTGAAAGAAGTGAATCAGTGCCATGCTAAAGGTAAATCCAAAGAATCTGAATCCGATACCCATAGCTGAGATTGCTTGTGGCAGAACAATTTGGATATAGTGTACGAAGCTTATCCCGATTATTTCAGCAGAAACTGTTAGTTTCGTTTTTGCAGTATCTGAAACTGTGTCGGATGATCAAAGCCATGGAGTATTTACTGGAAATCGACAAACGAATCAGTGAAATTGCCTATCAGACAGGCTACAATAGCCTGTCTGCATTCAGCAATACCTTTTACGAATTAGTACACATGAGACCTATGGATTTCAGAAGTTCTGTCAATAGATAATCTATTCGACTTTTAATGATTCTGTTGGATTTTTTAATGCAGCTCGAATAGCTTGATATCCTACCGTAAGTAAGGCAATAAGACTGATGAAACTACCTGTCAATAAAAACATCCAGCCTTGAATAGAGATGTGATAAGCAAAATCCCGAAGCCATTGATGCATTACAAACCAGGCTACAGGTGTTGCAATAACAAATCCTAGCAGTACCAGTTGTAAGAAAGAGGACGAAACCAGGAATACAATATGAGATATACTTGCTCCCAACACTTTACGTATACCTATCTCTTTTATCCGCTGGTGTGCTGACAAGTGTGCTAACCCAAACAAGCCTGAGCAACAAATCAGGATGGATAGGATGGTCGCAATCCCTATAATTTGTTGCCAGCGTTGTTCCTGTATATATTCCTTAGCATTCAATTCGCTCAAAAAATGATATTCATATGATGCATCAGGCATGGCTTGCTTATAGATTTTCTCAAATGCCTGAAGTGCTTCCTGTTGTTTAAGTTTATCTATTTTTAACCAAATACCGCCAGTATATTCATTGCTCATAAATAATACCATGGGCTGGAGCTTTTCACGTAAAGAACCAGAGTGATAATTTTGTACTACTCCCACAATTACTAAGCTGCCTTGTCTGCGTTCAAAGTTTTGTAAAATTGTTCCAATAGGTTGTTTGAGCCTGGCTGCCTTTACAAACGCTTCATTCACAATTATATTTTGTGTTTTATCAGTCGGAAAAGAATTGGTAAAGTTTCTTCCTTCTTTAATTTTGATACCAAGCATAGGAATATATGCCTCATCAATGGACTGATAATGGCTTTTTATTATTTCAGAACCCACCCGAATATCGGTAGTCAGGCTACTAAATTCTTCACCAAATGAGATTTGTTGAATAGCAGGTACTTTAGCAATTTCATTCCTCAGGATAGTTTGTACAGTCTGGTATTCTCGATTGCCATTGATATGAGTACGTATAATTTGGTGAGGATTGTAGCCAAGGTCTTTGGTTTGGATGTACTCCATCTGATTGTAAAAGATGATGGAGGCAATGAGCAGAAATATCGCTAATGCAAACTGAAAGACAATGAGTGTTCTTCCTAACAATGAATTGCCTGTTACTTTTACTTTTCTATATAATACCTCAACAGGTTTAAATCCTGATAAGACAAAGGCAGGATAGAAGCCTGTCAGAAGAGTATTAATCAGAAAAAGCAGGCCAATATAGATATACAGTTGACTATCCAGTGTATCTGATAAAACAAGATGTTTTTCAGCTAGCTGATTAAACGCAGGAAGGGTTAGTTGTATCCATAAGGCAGAGAGTACAAAGGCTACTAGAGACAATAACATAGATTCACCCAGAAACTGGAAAATAATCTGATATTGACTTCCTCCGGTTACTTTGCGAATGCCTACTTCTTTAGCTCGCTTCAGAGAGTTGGCAATACTGATATTGACAAAATTACTGCTCGCCATCAGTAAAATGAGAGCAGAGATTCCTAAGAAAAGATAGGAGTAAATGGGTTTGCTACCATATAGAATTCCGCCTTCCACATTACCTGTGCCGTTGTTTAGAGGGTTGAGGTGGATATCCAGTATGTTTTGTAGTCCATACTGTATTTTGGGGTATTGGGTATGGTTTGTGGCAAGTTCAGATTGGGAGAGACGTGCATGAATCTTGTTGAATTTTTGACTGACTGTAGATAGATCTGCATTGGGGTGAAGCACAACGAAGGTACTGAGATAGGCATTTAACCAGGATGTGTCTTCAAATGAAACCTGCATATATTGAAATGGATGCAACAGATCAAACTGAAAGGATGAGTTATAGGGAGGATTTTGTATTACACCTGTAATCAGTAAGGGTTTGCCTATCTTCTGAAAAGACGGATCGGCATCCAGATACAAAGTTTGGCCAATGACATCTGTAGTATTAAAAAATCGAAAAGCAGTTTCTTCTGTAATAACAACAGAGTTAGCATTTTGAAGAACTGTTTGAGGATTTCCCTGAAGGAGTTTAAATGTAAAAACATCAAGGAAATTGGCGTCTACATATAAAGGGTGTAGTTTCAGTACTTTATCATTGGCTCGAACATCGGCAGATATGTCTCCTCCCATAACACGTACATAGGAATTTACTTCGGGTACCTGAGTTTTGAATGCAGGGCCTTGCACTTGTCCTGTGCCTCCGGTTATCTGTGTCTGATCGCCTTTCTCCTGAATAATAGATGTGGTTATTCTATATAATTGAGATTTTTTGGTATGGAAGTTGTCAAAATGACGTTCATCCTGAATATAAAGCACTGCCAGTAATACACAAGTAATCCCAATGGAAAGTCCCAGAACAGTAATTATCGCGTATAACTTGTTTCTCCAGATATTTCTGAAGGCAATTTTTAGATAATTCGTTAGCATGATACAGCGTGATCAAAATAGTGGCATACTGATAAAGCTGGATTTTATCGTACAAGGTTGTTGGATTTATTTTACAAGTAAACTTGTCAGACAAGGAGTTCTTTTTACAGATTCATTCCAAACGGACATTCCACCTGACATGTTTTTTACATTTTTAAAACCATTTTGAGTAAGCAAATAGCTTGCTCTTGGACTGCGATGGTTATGTGAACAGTATACTATAATTTCGCTGCTTTTGTATTTATTCAGTTCTCCTATTCGTTTATCCAACTCCTGTATTGGGATATTAATGGCTCCTTTGAGACGACCGAAATTCTCCTTTGCTTTGCCTGAGAATTCTTCCGGAGTACGCACATCCAATAAAATTACCTTGGGATTATTGTTCGTAATGTCACACAATTGATCTGGTGTAACATTTTGAAAATTGACAGATGATTTCAGTACCAAATCCATTCCGCAATGAGAACATTTTCCGGATTTAGTATATTCTTCTTTATCACAATCATACCCACAAGGAGAACATACATAGCTGGTTTCATTGGGTTGTATACTTGTCATACCAACGGATAGTGCTAAGAGAACTACCAGAACAAATAGTGATAGAAGTTGGGTTAGTTTCATAACTGAAAAGTTAGTGTGATTTTAAATCATTCACTTCGAAGTGACTTAACTGGATTAGACACAGCCACCTTTATCGATTGATAGCTGATTGTAAGCATAGCAATAAGTACCGATGTAATTCCTGCCAAAATAAATACCCACCAGGAAATACTTACCCGATAGGCAAAGTCCTGCAACCATAGATTCATTACATAGAAAGCAAGTGGAGTTGCCACAACCAATGCGATAAGTACTAATAGTAAAAAGTCTTTGGAGAGTAATGAAACAAGATCTGTGACTGAGGCTCCTAAGACCTTTCGTATACCAATTTCTTTTGTACGGGTATCTACTGCATAAGTCGCTAATCCAAACAAACCCAGGCAGGCTATCAGAATTGCCAGTATAGCAGCTATGCTAAATGACTGGATAAGTTTTTCTTCTTTCTGGTATTGTTGTTGAAAGTCATCATCCAGAAATTTATAATCAAGTGAGTACGCTGGAAATATTTTTTGCCAGGTTTTTTTGAGATGAGTTACTACCAAATCTGGATCATTTCCTGAATAACGTATAGCAAATACATTGATGGATGGGGTGACATTCATAATTACCGGACGAATAGCCTCTTGTAAGCCATGTTGGTGATAATCTTTTATCACTCCAATTACCTTTCCATTCATTCCTGATGCACTTAGTTTTTTATCCAGTGCATTTTGGGGAGTATTCCAGCCAAAAGCTTTCATGGCTGTTTCATTAATTAAATAACTCTCAACTGAATCTGCTTTGCTGTCTTGAATAAAATCACGTCCTGCAATGAGTTTTAAGCCAATTGTTTTTAAATAATCGTAATCAACCGGAATGTGCTCTACTAAAATGCCTTGTCCTTGAGCCAACCCCTCACCATAGGCAAACTGCCCATCCCATCCTGATCGGCCAGGTATGGCACGACATCCTGTTACTGAAGTAATACTACTTAGCTGGCTCAATTCTTTCTTGAAAGTTTCTGCTTGTTGATGACGTGCTGTCCATTGAACTTCTTTCATATCTACCACTACTATTTTATCTTTATCAAAACCGAGTGATTGAGTCTTCATAAAGGATAGCTGCTGCCAGATAATCAAAGTACCAATAATAAGACAAATTGACACGGCAAATTGGGTCACTACCAGGATTTTGCGAAGGAAGTTGCCTTTACTGGAATGAGTAAAGCTACCTTTCAGGATGGTAACAGGCTGATAATTGGATAGAATCCATGCTGGATAAAACCCTGTAAGAGGAATAAGTAGAATCAGAATGGATACCAGTAAAATCAGATTGTCAGGAGCTAACAGGGTACTAATTGTGAAATTTTTGTTTGTGAAGTAATTGAATGGTGATAAAGTCAGATAGGCAACAATAAGACTACAAAGTGTAGCTATGGTACACAACAAACCTGCTTCAATCAGAAATTGAACTATTAATTGTTTTTTATCTGTTCCCAATACTTTTTTAATACCTACTTCTTTTGCTCTTTCTATGGCTCTGGCAGTTGAGAGGTTGATAAAGTTCAGGCAAGCTATCAGAAGAATAAATATACCTATTGTGATAAATACATATACAGTTTGGATATTTCCTACTGTTCCTGCGGCCGAAGCTTTGCCGGAATAAAGGTAAATATCTTGTACTGGACGAAGGTAAAGAACTGTGTTAAATCCTGTGCTCTTGATAGCTTCCTTACCATAAGTCCCTACCAGATTTTTAATTTTATTCTCAAATTGTTTGCTGGTTACATTTGGTTTGAGCCGTACATAGGTGTTTACATTAATATCAAACCAGCCAGATGCATACTCATACTTGCAATCTTCTGGAAACATAGCACAAGTAGTTGAAAAAGATCCTACCAAATCAATTTTGAGGTGAGAGTGGCTAGGTAATTCCTTGAAGACACCTGTTACCCGATGAGGAATAGTATCATTGACCATCAGTAATTTACCCAATCCATTGCCTTTTCCAAAGTATTTTTCTTCTATTGCCTGACTGATAACTACAGTATAAGGTTCTTTGAGTGCTGTTTGTGGATTACCCACTTTCAAGTCATATCCGAATACATCAAAGAAATTTTCATCTGCAAATAGAGACGGTTCTCTTACATAGACATCCTTAAGTTTGATCATAGGGTTCCATGAACGTATGTAACAGACTTTTTCGACTTCCTCATATTTTTCCTGAAGTGTTCTTCCTACAGGCCATCCTGTCTCAGCTAACTCCATGCTGGTACCGTCAGGGGAGAGGGTTGTACTTTCAATCCGGAATGTCCTTTCTGCATGAGGTATAAACCGATCATAACTAAATTCATCCTTTACCCAGAGTGCAATCAGGAAGAATAAAGTAATACCAATTACTAATCCCGTAAGATTGATTAGTGTATAGGTTTTCTTCTTGCGAAAAAGTCGTAAGGCTATAGTTATATATCTTGTAAACATGTGAAAGAAAGGGACAATAGATAGATCCTAAATTCTTTTATGTAAAAAGCGGATGATAACATCCTCTTTTTACTCTATTCATCTCTCAGGCTGTGAACAGGATTGGCCAGTGCTGCTTTTATAGATTGATAGCTGATTGTTACAAGTGTTATAGCAATAGCTGCAATCCCTGCTACAACAAAGATCCACCAGGAAATATCAATATGATAAGCAAAGTCAGCGAGCCACTTATTCATTGCATACCAAGCAATCGGTATAGCGATGAGTAATGCTGAACAAACCAAGAGTAAAAAGTCTTTGGATAAAAGGGCTATAATCTGTTGTACAGACGCTCCTAGAATTTTACGTATACCAATTTCTTTGGCACGTTGCTGGGTGGTAAAGGCAATCAGACCAAACAAACCCATACAAGCAATGAAGATGGCTAATCCTGTTGCTGTATTGATAATAGTAGCTGTTTTCTGTTCACTTTCGTAAAATCCTGCAATAGCTTGATCCAGGAACATATACTCAAATTTTTCAGCAGGATATATTTCTTGCCATATGGCTTGTATTTTTGTCAAAGTAGGCTGAATTTCTTGTGCCTGCTTTCCTTTCGTGATAAGTCTTATATTGATTGTAGAGACATATCTGGTTTCACTCATTAAAAATACAGGCTGAATAGTTTTATGCAGGGGTTCAACATTAAAGTCTGCTACAACACCTATAATGGGTAATGGGTTATTTTCTCCATAATTGACAATTTCCCCGACTGCTTCTGATGGAGTTTTAAAGCCGAGGGCTTTTGCATAGTTTTCATTGATCAGGACTTCTCTGGCTGAGTCACTGGTTTGGATGTTTCTTCCTGCCAGCAGTTTTATACCATATAAGCTGAGAAAGTTTTCATCAATATTATGTCGTCCAACATTTATCTCAATATGTTTATTTCCTTTGTGGTAGGTGAGTGAAGAGGTATTATTGCCAGCAGTAACAACCGGACGTTCACTCTGACTGATTAATTGGATTTCAGGGATTTGTCTGAGTTTTGAGAGAAAAACTTCCTTTTTACGATGATTTTCTTTCCAGGGTATTCTGAAATAGACGATTTCATCCTTCTTGAACCCCATGTCTTTGGTAACCATGTAGTGAATCTGTGATCCCATTACAATGGTACCAATAATAAAAACTTGAGAAATGGTAAATTGGAAGATGATAAGCACTTTTCGTAAAGTAGCCTTTCGGGTTGATTTTCCTGTAGTTATATTTTTTAATGTCAATACTGGCAGATAGGAGGATAAGACCAATGCTGGATAAAATCCGGAGAGTAAGGTTGTGAAAACGATAATTCCTGCCAGAAAAAACAAAACTACTGGATTAAATATGTCAAGGGTGACACCAGAAGGTATAAATGATTTATAGATTGACAATAGAGTAGGGGTGATAATAATAGCCAAAAGTATTGCACAGAAGGTGATCAGGAATGTTTCACTTAGAAACTGTATAATCAGGCTAAAACGGGTACTGCCTAACACTTTGCGAATACCTATTTCCTTTGCCCGTTGCGCAGATTGTGCCGTAGCCAGGTTTATAAAGTTGATACAGGCAATAATCAGCAGAAAGGCTGCTACTCCTAGTGAACTATATAGAGTTGGCAAATGTGCTAAGCGTACGTAAACCCCATAATATTCTTTATTGAAATGAATATCAGAGATTGGTTGAAGAATAAATTCATCTTTGGCATCACGATTTTGAAATTTATTAGGAGAGTTGCTGGCATATTTCTTCATCAATGGCCTGAATTGTTTTTCAATCTGTGCAGTGGTTGTACCTTTACTCAGTTTAACTATCGCCTGAGAGGTAGAGTTGGTATTGGTCCACTGAGTGAGCCCTGCATTTTCATTCCATTTCGTTTTTTCGATAGTGGAAAATGAAATAAAATCTGTGAAGTGAAAATCCGTGTTTGCTGTCCATGCCTTGATTATACCGGATACAGTAACCGTTACTGTATCTTCATCATCTGCATAGATAAGCGAATGACCAATGATATTGGCAGGGTCTGTCGTGCCAAAGTATATCCTAGCTTTTGCTTCTGTCAGAACTACTTTGAATGGCTCCTTCAATGCAGAAGTTGGATCTCCTCCTACCCAGTCATAGTGAAATAGTTTAAAATAACCATCATCTGCTAGAATACTATTCAGAGAATTGGGATTTTTCCATTTCTGATCTGCCTCTATAACCTTGTTTTTTCCATTGGATTGAGGGACAATTACATAATCAATGGGTTTTACATGAAAAGGTGCTACGACTTCTAATCCAGTAAATTCTCTTCGCATAGCCCAGGGGATGGGAGCTGAAATGCCACTGTTTTTGTAGACATTATTAGCAATATTTATGTGAGAAACAACCCGGAAAATTCTGTCCTGATCTTTGTGAAATGTATCAAAGCTAAGCTCAAAACTTACCATCAGGTAAATGATCAAACAAGCACTAAGCCCAATCGCCAGCCCTGTTATATTGACAAGGGTATAGGTTTTTTGCTTGATTAGACTGCGAAAGGCTATTTTAAAGTAGTTAGAGAACATGGTGTATGGTTTTAAATACTTTAGTTTGGTGAGTAGAAGTTACTTATTCAGATCGGAGTGATTTAACCGGATTCTCTCTTGCAGCCTTAATTGCCAGAATGCTTACTGTTAGTAAGGCAATGGATATGACGACAAATCCTGAGATAAGGAAAAGCCAGCCTGATACAGCAAAGTGATAGGCAAAATTTTGCAGCCATTGTTGAATTGCATACCAGGCAATGGGTGTAGCAATTACAATGGCAATGACAACCAACTTTAGGAAATCAGTAGATAATAATGTTACAATACTTAAAACAGACGCTCCAAGTACTTTCCGTATACCAATTTCTTTGATTCGTTGTTCGGCCGTAAAAGCTGCTAATCCTAACAGACCCAGACAGGCTATCAGGATAGAGAGTATGGTAAAGACAAATAATACCTCTCCTTGTTTTTGTTCAGTCTGGTATTGTTTGGAAAAGTTATCATCCAGAAAATGAAAGTTCAAACGGGCTGATGGATCAAAGGCATGAAAGGTCTTCTCTATAAATGCCAGCGCCTGCTGCGTTTTGTCTGGCTGAATGCGCAGATAAATATTGTCTCTTTCTGATGGAGGAGGCATTTGGAGTACCAAAGGCTCAATTTTATGCTGGAGAGAGTAAATGTGAAAATCTTTGACTACTCCGATTACTTTTGCATCCTGTGTGTTCCCTTGATTATCTATAAAGTATTTCACTCGTTTACCTATAGGCTCCTGCCATCCCATTTTTTTGACTAGTGCCTCATTGACCAGAACGGCTTCCATCCGGTCGCTGATAATGTCTGGTGAAAAGTTTCTGCCTTTCAGGAGTTTGATTTCTAAGGTATGAAGAAAGTCGCTATCTACCAGAAATTTTTGTACAACTTGAGTGCTTGTAGGCATCTCTCCGTTTTGTTCGAAAAATATTCCATTGGTTCCAATGTTATTATTGCCAATAGGGTTACTGGCAGAAGCTACGGATTCTATTAGAGGGCTTTGCAGTAGTTGTTGTTTCAGTGCACTAACTTGTGTGCGAACTTCTTCATTGTCAATATGAAATGTAGTAACCTGATCTTTATTAAATCCAAGGTTTTTTGTAGATGTATACTGTAATTGCAGATAAATTACCAACGAACCTACAATCATGATAACAGTGGTTGTAAACTGAAACACTACCAGTGTTTTTCTGAGACTACTTCCTTTTCCAATTTTTGAAACCTGATTCTTGAGTGCTGAAACCGGATGAAAGTTAGAAAGTAGTAATGCTGGATAAATGCCACTTACTACACCTACCAACAGTGAAAATAAAATAAAAATACCGATGGTAGTTGCTACTCCAAACTGAGAGAGAATCAGTGTTTTATCTGCTAGCTGATTAAAATAGGGAAGAGCGATGTTTGCCAGTACAAAACCAATGATAGCAGCAATACCTGTAAACAGATTAGATTCTAATAAAAACTGTTGTACCAACTGAGCACGGGGAGAGCCTATTGCTTTCCGTACACCTACTTCCCGAACTCTTGTAGAAGATCTGGCTGTATATAAGTTGATATAATTGATACAAGCAATTACAAGGATTAGTACTGTCACCAGAATAAAGATGTAGATAGTTGTTATATCTCCATTGGGGCCAGCTTCATAATCCAGATGGGAGTGTAGATGGATGGATGTAAGGGGCTGTAATTCCATTCGGTAATCCAATGTTCCCATCTCGCCTTTCAGGTATTTGGGGTAAAAGCCTGATAACTTGGATTCTAGTGTTTGTACGTTAGCGTTAGGTTTCAGCAAAATATAGGTATATAGACTGAAATTTTGCCAGCCATCAGTCCAGTTAGTTGATAACGAACGAAGCGCACTAAATTGCAAATGTGAATTTGCTGGAATGTCTTCTATTACTCCAGTGACCAGATTCTCAAAGTTATTAGAGAATTGTATAGGTTGATTTAATGCTTTGGATGCATCGCCAAACAGTTTCTCGGCCAGGCTTCTGGTAATGACAATGGATTTATCATGTGTCAGAGCTGTTTTCGGATTTCCATAAAGAAATGAAATACTAAAAATGTCAAAAACCGAAGGATCTGCAAAATAAATATCATTTACTTCCAGTTGTTTTTCACCCAGATGGATAATACCGCCTCCCTCTGGTACAATACGAACAGTTTGTTCAATTTCCGGATACTCCCGTTTCAATGCTTCTGCAAAGGGTGCAGAAGTAGGAGCTAGTTTCAGATTTCCTCCTGGCCATTGTGCATAATGCACTACACGATAAATCCGATCAGCTTTGGTATGATACTGATCAAAACTTAATTCATCTGCCACAAATAATACCATTAACCATACTGCTGCAAATCCGATCCCCAAGCCTGCTATGTTGATGGTTGAAAATAGCTTATGGCGAATCAGGTTTCGCCAGGTTGTTTTAAGATAATTCTTTAACATAATGGTAAATGGTAAAACTTGAGAAAGAATTCTATTAATATGTATTGCTGAAATTATTCAGATCGTAATGCTTTTACTGGGTTTTGCAACGCAGCTTTTATTGATTGGAAACTGATTGTTAGAATGGCAATGGAAAACGCAATAATTCCTGCCAATGCAAAAATCCACCAGGATACCTGGATACGATAGGCAAAATTTTGTAGCCAATCATTGGCTACATACCAGATAATAGGTGTAGTAATAACAAATGCTATTAGTAGCAGTCTGACAAAGTCCTTTGATAGCAGAGCCAGGATTTGTTGAATGGATGCTCCTAATACTTTTCGGATGCCTATTTCTTTGGTGCGTTGTTCTGAAGTAAATGTTGCTAGTCCAAATAAGCCCAGACAGGCTATGAAAATAGCCAGAAAAGATGCCAGGGTGAATAACTGTGTGTATTGCTGTTCAGTCTGGTATTGTTTGTTATAATTTTCATCCACAAAGAAGTATTCAAATGGATTACCACTGAAGTTATCCTTATAGATTTTTTCCAGTTCTGCTACTTTAGACTGAATTTGAGGCGTTGTAAGACGAACTACAAAATATTTTCCGTTGTGTCGGGGATAGAAGATAACCGGATCGATCGGGGCTTGTAACGATTTGTGGTGATAGTCTTTGATCAGGCCAATAATTTCGTATTGTTTGTTTTCTCCCCATTTTATTTTCTTGCCTACTGCCTCTGTTGCAGATAAAAATCCCAATTCAAGGGCTGCTTTCTCATTAACTATAATTTTATCTACATCATCCCATTTCTTTTCACACTGTTCTGCAGTGAAATTTTCGCCTTTCACTAACTGTATACCAAACGTTTCGATGAAGTGCTCATCTACAATAGCGATAGAGTAGGACTTTTTTTCATCAAGTGGCCGGGGATTGAGTCGCGTAATACCATTTGCATTATAGTTGTACCAGTTACCAGGCATACAGCCAGGATTACTGTAGCTTTTTACATAAGGTAGTTGAGCTAGTTGATTTAAAAAAACAGTTGTGGTTTGTTTGAATGTTCCGTCCCTTTCTACATCTTCTACCTTAAAAGCAAGTAATTGCTCCAGATTCATACCCAGTTGAGTATTCTGCATGTATTGTAGTTGCCCAAACAAAATGATAGTAGAAGCAATCAGACCAATCGAGATACTAAACTGAAACACTACCAGCGACTTACGTATGAATAAACCTTTACCTGACTTACTAAATATGCCTTTCAAGGTTTGTAAGGGTTGAAAAGAGGATAGTACAAAAGCTGTGTAAGCTCCTGAAAAAAGAGAACCTGTAACAAGTAACGTAATTCCAAGTATCCAGAGCCATCCTTCTTGGATGGTATGTAGCGATAAGGGCTTTCCTATAACTGTATTAAACACATCCTGCACTATTACTACCAGCAGCAGAGCCAAAAGGAAGCCGCTTATATTCAGTAAGATAGATTCTCCTAAAAATTGCTGTATGAGTTGAGAGCGGCTAGCCCCCATTACTTTTCGTACTCCCACTTCTTTGGCTCGTTTCAGAGATCCTGCTGTGGAGAGGTTTATATAATTGAACCATGCAATAAATAAAATAAGTATAGCAATACCTCCCAAAAGATAGATGAAACCCAGGTTCCCTGTAGTAATGTAGTAGTCATTAAGTGATTGTGCCAGATGAATATTTTCTGCTGGTTGCAGGCGAAGTATTTCCTGATCAGTAGGTCGTAATTGCTTATTAAGAGTATTTATTTTTTGTTCAACTTTTTTATAGTCTGCATCTTCCTGCAATAGATAGAATATACTCATACATTGACTACTCAATCCATCCGGTTTGGCCCAATCATTTCCGTTCAGATTGGCAGGATTGACCAGTGTCTGCAACGATAATACTATATTGGATTGTAGATCCGAATTGGCTGGAATGTCTTTAAAGACAATACTCACTGTATAGTTGTGTTTGCCAAACTGATTATTTAGTGTCAATATTTTTCCAATTGCAGATTCTTTTCCAAAGTATTTAAGGGAATAGGATTCTGAAATAGCTACTGTATTTGGTTGATTTAATGAGTTTGATATACCTTGTACTATCGGAAAAGTAAATAGCTCAAAATAAGTACCATCTGCATACAATACATCTTCTTCTCTGAATAATTTCGGAGATGTGTTTTTGTCATTAGCTGAATAAGTGACAATACCAGTTCCCATGCCATTATTAGCGATCCTGCAATAAGACTGTATGTCGCTGATTCGGTCTTTTGAAATAGGAGCGAGGCCTGGTGGCAAAAAATCCCATGTTTCTGTCTTCCCTGTGCTACTTGCTTCATACAATGCTCTGTATAACCGAGGTAGCTTGGTATGGAATGCATTAAAACTCTGCTCAAAGCTTATGTATTCGAGAATCAATAAAAAAGTAGCTATACCCAGTGATAAACCTGAAATATTGATCAGAGAAAATGCTTTGTTTTTCCAAAGACTTCGAAATGCAATGGTAAAGTAGCTATGTAGCATAAGCAAAAGTAGTTGAAGGGTTGTTGATAAGAACCTAACCTCTTTCTATTGTTGGCAATTGATAGAGGTTGTTATTCACAATACAGGTTATTCAGATCGCAATGAATTAACCGGGTTGTCAAATGCGGCTTTCATTGACCGATAGCCAACAGTAATAAGAGCAATGAATAGGGTACAAACAATGGCGATTACAAATATTCCTGGTCCAATGGTGATTTTATATTTGAAGTCTTGCAACCAGTTGTTCATTATCCACCAGGCAATGGGTGCTGAAATTACAAAAGCTATTACTACCAGTCTGACAAATTCTTTCCCGAAAAGTCCCAGTATCTGTTGACTGCTGGCTCCCAATACTTTTCGAATACCAATTTCCTTTGTTTTCTGAACTGCCATAAATGAAACCAATCCATATAATCCTAACCCACTGATAAAAATAGCAATACCTGCAAATACCTGAATCAGATTAAACAAGGTGTCTTCCTGTTTATAAAAATTGCCGATACGTTCGTCAAGAAACTCGTACTGATAGAGAAAGTCGGGATAGGTTTCATTCCATATTTTTTCAATTTCAGGCAATAAGGTTTTAGTTTGAGCAACATTTATTTTAACAGCGCAATTATTATATCTATCTGCTTGAGACATAATACAGATCGGCTTAATATCTTCGTGAAAGGAGAGATTGTGAAAATCGTTGACTACACCTACAATACGTGCTGTCTTTCCCCATAATTCCAGATTTTTCCCGATAGCTTCCTGGGGTGATTTAAGATTGAGCCTTTTTATAAAGGTCTCATTGACCAGGTATTCACGGGTAGTATCACTTGGATAAATATTGCGTCCTGCTACCAACTTTATGTCGAATGTAGATAAATACTGGCTATCTGCAGGTCTTGTATATACACTTACATGCTCTGCTTCAGGACGATTGTCGTAGTTAAAATCTGTTTCGTTATTGTTTTCAGAGGCAGGTGCTTCAAAACATAAAGAGGCATTTTGAATACCTGCTATCTGGCTTAGCCGATTTCGCAACGAATTCATCTTCACTACATCTTCTGACGGAATCGAAAGCATGACTATGGCATCTTTGCTAAAACCCAGATTGGTTTGTTTAAAATAAAGCATTTGACTGGCAACTACAATAGTTCCAATGATGAGCATTTGGGAAATGGTAAATTGAGCTACCACCAATGTGCGTCTCAGTGAAAATCCACCAATCTGTTGTTGTGTTAATTTTCCTTTCAGAGCTAGAATAGGTTGAAAACCAGATAGAATAAGTCCAGGATATGAACCTGATAAAAATACGACAGTAATTGCAAGTAATGGAATGAATATAAGTAGTTGCGGATTTTCAACAAGATTTAGAGTAAGCTGAGTGCCAAACCAGTCGTTGACAGAAGGTAGGGCAAGCAGTGCCATTAGGTAAGCAACCAAAAATGCAAGAACAGTAACAAACCCTGTCTCTGCAATAAACTGCCAGAAGAGTTGAGTTCGTACACTTCCCAGTACTTTACGGATTCCGATTTCTTTAGAACGTTTTAGTGCCTGAGCCGTTGCCAGATTTACAAAATTGACACAAGCAGTGATAATCAGAAATACACCAATACAACCAATTGCCCATAAGTATTTCTTTTCAACTTTACCATCATACTTACTATCAAAATGAATATCTGCCAGTGGTTGCAGGTGATACTGAACAATCTTTGCATCTTTCTTGCTATGGTACTTTTGAATAAAAGCTGGAAATACTTTGGAAACTGCTTTTGGAGATGTATTGGGATTTAATCGTATAAAACATTGCATACCACTATACGTTGACCCCCACCGATCCTCTCTTTTTGTCATCCCATCAAAGTGTTTTTTCACAGTTTCATATGAGATATAAATCTCCGTCTTACGATCTGTGTTTTTGGGTAGATCTTTTAATATACCTGTGATTTTGCACTCTGTCCGGTTATCCAAACGAATGGTTTTTCCAATGGGATTATCCTCTGAAAAATATTTCTTAGCTAGTCGCTCAGTTAATAAAACACTGTACACATTTTGTAATGCTTGTTTGGCATTGCCCTGAACCAGAGGGAAATTCATAATGTCAAAATATTCCGGTTCTACAAATGAAATACCTTCGGACTCTGTAAATTTTTTGATTTGATTGTTGTCGCGTAAAGTAATCAGTTGTTCATCAAATGTAAGTACCCGGGCAACTTTATCTGCAAGGGCAACATCATTCCGAAATGCTTTCCCCAGTGGATTAGGAACACCTGGCGTGAAGTCTGGACCATCTGAGTTGAACTCTGTTACAATACGATAAATCCGGTCTGGGTTTTTGTGGAATGTATCAAAGCGCAGATGGTAGTAAACCAATGTAAAGATTAGCAGACTACAACAAATACCAAGTGCCAGCCCCAGCACATTGATGAATGTATAGGTACGATTTCGTTGCAGATTACGTAGCGCTATTTTGAAATAGTTGCGAATCATAGGAAAAGAGAGTCAATGTTGTATGAAGTACTAAAAAATAGCATGGTCTATTCTGTAAGACCATGCCTGACAATTATTCTGTACGTAATGATGTAACCGGATTTGCCAATGCTGCTTTGATTGCCTGAAAGCTGACCGTTAACAACGCTATTAGTAATGTAGTAACACCTGCTCCCACAACTATCCACCAGGACAAGTCTGTCCGGAATGCATATGTCTCCAGCCATCGATTGGTTGTATACCAGATAAAAGGAACAGAGACAACAAAGGCGATCAGAATCAATATGGCAAACTCCTTATATAAAAGTTGGAGTATTTCAGGGATGGAGGCTCCCAGTACTTTTCGTATACCTATCTCTTTCGTACGTTGGACTGTTGTAAACATGGCTAATCCAAACAATCCCAGACAGGCAACCAGTATAGCCAGAGAGGTGAAAAATCCAAATACCTGTCCAAACCGCTGATCAGCCTTATATTGTTCATTGAAATGTTCATTCAGGAAAAAATACTCAAACGGATTACCTGGGAAAAATTGTTTCCAGCTACTTTGGATAGAGGCAATAGAAGCATTGATCTGATTGGCCTCCAGCTTGATAGAGAAGTATCCACGTACATCCGGTATAAGGCGTATTACAAGTGGTTCATAGGTTTCGCGCAAAGATTGCTGATGGAAATTATCTACTATACCCACAATGGTATATACTTCTCCCCAAAAGTCGATCTGATTTCCAATTGCTTGTTTAGGATCTGTAAAACCTAGCTGCTGGATACCCATTTTGTTGAGCATAACCGCTTTGGGATCTGTACCGAAGTCTTTGGCAAAGTTACGACCTGCTACTATTTTCAGATCATAGGTTTTCAGATAATCATAATCCACTCCAATAACCCGATATTGTTTACCTTGTTTTTCGTCTGCACCATGCAACTTTATTCCACCTGCATTCCAGTCTACTGGTTGACCTGGAATGGTTGTAGATGCTGTTATGCTCTTGATGGTAGACTGACGCAATAACTCATTCTTAAATGCTTCCAGTTTACGCATGTACGTGGAGTCAGTACCGATAATAGGAGGATTGATAACCAGGGTCTGATCAATATTCATACCTAATTTCTGCTCCCGCATAAACTGAATTTGCCGGAATACGGTAGCGGTACCTACCAGCAAAAACAGAGAAGCTGCAAATTGAAACACAACCAAGCCTTTTCGTAAGGCAATTCCCTGACGGGTAGTTACCATGCGGCCTTTAAGAACGGCAACAGGTTTAAATGCTGAAAGTACAAAAGCAGGATAGAGGCCAGAGAAGAATGTACCTACAACTAACAATATCAATAGAGAGAGCCAGAATGTACCACTGATAAGCAATGAAATACTCAGATGTTGACCTGATAATGCATTAAATAAAGGTAGTACCAGAACAACCAGTCCCAGTGCCAGTATAACAGCCAAACCATTTAATAATGCAGATTCAAAAAGAAATTGTGTAACCAATTGAGATCGTTGTGATCCCACAGATTTGCGTACACCGACTTCTTTTGCCCGATTTATCGCTCTGGCAGTTGCCAGATTGATATAATTGACCCATGCAATCACAACTATAAAAAAGGCGATACCCAATAGTAGATATACTGTAGTCCCATCTCCATTGGCCTCGGCTTCCATCATATAGTGAGAATAGAGGTGGATGTCTTTTAACGGCTGAAGCAGATAGATTGCCGCTGAATTGTATTTTTTATGATCTTCTCCTGCCAGTTTGTCTACTACACCCGGAAACTTTTTTTCTAAGGCTTTGGGATCTGTTCCTGGTTTCAGTAACAGGTAACTGAGACAACCATCCCATTGCCAGGCTGTTTCGGGAGTATTGGGTTTAATCTGATTGATAAATGTTTCATAAGAAAGCAACATATCTGCTTTCAGGTGGGTATTATCCGGAAGATCTTTGAAAACCCCTGTAATTTTAAAGAGACGATCCTGATTCAATCTAAGATCCTTACCCATAGGATTGGTTGTACCGAATAATTTTTGAGCAAGAGACTCTGAAATGACAGCTGTATTGGGTTCTTGTAAGGCTGTCTTTGCATTACCGCTTAGTAATGGGTAAGAGAAAAGTGTAAAAAAAGACTTACTGGCAAAGTATACTCTTTCAATTTTAATGATATTCCCATCTCTATTTACAATTTTAGTCCCTGTTCTGACTAGCTTCACATAATCTTCTATTTCGGTGAATGCATCCTTAAAGGAGTTGGCTGCTGCAAAGGCTCCGGCGGCCCATTCTGTAGAAAGCTTTCCTTCATTGTAACGATCTTGCTTGATGCGGTATATACGGTCTCCCTTGGTATGAAAGTTATCGTAGCTTAACTCAAAGTCAACATATTGTAATATGAGCAGACAGGCGGCAATACCTATGGACAATCCAATGACATTTATAAACGAAAATGCTTTGTGTCGGGATAGATTCCGGATTGCGATGGTAATATAGTTCTTAATCATAAGTTGGTAAGTTGTAGTATGTTGGAAATTCTAAGATGTAGAATACTAACAATGTAAAATGAATGGGATTTGCTATTCTTATCTTACTATCCCAAAGACTTATTGTGAAAGATATTATTTCCCTGTCATGAGTTTTTGCTGAATGTGCAAATCATCCCGTTTTACAAAAGTGATAGGCACAAATTTCTGAGTTGGAGATCCAATGTAATAGAGGGTCCAGTCTTGGTCGTAATGCTGCAACATATGTCGGATACATTCTGCTCTGTCTATAACAGGTACATCACACTCATCCCAGTAGAATAATTCTATCCGATAATGAAGTTGTTGTTTCTGACCATTGATGCTTACTTCTATTTCAATCTCTTGTTTGCCTGGAGTGGAAGGGATAGGAATCGCTATATGTGCCATGTGTGGAGAGTGTTTAGTCTGGAAGAATTCATTCTATTTTGTCCAATATAAGTGCAGTGCCTATACTCCACTTATATCGGACTTAAGTTGTTTTATATATAGGCTTTACTCTGGATGTTAATCAGCCCTTATTCAGATCGAAGGCTTTTTATCGGATTAACGAGGGCAGCTTTGGCTGCACGATAGCTGAGTGTAATCCATGCAATCAACAGCGTAATAATGATGGCAATCACAAATGCTCCAACACCCATTGAAATACGATATACAAAATTGTCCAGCCAGTTGCTCATCAGATAATAGGCAACAGGAATAGCAAGGGCAAAGGCAATAGCAATTAGAATGATAAATTCTTTAGATAATAATCCAATGATATTAACTATTGAAGCTCCCAGCACTTTTCGGATACCGATTTCTTTTGTTTTCTGAACTGCTAGGAATGAGACAAGTCCATATAATCCCAGACAGGAAATAAAAATGGCTAGTGTAGCAAAAATTTTATAGGAAAGTGCCAATTGATTTTCCTGATGATAGTAGTGTTCAATAGTTTCATCAAAGAAATGTCCCTGAAACACATACGCACCAAAGTTCTTCTCCCATATAGCTTTTATCTGATCAACTGTCTGATGCAGGTGATTTGGATGTATCTTAACACCGGCTGTATAGAAGTTTCGTTTGGAGGCTATGATAACCATAGGTTTCATCTCGTCTCTTGCAGAATTGGCTTTAAAATCTTTTACAACTCCTACAATAGGTTTCCAGGATTCCCTACCCATACGTAAGGTTCTGCCAATGGCTTCCTGAGGGTCTTTTACTCCTAGTTTTCGGAGCAATGTTTCATTTACTACGATTTCTTTTGCTGTATCACTCTTAGAATATCCTTTTCCTGCTACAAACTTGAGCCCATAGGTTTTGAAGTAATCGTAGTCAGCATATTTAACGAAAGTATTAAAGTCTGCATCTGTAGCTGAATTGTTATAGGAAAAGTTGCGTCCCCAGTTGTTATTGGATGAGGGGGGATCATTGGCAAGACTGACTGATACTACAGCTGGATTTTGAAGCAATTCTCTCTTAAATCCTTCAAAATGAGTCCGATTCAGGCTATCATCCGGATTGATATTAACAACATAGACAGCTTCTTTGGTAAAACCGAGATCCAGATCCCGGATAAAATTCATTTGAGTAATGGCTATCAGTGTACCAATGATTAGAACCTGAGAAATGGAAAACTGGAGTACCACCAATCCTCTGCGTAATGGAATGCCACCAATATTACGGGTGGTAATTTTATTTTTAAGTGCTTGAGATGGTTCAAAACCAGATAAAATAATAGCTGGGTAAATACCAGACAACAAGCTAACAATAAGGGTGACCAGAATGATAAACGCAATGATAATAGGATTCTGAAGGAAAGGTATATTTTCTGGTACATTAGATATTTCACGTAGAAACGGAAGTGCCAGACGCGCCAGAATAATTGCCATAACCATTGCAAATATGACAATAAGAGTCGTTTCTCCCAGAAACTGTCCGATCAGTTGCAATCTGTTACTTCCCAATACTTTGCGTATTCCAACCTCTTTGGATCTGTTTACTGCCTGAGCTGTTGCCAGATTGATAAAGTTGATACAAGCCATTACCAGAATCAAAATACCAATAAATGAGAGTGTAAGTAATGTGCTTTTGCTGGTCATATGATCACCCAGATTTTCATACTGGGTATCAAAATGGTTTTCACTCAGTGGTAATAATCTGTGAATCGTTTTTGCATTGCCTGTATTAGAATAGTGTTTATCACTAAATTTCTGTAAGGCTTTCTCCAGATTGCTGACTGAATATTTTTCAGGAAGCAGAAGAAATACTTGGTGACTGCTGCTGGTGCTACCCCAGTTATCTTTTACATAGCCATGAGTAGGGGACGTTTTAAACGTTTCAAAAGAGACTAATACTTTAAATGGAAAGTCTGTGTTTTGAGGAGCATCTTCTATAACACCTGTCACTTTCAGTGTTATTGCATTGTCAAGTTTTAAATAGTTACCTGGAGCATCCTGCCATCTGGTAAAATACTTTTCAGCCTGGGTACGGGTAAGAACCACTGTGTTTGGATCCTTTAAGCTTGTGTAAGCATTGCCTATAAGCCATTGTGAGTCAAAAATGTCAAAAAAGGCAGGTTCTATAAAAACGACTCCGATATCTTCTATAAATTTCTTTTGGGAAAGATTATCTTCTGGCTGATTGCCGAGCAGTGTGATCTGACTTCCATAGATACTGTTTATAGAAGCTATTTTTTCGATTTGAGGCATATCCAATCGTAAAGCATCAGGTGCTGGGGTAGGAGCGCCCGGATTACGTCCTATATCGCCACTTGGATATTTTTGATCTGTTGCCAGTCGGTAGATCCGGTGGAAGTTTTTGTGGAATGTATCATAGCTTACTTCAAACTGCACAATGGTAAAAATTAACAGACATGCAGCAATGCCGATAGCTAATCCCAATATATTGATAATAGTATAGCCTTTACTGCGGAATATATTGCGTAGGCCAATGACGATGTAGTTTTTGAGCATAGGTTTGGAAATTGAAAGTGCACTCATCTCTACTTTGATAATGCCAATCCATATGCCAAAATGAAAAACGTACGTATTTTCTCTGTAAAGGGTACTATAAATAAAAACAGGTGTACGAATCTGAACGTAATTGTCCGTTTCCGTACACCTGAAAAATAAGGTTTTATATATTATTATCCGTTACTAGCAGCAGTTTCGCTTACTTTGATTTTATCTTCTTTTTTCACGCCGGATACTACCTCTATATTTATGCCATCTGAAATGCCTGTTTTAACAATGCGTTTTTCGAATTTCTGAGGAGCCGTTTCTACCTCTACAAACACACTGTCTTTCTTGAATTGTAACAGACTTTCTTTGATTGCCAGCACCTGATCTTTTTTGTCCAGAACAATATCTGCATTGGCACTATAGCCTGCACGAATGAATTCATTTTCTGGTAATACGACCCGTGCTTTTATCTGAAACTTGATAGCTCCTTCCTTGGTAATACCTTTTGGTGAGATATAATACAAGTTGGCCTGGTATTTTTTGTCTTCAATAGCACCAATCGTCATAGCTAACTCCATTCCTTCTTTGAGTTTAGCCACTTCGGCTTCGTCTACTTCTCCTTCAAAGATCAGGCTTTTCATGTCTGCTACCGTGGCAATGGTAGTACCTTCATTGAAGTTATTGCGTTCGATTACCGAAGTACCCACTTTCACAGGTACATCCAACAGCATACCGCTAATTGTTGAATAGATAATATTGGAAATTTCACTTTTGCGCAGTGAACTTCCACTTTTCAGAATATGTAACTGGTTCTCTGCTGCATCCACTGCCTGCTTCTTCAGATTGTAGTCCGACAGATAACGGCGGTACTCCTGTTCGGCTACTACTTTCTGATCATATAGCTGCTGAAATCTGTCAAACTCTTTTTTCGCTTCATTTAACTGAATTTTAGCTTGTTCGAGCGTATTTTCAGCCTGGTTAATATTGGCAAGGTTAGGAACAATCTTAATCTTGGCAATAGGCTGGCCTGATTTAACAGTTTGCCCTGCCTCTACAAATAATTCCTCTACGATACCTGAAACCTGTGGCTTTATATTTACTTCTTTCAGAGGTACGATAGAACCTGTTGCTATTGTTTTCTTCGTAATGCTGGTTACAAACGGTTTTTCTGTTTTATAGACTGTTGGAGTGGTCTTGGATTTATTATAAAAATAAATTCCCAGCCAGACAGATCCACCTACCACTATTAAACCTAAGATACTGTAAATGATGCGTTTCATAGTCACTGAAAATAGTTAATGGCTTGTCAAAGTTATCAATGAAATGGGTTGTCGAAATGATTAATTGATGAGTGGTTGAATGGGTCAATGATCTATCTAAAATCAGGTCTTTACTCTGGAAGGCCTGATTTTAGATAGTTGCTTATTCATCTCGTAACGCAACCACAGGATCTACCGCAGCAGCTTTGGTAGCTGGTACCATACCAATTAGGGCACCACCTATGATCAGAACAGCTGTAGCTGTAAGTGCCATTGTAAGATCAACTTCCGGATTAGCAAAAAATCCTCCTTCCGCATTATTCTTTTTAAGAAGGTAGTTAATACCTGCAATAATACCTGTACTGGCTAATAAACCCATATATCCGGCAACGGTGGTAATTACTATTGTTTCCTGTAAAATCATACTAATGATAGACCATGGAGTAGCTCCCAATGCTTTTCGAATGCCAATCTCTTTTGTTCGTTCTTTAACTACTATCAACATAATATTACCTACTCCAATGACACCTGCAATGATGGTGAATATACTTACAAACCAGCTGAAAGAGCGAATAATCATAAACAATCCCTGAACCTGCATGTATTCTTCCTCGACATTTGCTGAGCCGATTGCCCGAATATCATCTGGGTGTATACGATGTCTGCTCGCTAAAAGGCGTTTAATCTTTTGTTCTACACCTGCTGCCGGAACACCTTGTTTGGGGACAAAAGCAAACCAACCAATTTTATTAACCAGATTAAAAGTTTGCTGCAAAGCGGTATTACATACAAATATTTCTTTAGATGCCTGCATTACTTCTTCTGCCTGTGTACTTCGCATGGTATAGACACCAATTACAAGAAAGGGGATACCTCTGATCTTGATATACTTGCCTACTGGATTCTCGTCTTTCCCAAATAAAACATCCTTTACTGTTGTACCAATCACGGCTACTTTACGTCTATCCTGGATATCTTTTTCGTTGATGTATCGTCCCTGAATCATACTGTAAGGGCGTACCTTAAAGAAGTCCGGATAGTCGCCATATACTTCATACGAAGCACTTTTTTGCTCATACACTACAGCAAAGCTACCTCCCAGATTCAATCGCGGTGCTACTACTGCCAGTTCAGGAATATTGTTGCGAATAGCATCTACATCGTCATTGTTAAACTGAACAAATCGACCTGGCTGAAGACCTTTGTAGGCCATACTGGTGCGTTGACCCCAAACAAAAATGGCATTTTTGGCTACATCAAATTGCCCTTCTATGCCATTTTCAAATCCACGGCCACTTCCAAGCAGAATTACCAGCATACCAATACCCCAGGCAACACCCAATCCGGTAAGTATAGTGCGTAGTTTATTTTTGCGGATGGTAGAATAAATTTCCTGCCATTTGTCAATATCAAACATAACCAGCTCCTTTCTGTTCATTCCTATATAGGGAACGAGTTAACACTGGTAAAAACACGTTTATCATTTTATTTCTGAATAGAAGGGTAAGGGTAGGAAAGATACTAATCTGCTCGTAAAGCTTCAATCGGTTTGATATTCGCTGCCTTCATGGCAGGAAATAATCCTGCTAATGCACCTGCAACTACCAATACACCAATTGCAATAAAAATCAGATTGAGATTGACTACCGGATAGGTGAAATAACGAATCTCATTTTTAGCTTGTGTAATAAAATAACCTATGAGTTCAAGCATTCCAACACCTGCCAGGAATCCAAGATAACCGGCTACAGAGGTGATAATGATTGATTCCTGAATTACCAGACTCACAATAGAAAAGGGAGTAGCACCTATTGCTTTTCGAATCCCGATCTCTTTTGTTCGTTCTTTGATAATAATGAGCATGATATTGCTAACCCCCACAATACCGGCAATCAGGGTACACATGCTGATAAACCATACGAAAGCAGCAATGCCATCAAACAAGCCCATGAATCGTTCAAAGTTTTCTTCGTTGTTGTTAAGGTTGACTGCTTCTTCATCCTTAACATCAAACTGATGTTTACCAGCAAGTAATTGCCTCACCTTTCCTTGTACTTCGCTTACCCGGACGCCTTTTTCAGTAGTAAGGGCCATGGTATGTACACGATTATATAAGTTAAAGGTACTTTGCAGTGTCGTAATCGGCATAACCGAACGTTCTTCCAGTCGACCTTGTTCGGCTTTATTAGTAAAGACACCCACAACCTGAAAATAAATTCCTGCAACTCTATTGGAATCTGTTTTTTGGGTATTGGCAGTATTGGTTGTGGTAGTGGTTGTCTCTTCTTTCTTCTTTTCTTTAAGTACCATCACTTTAACATATTTTCCTACTACCTCATCCAGTGGCACATCTGCTCCAAATAGTACTTCTTTTACCCGTTTGCCTATCACCATCACCTTGCGACGTTCTTTCATATCCAATGGATTGAGGTTGCGACCTGCTGCGATTTTAGAACCATTAATATCCAGGTAATCGCGATTTACCCCATGTATCTGGTATGAGCCATTTTTATCTTTATAACTGATTGTATATTCACCCCAGAAAAATGTTCGAGGGGCCAGCTTTTCAACTCCATCAACCTGATAATTGATAGATTGAGCGTCATCATTGGTGAATATTACCTCACGACCTGGCTTCATTCCTTTATATGGAAGGGATGTTTTGCCACCCCAGATCCAAAGACTGTTTTTGGCTTCATCAGCAAATTCCCGTTCAATGCCATGCTGCATCCCATTTCCTGCACCCAGCAACACCACCAGCATAAATATCCCCCAGAATACACCAAATGCCGTCAATATCGTACGCAGTTTATTCTTGCTCATAGTAGCGAGAATTTCCTGCCATTTATCTAAATCAAACATAGAATACCTCCCTCTGACTCTTATGAAGGAAAGAGATTTTTAGATTTTATTTTGAAGAGTAGTAGATTGAAGAATGTAGATTAATCTATCAGGAGCCTTTACAGAGTTTGATAGATTCTTCGAATTTACGCACCATTTCCTGCACCAGTTTTTCGTCTTTGGTAGACAAACTCAAGGAAGTATTGTCGTCGTCTTTTTTATTACCTTTTTCGTCTTTCATGTTGAAAGAACCTGAAATAGAATTGTCATTGCCAAAGCCCATATCCATCTTCATTTTGTCTGGAGGGACATTGAGCATCAAGGTGTAGTTACCATCTTTTTCTTTTTTGTAACTTACCTTAGTGACGTCTTTTAACAACCAGTTGAGATGAAATCCCATTGAAAAGTTATCTTCTTTGTTATCTGTTACCACATTCATTGCCATCTGGCAATTGGTAAATTTAAAATCAGGCTTGGTTTCTTTTTCACCTGATTTTTTATTGTCTTCTTTTACTAATGTATTCAGCATTTTCTCCAGCCATTGTGTGTTTTTTTGTAAGGCAGGACTTTGTGCCTGAACAAATGAGGCTGATAAGAGAACAAATGCAAATGTGAAGAGAAAGAGTGTCGGTTTCATAGATGTAGTGTTTGTGATAGAAACGCTACAGGGTTTGTGAAGACCCTGTAGCTGGGTGCAGATTATTTAATAGCGGTTTCGATCGCAATAGCAGATTCGTGTGTGGCCATTTCATGAGCTTTACCATCACTGAGTATGAGTCCGTCTTTGAGGCGGATAACTCTGTCCGTTTGCTCTGCAATATCGTGTTCGTGGGTTACAATTATGACAGTCATGCCTTGGCGGTTTACATCTTTAAACAGTTCCATCACTTCATAGGATGTTTGGGTATCCAAGGCTCCTGTAGGTTCGTCAGCCAGAATTACTTTCGGTTTGGAGATAAGAGCTCTTGCAATTGCAACCCGTTGACGTTGACCACCTGACATCTCGTTAGGCATATGTTCAGCCCATTCCCGTAAACCTACTTTATCAAGGTATTCCAATGCCAGTTTGTTGCGTTGTTTGCGGCTGACTTTTTGATAGTACAAGGGCAATGCAACATTCTCCATTGCATTTTTGAACGAAAGCAGATTGAATGACTGAAATACAAATCCAATAAACTGATTGCGGTAGTAAGCGGCTTTGGCCTGTGATAAGTTTTTATCAATCAATTGTCCTGCTAATGAATAGGCTCCTTCATCATGGTTGTCCAGAATTCCCAGAATATTCAACATGGTGGATTTTCCAGAACCTGATGATCCCATTATTGATACGAGTTCTCCTTCCTCAATGGTTAGATCTATGCCTTTTAATACATGCATTTTGTTCTGTGCCAGTGAGTAGTACTTGTGGATGTTACGTAGTTTTATCATAGTCAGTAGTGTGATAAGACATGTATGTTAGACTATTTTTAGCTGCTGATTTATCCTTTATGGAAATAAAAAACTATGGTAACCCATTTTTAGAATAAATATTATGTAATGCAAGGTAGTGGGTTTACAATAGTGAAATTTTGTTTTTGGATAGACTGTTTTCTATTTGGATGACTGGTTAGAAAACAGGATGAAAAAACGATTGTGTTGGATGAGAACAGTATTTTATTGTCTGTTATTCCGATGAGATGCAAAAGCCACAATAAAGGTTGCACTAAAACCGAAATTTTTTTTAGAAAAGATGATTTTCGGTTGGAGAATATAGGTGAGTGGAAGCCTCCAGCCATATTTTATATTCTGACAGAGACATGGATTGAGGAAAGCTTATTTGTATCTGAAGGAACATTTGATTGAGTGAAAAATTATTTTTCTTGTGAATGCAGATAATTTCTGAAAAGAAGTGTCCATAAGAATACAATCATACATTCCAAAGTAAGAATAACTATTCACTTAAAATCCTTCTGACAAGAATGAAAACGATAACTACATTAACTCTTATCTTTAATAGTTTCCTGTTTGTAAATATGAATTGTGAAAAGGAATCTATGAATCCTGATCATTGTGTTAGAGGGACTGTCATTTATGATGCTTGTGCGGGTTTACGATTTGTCCAAATGGAGAAGTCTACGATTGGTACCACATGGCGCTATGGTAATAAAGTATGGGATAATGTAGTTGCTACAAATTTACCAGCTAATATCAGAACAGGTTCAATGATTTCTTTTGTCATTGAAAGACGAGCAAAAAGTTTTGAGGATGTTTGTAATAAAGATGATCTTAGGGCCTGTAATATGAATATCAGTTTGCCCGAAAAAATATACTGTGTTAAGAATGTAAATGGCTGTAAATGATTTTAACAACAGCCCTGCTGATTCTGATTTACCGTTCAGATTGACTTTTGTTTAATTGAGATCTGTTTCTAGGTGGATGATTAGAATATTTTATACTTTCCTTATGAATTGTATAAATAAAGAAGCCAGAGTACTCACCCTGGCTTCTTTGTTATTATGATTACTTTAATTTAAACAGCACTTAAGTCGCGGTATTTTGCTTTCACAAACATGTATACTCCATAGGCTACCAATCCTAACGCCACTATCACCAATAATATAGAGCCAAAAGGAGCTTGGTTTTCGATAAAGCTAAGTGCTTCTCCTGATCCACCTGCTTCTTGTGGGTTAGCTTCGATAGCTGCTCTAAATAAAAAGTACGAAATAATACAGATCACAACCCCTCTGGCGACATATCCAATTTTACCTGCTGTACGAAATATTTCTTTCGCTTTGGCTGATAGTGCTCCATCTTTTACTTTCTTGGCAAATTTTTCAGTATAGGCTTTGTAAAACTGATGAATCGCTTTACCAAAGAAAATAATTGCTGCTAACATTACAATCCATTTTCCTGCAGGTACTTCCAGTGCTTTAGCTACCATACCTTGTTGTGATGAACCACTATCAGATGTATTTCCATTTATGATAATTCGAATAGTATAATAGCAAAGTGAGGCATAAAATAAACCACTGATAGCATAACCAACACGAGTGATCATTCGTTTACCTGAACGATCATTACTTTCCGGATCTTTTATAGCCTGATAGAGTCGCCAGAAAGAATACCCCAGTAATCCAATTGCTATAAGTCCTAATAGAATATAGCCATAAGGTTGACCTGCCAGAAACTTGATAGAATCTTTTGTGTCTGCTTTCTCTCCTCCCAGATTAAATGCTGAAAGTGTGGTTAATATACCTGCCAGGCAGTAAACAACTCCTTTTGTCGCAATTCCAGCCCGAATAAGATTTTCTTTGATATCACGTGTGTGTTTCATTGCTGATCCGGACACTGACTGCATACCGATTGATTTTGTGTTAAACATAGTAGCTAAGTTTTAAAGTTTTCTTATGAGTTTGTGTATGAGATATTTATGATTTAGTGATGTGTATGAAAAAAGTGTACCTGTGCAATTGGACTGTGAAAGAGTGGTTATTTCTGTACCTTTTTACCCATAAACCTGTTTTTACAAGTTTATTGAGCATGAATGATCTAGTATGTTAAGACCTGATTTCGTTGGAAGAAGCTCAAATAAGAATGAGATAAGGCAGAAAAAATTTAAAAAGTTAGTAAGTCTATCGAATTGTCTTATTGGAGAGGCAAATGATTGAAGGGAGGTACTAGGTAGATTTTTTGTTATATTTCTTTGTCGGCTAACTGAAAGTATGGTTGGCTGATAAATTGACTGGTATTCGGATATTTCTAAAATGTGACTGGAACTCCAGTCACTGGCGAATATGAACATATTTCCAGTCAAAGTTAAAAATGAAAAGAGTTTAAATATTTTTGGAAAGTGACTAGTGTTCTGGTCAAAACAAAAAATGACTGGAATTCCAGTCATTTTTCAAAGTAATTTGATTTTTGTTCACTTCCCTTGTTGAGGTATTTTTTTCCGGTTGCTAATCTGTATATTACCAATCTGAATATAGTTCAGATATTTTCATCTTAGAGGAGTATACAAGAGGTGCATGATATGTATAGGCGTATTTTATCCTTCTTTCTGTTCTTTTTTATCTTTCTTATCCTTCTTTTTGACAAAATTTCCCTGAGCATCAAATTTCAGTTCTTCTTTAATCTGGTCTTTTTTAATCACGACTTCATATTCTTTTTTATTGTCTTTGCTCTCTTCCTGAAATTCCGTTTTGTCAATTTCGTAACCTGCATAGTTTTTCTTCACATAATCAATGATTTTAGCAGGAACCTGTGCTTTGCCAATGCGTTGTTTAGATTCTAACCAGGCACCTTCTGGTGAAAACTTTGCTTCTGCTTTTTTGTCTGATAACTTAAAGTCAGCTTCAAGTTTACCATTTTTAGTTTTCTTCCATTTGGTATCTGTGGCAGAAGGATATTTTTTCTTGAATGCAGTCATTACCGGACCTGGAACATCTTTCTCTGTCATGTCCTGAGCATTCGTAATTGTTATGCCGACAAATAGGGTAAATAGCAATAGGAAAGTTGTCTTTTTCATGTGTTGTATTGGTTTATGTGTTGTACTGTTTAGAGGTAAAAAGATGAATCAGAAAAAAATCGTTTGCAAATATTGAATATCTTTTGGGCAATTACCTGTTTTAAAGACAAAAAAATCGTTGAGATAGTTTAAAAATCACTGCTCCTATAACCCCTATGAAAAAACAAGTATGTCTTCTTTTTTTCTTGCTTTTAGCTTCTGTTATTACGTATGGCCAGAGCCAGAAAATAATTGGTGGAGGAAATACCGTTACTCCCCGAATGCGTGTCATTGTTGACAATGATTTTAGCGGTGATCCGGATGGCTTATTTCAACTTGCTCATCTAGTACTATCACCGTCTGTGGAAATTCGAGGCATTATTGGCTCACACCTTAGAGTAGGTGATGGGTTTGATAATTCCCAGACTCAGGCACAGAATGCAGCAGCCAAAGCAAAAGAACTATTAGGTGTAATGGGTGTAAAAAATAGATTTCCGATTGTAGCTGGATCTAATACTGCCATGCTTACGGATAGCACACCTGTAAAAAGTGAAGGAGTAGACTTGATTGTCAGAGAGGCTTTGCGAACAGATACAAAGTTACCCTTGTATGTACTTTGTGGTGCCGGCCTTACTGAAATTGCGTCAGCTTTACTCGCTTCTCCCCAAATAGCAGAGAAGCTAACTCTTGTATGGATAGGAGGGCCAGAATACACAGATATTGCATTACCACCACCTAATTATTCAAGTCCGGAGTATAATCTGAATATTGATATTGCTGCTGCACGAGTCGTTTTTAATCAATCACGTGTACCTATATGGCAAATACCCCGTAATGCCTATCGCCAGGCATTGCTTCCCTATTCACAATTGTTGCTCAAAGTAAAACCCCAGGGAAAAGTAGGAGGATATCTGGCTGGTGTATTGGAAACTCTAATGGTTCGGATTCAGAAATATGTAAACATTGGCGAAACGTATGTTTTGGGAGATAGCCCATTGGTATTGCTTACTGCCTTGCAATCTTCTTTTGAGGCCGATCCTTCATCAAGCGAATATGTAGTACGTATGTCTCCTGCCATTACTACACAGGGTGCTTATCAGTTTAACCATCAGGGTCGAAATATTCGTGTTTATACCCGATTAGATATCAATCTGATGTTTAATGATTTTTTTGCAAAGCTGGAATGGAATACACTAAATGGGAAATAGGTATTGATGTAGAATTACCAAAATTCTGATATTTTGTTCTTTCAATCAGAATTTCGGTAATACTCCGAGTCCATCAGTTTTTTGATAATAGATGAACTCTACCAGAAAACTGATGATTACCAAAGCCAAACAGAATTCTGATCAAAACCTGTTTTGACTAAAATATTTATTGAATAAAAATGATACCATATGGTAAAACAGATTTCTGATACATATCTGTTTAATAACGGATCTGCAGATAAATGTAAAATGCCAGTATCGCTATCAGCAAACAAAGAGGAGAATAAAGACGTGTGTCATAATAAGCAAATTGAGTGTGTCTGATCTTTTTAAAAAATCCTACATACTTAAAATCTCCCATAGCCCGTACTCCAAATACTATTGTAATAGCCAGATTGCCATAAATGCACCACCAGTCAGAAACAAAAAATGGAAATGTACCTTTATAAATAGGTTTAATAGCCCATATAGAGATAAACGAGGCTACCAATAGAGCCAATGCAACCACTAAGGTTGCTCCTATACCAGGTTTAAAAGCAAGTTCCTTATCAATTTCAGGGATAACGAGTGAAAGAAAATATTGATTAGGTTGAAACAGGCCTTTTACTGTCCAGTAGATATGTAGCAAGGAAATAATAAGAAATAAAGAGGCATTAATAGTTTTAGCCAAACTAAAAAGATTTATACTAGACATACTACAGCGTTTTGTGAAAAGTTAGGGGTATTGAAAAATATTTCACATACCTTCTACATTATTTTTTGTGCGTTAATCCTGCAATTAAGCTGATTTATAAAATATATTCGTAAAAAAACTGACTTTTTAGTATTATTTAGTCAGTAAGAATCTAGCATTGGATTTATTGAACTTGATTTTACTTTTTGGTAGTTGAGTATCCGGAATGAAGAAGTTATATCCTCCCTACTATTTTTTCATTGAATCGCATATCACTCTTACTTTTTCATAAACCCTAACCACCATGAAAACTATACTGATTGCATTGTTTTTTCTTCAGGCCACTTTTTCCTTTGCTGAGACTATTGCCGATGTCAAATTCAATAAGGGGTATGATAACATAGCCGTTAGCAAATCGTCTGATCTTGTACTCAAGCTAAACCTTCAGAAGGGTGTGCCTTACCAAGTCCTTGTCTTACAACAGGGTATCGACATAATGCTGATTCTGGCAGATGAAACAAATCCGAAAATACAGGAGATGGATTCACCCAATGGACGGTTTGGGTTTGAAATACTGGAGTTTGTACCCAAAGAGACCAAACTATTTACTTTAACGGTTCGTAAGTTTGAAGAAGAGACAAATGCCGACAAAGGAGTGATAAGCTTTTATATTAAAAAGTTTACTCCTAAAGAAATAGCGCTGAAAAAGCAAACTGAAAAGGAACTTGCCATTGAAAATACCAAAAATGTACTGACACTGGATATAGATCACTTTTGGGAGGCTTTTGACAAACTCAAAATCTGCAAAAACCATTGGGATAGTGTTATGTGTATCCAGAATCTATATCTGGACAAAGCAACCGATGGCCTAAAGGATTTCATAAGAGTCAGGAATTTTTCCGCTGAAGGATTCGTGAATACATTGACAAAACTACCCAAATACTATGCTTCCGTACGTCCATTTACCTATGAATCGAAAAAGTCAGAACCGCTAATACAAGAAGTATTTGATAAATTGAAGGATATCTATGGGAATTTTAAGCCTTTTAAGGTTTGTTTTGCTATAGGCATACACAATACAGGAGGAACTGTCTCCGATAGATTTATTCTGTTGGGAACGGAGATGATAACTGCCTGTAAATATGTGGATTTTTCAGAACTGGGAGACAATTGGAAACCAAGTGATACACAGAAAGAACCCAATATCCCACTTAGTATAAGAGGTATAGTGGCTCATGAATGTATCCATACACAACAGAAGAGTAAGTTAAGCCCCAATGCAGTAGTATGTAATCAGCTTAATTCCTGTATCCATGAAGGGGCTGCCAACTTTATTGGAGAACTGCTTACTGGAACAACAAATTATTCTGCTGTCAACGAATATGGAGATTCCCATGAGAATATGTTATGGGATGAGTTTAAGTCAACTTTGTGCAGTGGAAATGCTTCCAACTGGTTGTATAATGGAAATACTGTAAAAGATAGACCAGCTGATCTGGGCTATTACATTGGCTATAGAATTTCTCAGGCCTATTATACTAATGCTTCTGATAAGCGACAGGCCATCATCGATATTATTGATATGGATGATCCACTTACATTTCTGCAAAAGAGTGGATATGATCAACAAAAGAAAAACTAAAGCATAGCTTACTACTATCCTACTGATGTTTTGTGTGAGTGGATAGGGGCCTATACAGAGGCTTTTATCCACTCTTCAACTTTCAGGACTTCTGCTTGACGAGGAAAAATCTTTGTCATCAGAACCTGATGTACCTCAGCGTCTCGATCTTTACAAGCATCAGATAATACAGTTAACTGATAATCTTTATCAGCTGCTTCACGCACTGTTGACAACACAACGCCACTGGTAACTACTCCGGTGAGTACCAGATGCTGAATGCCTTGTGCACGTAATACAACCTCCAGATCACTACCTGTAAAAGCACTGAAGCGGCGTTTGATTACTGTGATTTCTCCGAATAGTGGCACAATAGATGGCTCTATTTTTAGCATATCTTCGGGATTAGTATTTGCCATTCGTTCTCTGGAAGCTGCAAAGCTTTTGTTCATCATGCTGATTTCAGGTGCTCCTGGCCGAAAGCCTACAACAACATAAATTACTGGAATAGTGTGCTGGCGAGCATGAGTAATGGCTTTGGCTACATTTGCAATCACAGGTTGTGAGTCTGGTAAGGAAGTAAGCAGCATTACCTGCATATCCATTACCAGAAG
This sequence comes from Xanthocytophaga agilis, assembly GCF_030068605.1. NCBI lineage: Bacteria > Pseudomonadati > Bacteroidota > Cytophagia > Cytophagales > Rhodocytophagaceae > Xanthocytophaga > Xanthocytophaga agilis. Next base: position 706,307 of record NZ_JASJOU010000001.1, read on the forward strand.
AGCTGTTTTGGAATTGACTTGTGTTGACATACAGATAGTAAATATTGGTTAAGAAATCTACAATATGGAGTTACGAATGCAAGGCTATCTCTGCAGAAGGTGCATCAACAGTTGGTGTAACGTCTGGTTTAAGCTTGGCTTTCTGCAACGAACGTATATGCAGTCCCCCAAGCAACAAAGCCAGAATGCCTTCTCCTAATACAGTTGCTTGTACACCAATATAATGAGAAATAGTTCCGATAAGTAATCCGCCAATAGGCAGAGCGCTGGAGTAAACCATTAGATACAGGCTGATTACACGTCCACGCATGGACGGAGTTACCTGAGTCTGTAAGATGGTATTGCTAATGGTCACCTGCGACATCATGCCAAAGGCCGCAAATGCAATGAAACAGAGTGCTAATGGATACCAGGAAGTATAGGCAAACAGAATCAGTCCGGCTCCCAGGATAAAAGTATTACGTGCCAGTATGGTATGGAGATCAGAGCCTGTCTTTAATGACGCCAGATAGAGAGCACCAATAAAAGCGCCAAGGCCAATTGCGCTATCTATCAGTCCAAAGGTAGAGGCTGTTCCTTGAAATATATCTTTCGCATATACAGGCATAAGTGTAGTAAAAGGTAATACTAGCAGACTTACCAGAGCCAGCATCAGGAGAACAAAGCGAATGGCTGGAGTCTGATTAATATACTGAAATCCTTCTTTTAGCTCGCCTAGAATATTTTTTGTATGGGATTGGACTACATACGGTGGTAATTTCATCAATAGGAGTGAGGTGATTACTGCAATAAAACTAAATGCATTGAGGCCAAAACAAACTACTTCACCCAGATTTTCAATTGCAATCCCTGCAATGGCAGGCCCCAGTAGCTTGGATAAGTTGACCATAGATGAATTTAAAGCCACTGCATTGGACAAGTCTTTTTTATCATCTACCATGTCATACACCAGTGATTGGCGTGCTGGCATATCAAATCCATTGATGATACCCAGTATAACACTGAGAGATATGATTTCCCATACTGCATACTTCTGAAAATATACTACAAGAGTAAGCAGTATAGCTTGTATCATAGACAGAACCTGTGTAAGCAGCAGTACCCGATAGCGATTGTAACGATCTGAGACAACACCACCAATAGTAGAAAAAACAGCAGAAGGAAACAGCGTTGCAAACACACTGACCCCCAGCATAAACTTTGACTGAGTTTGTGAGTAAACTATCCAACTGACAGCTGTCTTCTGCATCCATGTACCTAAAAGAGAAATAGATTGTCCTGTAAAATAAAGCCGGTAATTACGACTTCTGAAAGCATTAAAAGTATTTACGTTCATAGTTTATTAGTAGCTGGTTTGATTATTTATATAGATAATAATTAGTCATATTCCAGTAATTTTTTCAAGGGGCCTAGTGCTTGGCGTAAAACTTCCTGTTCTTCGGATGTACAGGTAGCATGTAAAGCATGACTTAACCATTCATCTCTCTCATTTCGGCTGGTATTTAATAATGCTAGTCCCCCTTCTGATAGAGTTATGGTAATCTTTCGTTTGTCTGTTTCTGAAGGAGTGCGGGTAATGTAACCCAGATCCGATAAATGATTCAGAATCTGTGACATAGATTGGGTAGTAACCTTTTCTATCCGAGCGATTTCACTGGGCAATAATTCTTTATGTTCATCAAGTAATCGTATCACAGATCGTTCAGTAAGGGATAATGTATCACGGGTCGGTGATTTGCTCCGTAACTTTTTCATAAGCCGGGTTACAACAGTTCGTAATTCGGTGGGAAGAGAACTCTCTTGTTTGGATGAATCTATCGTAGGCATAGTAATAAAGTAAACTTGTTAAGTTACTTTACAAATTTAATGTCTGAACTCAATGAATTCAAGAAGATTTTTATAGTTTAGAAAAAGATAAACACTACAAGATAAATGGATTGGGAAGATTGATTTTAGAGAAAGAAAATAAATAAAAAAAGGGTTGCAAGTTTCTACTTACAACCCAATATTAAAATCTGCCTGTAAAACTAGCTTACCTTCTATCTCTTCTTCAGATCCGGGAGTTCTCAGACCTTTGATCTTACCTGTTTTTCCTTTTGACAACAGATCGTAGATATGTTTGTCAGTTAATTTCTTGCCTAACACTTCAAACGGTATCTTAAATCCGCACACTTTAAAGTTTCCACATCCATATGCGCTATTACCCTTTTTCAGCAGATGTTCCTTGCATTTAGGGCATGTCAGAGCTTCAATGTTAATCTCTTCTTTGGGTTCTTTTGGCTTTTTCGGTTTGGCTTCTTTTTTTTCTGGTTCTTCTTCCTCGACAGGCGCTGGTGTAGGAGTTGCCGCAATGGCAATCTGTCGATATGCATTCCGTTTTACTTCATTGGTAAGGTCAATCACCATCTGGATCAGCTCTGCTTTAAACGTTTCCAGTTCATAGTCTCCTTTCTCAATCTGACGCAGTTTTTTTTCCCAGGTTCCTGTAAGCTCTGCACTTTTGAGAAGTTCGTTTTGAATTGTGTCAATCAGATCAATCCCCATTTGAGTTGCCAGCAGGGCTTTCTTTTTCTTCTCAACGTAATTACGTTTTATCAGTGTTTCGATAATATTTGCCCGTGTAGAAGGTCTGCCTATGCCGTTTTCTTTTAGAAGATCACGCATTTCTTCGTTTTCTACTTGTTTACCTGCTGTTTCCATCCCCCGAAGCAATGTTGCTTCTGTATAGGGTTTGGGTGGTGAGGTCTTTCCCTGGTGAATTCTGGGAGTATGTGGACCCGACTCCCCAACAGTAAAGACAGGCATCACGCGTTCTTCCTCCTCCTTTTTTTCGTCTTTATCTTCTTCTTTCTTCTCCTCGTCTGTTTTCTTGGCCTTGGCTTCATTAGCGTATACCTCTCGCCAGCCTGGTTCCAGAATTTGCTTTCCTGTAGCTTTGAATTCCACCTTACCCACCACACCCAATACAGTAGTATTTGAAATTTTACATTCCGGATAGAATACGGCAATAAACCGACGTGCTATCAGGTCGTATACCCGTTTTTCATCTGGAATCAAACCAGTAGGGAGCACATCTGTAGGAATGATAGCATGGTGATCACTTACTTTGTTGTTATCAAAAACAGTTTTAAGTTTAGGGATTGGACTAAGTAATAAGGGTGCTACAAGTGCCTGATAATATTGCATGCTGCGTAAAATACCTTCTACTTTGGGATGCAGATCTTCAGACAGATAGGTGGTATCTACCCGTGGGTAGGTAACAAACTTTTTCTCATACAGATTTTGAACGTGTTTGAGTGTAATCTCCGCGGAGAAACCATATTTTTTGTTGGCTTCCACCTGAAGGGCTGTAAGGTCAAATAACCGGGGATTTCCTTCCTTACCTTCCTTTTTCTCAAAAGAAGTAACTGTAAAAATAGGATTAGCCTGTAGGTATTCAAGGCCTTTCTGTGCTCGTTCCTGATTGTAAATACGTTCAATAGTAGCTGTAAATTCTACTTCACGATACAGCGTTTTTAATTCCCAGTAATCTGCAGATTTAAAAGCATTAATCTCTTTTTGGCGCTGAACCAGCATGGCAAGGGTAGGGGTCTGTACCCGACCAATCGATAAAACAGCCTTGCCATTACCAAATTTGGTTGTGAACAAGCGTGTAGCATTAATACCTAATAGCCAGTCTCCAATAGCACGGGCACTCCCGGCAGCATACAGATTATCAAACTGACTACTGTCTTTGAGATTGGCAAAGCCATCTTTAATAGCTTGTTCTGTCAGAGACGATATCCAAAGTCGTTTGACTGGAGCTTTGCATTTGGCTTTGTGTAGTACCCAGCGCTGTATCAATTCTCCTTCCTGACCGGCGTCACCACAGTTAATGACTTCTTCACAATCTTTAAGCAGGTTCTCAATGACACCAAACTGTTTCTGCACACCAGAGTTATCAATCAATTTAATTCCAAAGTTGGAAGGAATCATAGGCAGGGCTGATAGACGCCATGATTTCCATTCAGGTGTATAATCCTGGGGTTCTTTTAAGGTGCAGAAGTGTCCGAACGTCCAGGTTACCTGGTATCCGTTGCCTTCATAGTATCCGTCTTTGCGTTGCTTGGCTCCTATAACTTCTGCAATATCTTTTGCTACACTGGGTTTTTCTGCAATGCAAACTTTCATTCAATCAATGTGGTTTTTTCAACCTGGCAAAGGTCGCATTTTTTCAGGAAAAGGTGAAGGGGTGACTGAAATTAATCGATGGTATAAATAAGTTTATTGAGTTATGTCTAAACATAGGTTACCAAATATCCCTAACTTTTGTTTAGAGATATTTGGTCTTGATAAGCTTAATCTGGAAGGGCAAACCCTGTTTGTACCCATTCAAATCCTTTTCCTTTTTTGCGTACATGCCCTAATCCTGGCCAAGGTAAATGATAGGAAAACACCTGTTGTCGGCTCCTAGCAAGTTCTTCCAGTACGTTTTTACGGGTGGTTGCTGCAAGTCCAAAATCTGTGTCTCCATCAAATCCCCATTCCGGATGAGCAAATACCAGTACAGGAGAGTGTACCAGATCTGCTACATGTACAAGTTCTTGCCCCGCTGAAAATATTGTAGAGATTGTATGACCAGGAGTATGTCCAGGAGCAATTTTTAAAGTAAGGCAATTCAGTATTCGTGAACCATCTTCAAAAAGATGCAAATGAGGCTTTATTTTATCCAAAGTTTTTTTAGTCGTTTTTACAACCATAGTTTTCAATACCTCATCTTTCATTTTACTTTTGGAGAAGTCAGGACTTGGAGATTGCCAGAATTCATATTCCAGTCGTGATAAATGGATGTTGGCTGATGGAAATGCTAGTTCTCCATTTTTACCCAACAGGCCTCCCATATGGTCCGGATGACCATGTGTAATGACAATATCTGTAATCTGACTGGGCTGAATACCTGTTTTGGGCAGATTTCGCAATAACCATCCGGAAGAATCTCCCAAGATAGTACCACAGCCTGTATCCAGTAAAATAATCTTATCTCCAGACTTGATGATTAGTATATTCACACCTAAATCAGCACTATCTGGTAGAAAGTTTTCATCCAGTACCTGTTTTACCTGATTGGCTGGTACATCAGGGGCAAAGCTTGGTTGAACTTTTTTAAACAGAATATGTCCGTCTGTAACAACAAACAGTTCCAGTTTACCTAATGTAAAAGTATGAATACCATTGTTGACAGGTTGAGTAGCTTGTCTAATACCTGAGAATACAGAGGATACGGGTAAGGTTGCAGATAACCCCAGAAGGAGCCCTTTTTTGAGAATCGTTCTTCGGTTCATATTCTTTTTGATTCAAAAGTATTTTCTTTGTATCCATTCGTCAAGTATGCACTTTTTGGGTACCTACATACTAATTGTATACTATTGTTGAAAATCAGAATGATATTTTTTTGATTAATTATGAAAGATTCCAAACGAGAGAGTATTTGTTCCGTTGATTATGGATTTCAACGCATTGGGGGTAAGTACAAGTGCCGGTTGATCTGGTATATTCATACACATGGAATTGTACGGTATGGTGTTTTGCGACGAATGGTAAAAGGCATTACACCTAAAATGCTGACACAGACATTACGAGAACTTGAGGAAGATAAACTGGTAATTCGGACAGTCTATCATGAAGTTCCACCTAAAGTAGAATATTCATTAACACCAATAGCGGAAGAACTCATTCCATTTATCCAGCATGTAAAAGAATGGGCTGACAGACGTTTAGAAGAGTTAGATAAAGATATTGAACCTATCAGCTGTGACTAAGAAGCAGGAGAGAGGATTGTAAGAGGATAGTATTGATACTAGGGTATCAATACTATCTTTCCTGTACTCTGTCTGCTCTCCAGAAACTCATGGGCTTTTTTACCCTCAGAGAGTTTAAAAAGTGTGGGTGTGGAGATTTGAACATGTTTATTTTGTAACCATGCAAACAACTGCTTGGCTCTTCGAAGGCGTTCTTCTTTAGAAGTCAGATAGTTCCATAAATCTCCACCAATAATGGTCTGAGATTTCGCGATGATGTTTAATGGATTTCCTATTTCCAGTTTGCCACCTGCCAATCCAAAAAGCACTACTTTTCCCAATATTCGTGTCACCTGAAGGCTATCGTCCAGGGTGGTTCCTATACTGTCGTATACTACGTCCACACCTTGTGGAAATAGGTTCAATATTTTGGTCTTCCAGTCTTCTGAGTAGAGAAAAGCTTGATCTGCACCCAATAAAAGTGAAATCTCCCGTTTGTTTTCTGATGAGGTCATTCCAATAACATTGGCACCTTGTAGTTTACAAACCTGGAGTAACCATTGACCAACTCCACCCGCAGAGGCATGAATCAAAACGGTTTCGCCTGCTTTTATCGGATGGCTATCAGATGTCAAATACTGAGCAGTGAGTCCTTGCAACATACTTGCTGCTGCCGTTTCGAAACTCACATCTTCTGGTAGAGGAATAATATGATCTACAGGGACAGCTACTAGCTCTGCATTGGCAAATGGAACATCGGCAAAGGCAACTCTGTCGCCTGTTTTATACTCAGGATGGTTATTGGCATCTACTATAATTCCCGCCCCTTCATATCCATTGATATAGGGAGCTTGTCCCCGTAGAGGATATGTACCATTGCGACGCATCAGATCAGCAAAGTTCAGCCCGATGGCTTTCATTTCAACCAATACCTCATTGAATTTCGGACTGGGATTTGTAACTTCCTGATATACGAGAACATCGGAATTACCAAAAGTTGATAAGGTCAAAGCTTTCATTATAACACAGTCAGTTGCTGATGTTTTATTTACCAGCCAGATTATTAAAAAAGAATAGAAAAGGAGTTGTTTTGTTGTATAGAATGTATAGCTTCTTCTGCTCGCTTATGTATATACATTGCGGTAAAAGGTCCCATACTAACTCGTTTCACGCCTAGCTTTTGCAAATCTTCAAAGCTGGGTAGAGTTGGCATACACATCACATTAACAGGAAGTGTAGTAGCTTTTACTACTTCTGAGATATCATTTGATTGTGTAATACAGGGAACAAAAATTCCATTAGCTCCTGCTTCTTCATAACTTTTTAATCGGGAAAGTGTTTCCTTTAGAGCTGTTTCCATATCCAGGAGAAAACCATCTGTACGAATATTGAGGAATACTTTCATATTATTCCGGTTCAGATGATTGGCAATTGTGGAAAGAGTTTTTTGAAACTCATGAATGGATTGCAATTGACGGGTAGTCCCTGGAATGGAATCTTCCAGATTTATACCGGCTACGCCAATAGCATGGAGTTTGGTTATATTTTCAATTATACCATCAATCGTTCTGCTATATCCACCTTCCAGATCAACAGAAAAAGGGATTTTTACTGCCTCTGTGACTCTTTTTGCTATCAGAAAAAGTGTTTCAAATGGAATGTTTTCTCCATCTTCATAGCCAAATGTTTTAGCTATTGCCTGACTGGAAGTACCAATTGCTTTATAGCCATTTGCTTCAAAGAGTAGTGCACTATGTACATCCCATATATTTCCTAAAAGAAGAGGTGTAGAATTTTGATGGAGTTGTGAAAATGTGTCAAATGAGTTCATAAAAACAGGTCTTTATTTTGAATTGATTTTTACAAAACTACAGTGGCTCGTATGCATAGAATTGTACAAATCGGAACTCCTGGTTTTTTCACTACATAGTAAAGTCTACAAAATATTTTATGGATTCAATAAGCCGTTTGGAAAATGACATCCAACAATGAGCTGCTTCCTGTTGCATCACCTGGTAGCTGCCAGATCATAATGCCAGAAGCTTTTTGTTTGGCTAGCTTTGTTTTCCGTTTTATTGTGTTTCGGCCATTGTAATAGATAGTTCTCCCATCCGGCATTTTCCACTCATCTTTTGTGTCTGATCCCGAAAAAGACGATTGAATTTCGCTATAGTTCATACTGATAGCAGTCATACCTTCACCGTATCCATAGCCATAAAATGGAACTCCCAATGTCATTTTTTCTTTGGCTATTCCTCTGGTTTTTCCAAAATAACTCAGATCTTCTTCTGCATGAGCATAGGTCGAATGAGGACCTGGTTTGTCCGGACTCCACGGACCTGTACGATCATAACTCATTATGTTGACAAAATCGTATTGGGCTAGTGCTTTGTCTGTTAGTTGGTCTTTGTAATAGATTGCAATAGCAGCAGTGATGAGTTTGTTGTGTGTTCGTAAGGCAGTTGCCAGTTCGGTTACAAATGGCTCATAGTTTTCGTCCATATCTGCTCCTTCCAGATCTACATCAATACCATCCAGTTGATAGGTAAGTATCAAAGACACTAGTTTCTGGATCAGTAGACTTCTATTAGGGGGAGCTAACAGATGTCGGTATTGAAGATGTATACTACCTCCTCCAATGGAAAATAGTACTTTAACTTTTTGAGCATGTGCCTGTTCAACAAAAGAGGATACTCCGGAAAAATCCTGTATAAAGTTTCCCAGTGAATCCGGATTGATAAACCAGAGGTTAATGTGGGTTAATTTATCAAAAGGGACCTGAAGATTTAATTTTCCTGATGTATCTGTTTTGTAGGTGGCTTGTAAAGGGTAGTACCCAATGATTTTGAAGGATGATTTTGTAACTGTTTTAGAATTTTGAGCCAGTAAAAAAGTATGAGGAAATACTAAAGAAACAACTAATGGTAAGACAAGCAGGTGAATGAATTTCATGTATTGTTTGGTTGTAGATAATAAATGGGATTCAATAACTTAAGTAAAGTTAAAGGATGTAGTGAGAAGTATACTATTCCTCTTTATAAGATTTTTTGCAATAAGTCTAACCTGATAGGCTATTTAGCCAACAAAAGTATGATTTTCTATATATTTGGCCCTTCGCTGCCTATAACAGCAAATCAAAACTATATATAACTTATTATTAACACAGATACATGAGTTTTCAGGAAAGCTTTTTGGGGGCAATAAATGAATCTATACGTCAGTATACTACCTTTTGGAGTTGGTTTCAAACACAGGAAATGATATTCTTTCAAGTTGTGAAGCAACGGGAGAATATAGAAACAGATTTTTTTGAAAAGCTTTCTGAACAGTTGAATGTTTTTAATGAGAGTCTCTATTTTGTTGTTGGAATGCCAGATGAGGATACAGTTGAACTAATATTTACAGCAGATGGAATAATAAAAAATATTGTCTTTGTAGAAGAACTGGTTCAAAGTGCCCCTTTGATAAAAGGATGGAGGTTTACTGCATTGAAACCTGCTACAGATACCTCAAAGATTAATATCAAAATGGAAGAATTTGATTTTAATGAGGAAAATATCGGCTTCTATGCCAATGAACATCCGGAACTTCCGGATGAGATTGATATAACTGTTGTGTATCCCGATTTTGCGGAAGAGGATCGTCAGATGGTGGTTAACGGGATTTATATCTTTCTGGATAATGTGTTAGGCGAGTTAAATTTTGCCTGTATTATAGACCAGATAGATATTGTGAGGACACAGGAGGCTCAACAGGAGATTGTACCCATTTCTAAATTGAAAAGTTTTTTGGTCTGGAGAGAAAAAGAATTTGTTGAGAAATATGAAGGGGTAAGACGTAATACGGATAAAGACAACTATAGCATGTTGCAGGCCAAACTTGAAAATGGTAATATGTTATTGGCAGCTATCAATACAGACCTGTTGAAGTGGGATAGAAAGGCGTCTCATCCATGGATTATGAATGTTGAAATAGCCTATGATGGTTCAGAACTCAATGGTATGCCGGATGAGGATGCTTTTACACTAATGGAAGAGATTGAGGAAAATATTACAACCGAACTAAAAGATGCTGAAGGCTATCTGAATATTGGTAGACAAACAGCTGAAGGTACACGAAATATTTATTTTGCCTGCAAGGACTTCAGAAAGCCATCGAAAGTGTTACATGCTATTCAACAAGTCTATGCTGATCAGTCAGAGATGAGTTATGAAATTTACAAGGATAAATACTGGCAGTCATTTGAGCATTTTGTCAATGCCTGAGATGTATACTGTAGAAAGAAAATATGTCGGCATTGTTTTTTTAGTATTCTACGTGTCACATTACTGTGGCAGAATTTTGATCTCATACTTGTGTATAGAAACCCTGTATTCTTTGGATACAGGGTTTTTGGTTATAGTTATATCTCATCCAGTGCAAATGGTAATTTACGGATTCGTTTACCTGTCAGATCAAAGATGGCATTACAGAGGGCAGGGGCAAAAGGAGGAAGTCCTGGTTCTCCGACACCACCCGGTTTCTCATTATTTTCCATAATATGTACTTCTATCTCTGGAATATCGAGGATACGAGGCATCAGATAGGTATCAAAGTTTTTCTCTACAGTCATTCCATCCTGAAAGTGAATAGCATGTAAACAGGCTGCGCCCAGCCCCATAACAATAGCACCTTCTACTTGTGCCTTGATTATATCCGGATTAACATACCAGCCGCAGTCCATCAACGCGATTATTTTATCAATTTGTAGCTTTTTATCCGCATTTCGGGACACAATCACAATATGGCCAGCTATGCTTCCGAAACATTGGGTAATCGCTACTCCCCAACCTTTGGTTGTACGCGATTTCCAACTACTGACTGCTTCCAGTTTATCTATAAAAGCCTGGTAGCGATTTTCCAAAAGATGCCTTCTTCGAAAGTCCATAGGATCTTTTTGTGCTTTGTGGGCCAGCTCATCTATAAAACTTTCACAGGCAAATCCATTGGTTGAAGCATATACCGAACGCCACCACATGACAGGCATTGGCACCCGATTTCCTATACCTGCAAAGCTATAATGTGGGATTGATTTATAGTAGGGTTGTAACAATCCTTCTATTCCTCCTTTGTTGTACCCTGCAGGTTCAGGATCTGCATAAGGCGTTGAACTCCATTCCTGTCCAATCCATTGGGTAGAGGTAATAGTCTGGAATGCCATAATTTTTCCTTCTTTATCCAAACCTCCCCGACAGGCAAAAAAAGCTCCAGGACGAAACGGTCCTGCTATCATATCGTCTTCCCGTGTCCATACTACCTGCACAGGTGCATTGAGTTCTTTTGAGAGCAAGGCGGCTTCATGAGGATAATCTGTAAACGCTTTACGGCCAAAACCCCCACCCAGAAATGTCATGTGAACAGTTACATTTTCAATGGGTATGTTCATTCGCTGACTAAGATCTGCTTGTGTCCAGTTGGCTTCCTGTAAAGGGCCCCACACATCTATCCTGTTATCATGTACATGCACAGTGCAGTTGAGTGGTTCCATACAGCTGTGAGCCTGATAAGGTGTTTCGTATACTACTGACAATGTATCTGAAGCTTGCTTAAAGACTTTCTCAAACTGGGGCGATGGAGCAGGTTTTTTGAGATTCTGACGCATTTGTACTTCCATTTGCTCTGTGCTTACATAATCAAAACCTGTGTCATCCCATTCTACACGCAATACTTTGCGACCCTGCATGGCTGCCCATATCGAATTAGCAACTACAGCTACTCCTTCATACAAACTTCCAAATACAGCCCTTTGTACTTTGCACACATGTTTTACTCCTATTATTTTTCTTGTTTCTGTATCATCAAAACTTTTTACTTTCCCCCGAAACCGTGGATTTCGTTCAACGACGGCATAGAGCAGGCCTGGTAACTTTTTATCCAAACCAAAAACTGCTGTACCATTGACTTTAGAAGGAATATCATTACGAGGAAGAGGTTTACCAATAATGGTATAGTCTTTTCGTTCTTTTAGAGTTACATTGGAGGGAGGTTTTATTTTGGTAGCTTCTTCCACCAGTGAACCATAACCTGCTTTCTGGTTAGTCGGCTGGTGGTATACCTGTCCATTTTTAGCAGAACATTCTGTTACAGGTACATTCCATTGCTTTGCTGCTGCCATAATGAGCATTTGGCGTGCTGTAGCTCCCATCTTTAATAGTTGTTGACACCAGCCCCTTACCGAAAAACTACCTTCCTGTGGTTGTGGACCATACTTTTTGGGATTAGCTGATGCGGATACTACAGTGATCTGATCCATACCTACTTCCAACTCTTCTGCCAGGATTTGTGGAATGGTCTGCTGAGTGCCTTGTCCCATCTCTGACCGATGATTCATTAGCTTTATATCACCATTCGTATCTATGGATATCCAGGCTACCAGTTCAATTACCGAACTCGCGGTTTGTGAGTTTATCACTTTTACTGTGTGATCACAGCCTGAGATGTAGTAACCCAGCGTTAATGAAAGCGTTGAGAGCCCTGATAAACGGATAAAATCTCTGCGGGAAAAGGATTCTTGCTGGTCTTTCATTCTGTGGTTTGTTTTTTGGAAAAGGTGGCAGCTGTTTTAATGGCTTTTCGTATTCGGGTATAAGTGCCACAGCGGCAGATATGTCCCTGCATTGCCAGGTTAATATCTTGGTCCGTAGGATTGGGATTCTCTTTGAGAAAAGCCGCAGCTGTCATAATTTACCCACTTTGACAATAACCACACTGAGGTACTTGCTCTGTAATCCACGCCTGTTGTACAGGATGTGAATTATCTATTGATAAACCTTCAATGGTAGTTATTGGTTGGTCCGTTACTGCTGATACCGGAATAGAACAAGATCGGACAGGTGTTCCATTCAAATGGATTGTACAGGCTCCGCATTGTGCTATGCCACACCCAAACTTTGTTCCGGTCAAACCTACCAGATCCCGAATTACCCATAGTAGTGGCATAGCTTCCTCAGCCTCAATTGTATAACGTTTCTGGTTGATCAAAAGTGTGTAAGAAGGCATAGTAGATAGTTATAAAAGATACTTCTGAAAGTTGGATGTAGTTTAATTAGCAGGTTCAAACACAAGATGACGCTCAAAGAAAGGTAAGAGGCGCGAATAAAAGCGACCGTTTTCTGTCCAGGTCTTGTCCCAGGGATCACCCCGGTATTCTTCTGCTTCATGTTCTATACCGAGATCTTCCAGCTTTCTGCTGAATTCCTGATTGGAATATACATGTGCCTGAGTGGGATCGAATCGCCCCCAGTCAAACGCTATGCCCCTCATCGAACGTAGATTGGATGCGGATTCTTCTAGGGTAGCATCCAATAAAAAACCATCTTTTGTTTTCTTCGTGTTAGCTGTATGTAGCTTGGGTTCACCTTTTTCAGGTTCCATGAAGTAATCACAATAAAAAGGAGGACGATTGGGGTTCGGCAAAAATGCCTGACTGACCGTTATAAAGAGTTTTGAACGGCCATCACTACCAAGCTCATCGACTGTTTTGCACTGATATAATTTTTTCCAGTCCACCTGTACATAAGACCACGGAATCTGCCCTGATCCGGTAGCAACCGGATGTAATGCATACACCACACTGAAAAGATCCGCATGAACCATTGCTAGTTTCAGTGCTCCACGGCCACCCATGAAATCTCCTGCCAGACCCCGGCTATTCCGATGTGGAAGTGTTCTGAATCGTTTATCAACAAAGGGGACCAGTTCTTTGGTAATAAAGTCAAGCCAACGTCCGGAAATAGGAGAGTTTTCATAAATGCTTCCTGTAGTGGGAGTACTAAAGTCAGCAGCTACAAAAATGAAATCCTGAATCATTCCATTTGCTATACCTCGATCAAGTAGTTTAATCAAATTGCCATTTTTAAACAGTTTTTCAGCACTCCAGAAGATGCTATGAAAGTAATAAATTACCGGATATGATTTTTTGGAGGAGGCATATCCTGAAGGTAGATATACTTTGATAGTTCGGTTTGGGTCTAGCCCAATCCGGTTTTCTTTTAGAATCTCAGATGGGAGTTTTTCTGTTAGCAGAGTTCCTTGTTTTACTTCTGGAATCTGCAAAGAGGTAACTTTTGCGTTTGATTGGGCAAGTCCAGTGCTAATCAAGTCTGTAAAGACTAACAAAAAAATCAGAAATTTCAGATGTGCCATGTTATGAAAAGTTAGATTAGAAGAATCTTTGATGCGGCAATACTGATTATTCAGGATATAATCAAACCTGATTTACTATGTGCTGGTGTTGAATTGAAAGTACAAAGGAAAATAATCTGAAAAATAGAGGATTGACCACTTACATATGTGGGTATACCAAATACTGTATTTTATTGATTAGGAGAAATCGGGATTACCATCTTTATGATAATTTAAAAGCCACAGGAATTGGAGCATTAGATAATGAATCCTGCAAAGTGAGTATAGTAGAGGTAAACCTATGCTATACTCACTATATCAAAAATACTGATAGGCAGAAGTAAATGGTGATGTTTGGTAGTAGATATTTTGAATTAGGGAGGTCGACCTAGTTTGTGCCAATATAGTGGACAAAATCCAAACCTTCCAGATAGGATATCTTCCAGACCCCATTTTCTTTCTTAGCCTGTACCTTGTAATAAAAATCATTTCCCCAGGTCCATTGAAATGATGCCTGATCAGAGGACTGTTTCAGGTTAGTAATTACCAGTTTATTCCAGTATTCCTCTGGATTATCCTGACAATTACACCAAGCATTTACATCTGTTGAATAAGGAGACATATCGTTTTTGAGCCATTCTACTTTTCCTTGTTTCAGATCCTGGTCTATACGTGAGGCTATATTCTGGTAGTTTTTTAGGAAATCGTTTGAAAAGAATCCTGTTTGCTCCAGTGTTTTTATTCGTTCGTTCTGTGCATTCCAGTCGATACCGGAATAAAGCGAGTCAGACGTGGTTTTCGTAATAGGGGTGAAATCTTCAGCGATACCTTCCTTTTCATACCACTCATAGGTCTTTCTAATAAGAGCTGTTAACTCAATACTATCGGTAGCAATAGATGTTGATTGATTTACAGAATGATGTTCTTCTGATTGTTCAGATTGACTGCAATCAGTAAATACTAACAAAACAACTATAAATGTTGCGAAATACAGGTAGGATTTCATTGGTAAAACATGTTAGGTTTTGCAAGTACGGAATAGAATAGGAAATGTAGGTAATCAGATGCTGTAATTCTTTCAACGTATAACCAACTCTGGTAGAAATGTAAAAACAAAGCCTTAGTCCAATATACTATCAAACTAAGGCCTTGTTTTAAGAAATGATAAGGGTTATATAATCTGGGATCACTAAATAAGAGTTAACAGATAGTGGGTTATTGTGATATCGCACTTATTTGGTTTCTGGCGATTCTATCTCGATTTCTACGCGTCTATTTTTTCTTCTGTTTTGTTCAGACGTATTAGGAACCAGTGGTTGACTTTCTCCTGCTGAATCCACATTCATTCTGTTTCTGGCAACACCCTTTTGTGCAAGGTAATTAGCTACTAGGGTAGCACGTTTTTTTCCTACACGGAGGTTTACTTCTTCTGTACCCAGATCACAGGTATGTCCCACAATAGAAACGCTTAGTTCCGGATGGGCTAGCAGAATCGCTGCGACACTATCCAGGTGCGATTTCATACTTTCAGGAATTTCAGTTTGACCCAGTTCGTCAAATTCCATTGGTTCTTCTACAACCTGCTTTTCTTTATTGGTTATTGTCTTCTGAGAAGGTGATGGCGTAGTATTTGATGGAGTATTGGTTGGCTGATTCTGCGTTGTTTCCACTTGTTGTTCAGTAGTTTCAACCTTTTTATCTTCTTCCTGTGTTGTTTTCTGTGGTTGAGTTGCCGGAACATCGGTAGTCACAGCTTGTGGCTTATTTGCCTCTGTATCTGCATCTTTTGATTTACGTTTACCAAAGGTCAAACGAACCTGTACCCCAAATCCTGTTAGTTTTGGATTGCTTGCATACCCAGTGCTCAATACGCTGGATGTTTTTATTGCATTGACATTGGTTGATTCATATGAAACTAATGGCTGGTTATGTGCCCCTTTTCTCATATTGGTAAGACCATAATCCACATAGATTCCTGTATATAAACGCAAGACTGGAGAAAGTCTGAAACTAAGTCCTGTAGCTGCACTCAGTGTGGCAGTAGGTTTCAGGGATGTTTTGGTTGCGCTTTGCCAGTTATTTACAGACCCAAATCCGTGTTGTGGTAAATCGTGAACCTCTACATTAAAATCCGGATAATATCCGGTAGTAGTTATCTGGGCAGACTTTGTTTTGATAGTTGCATTAAATGGAAATATAATACGTGTACCTGCATCGATATACCATTGTGTTTTCTCTCCATCTGTATGATATTGTAACATAACAGGTATACCTACAGCCCAGAAACGTTGATCTTCTTTGTATCCTATCGTGCTTACATTGTATTGAAAGGCAGATCCTTCAGTATCCACCTGATAGGAAGAAAATACAGCACCATCTCGTAATGTTACTTTGGTAGCGTAATAACTACCGGAAATCCCTGTAAGTAATCCCCACTTTGATGCTAACGGAAATGTATAATTTACACCCAATGAAGCCCCTGGTTGTAACCGCACATTACTAGTAGGTAACGTATACTTCAGACCTTGTAACCCACCATTTAATTCAACTCCAAACTCCTGTGCACTGGCAGCAAAAGGGCTTGCCAGAAAAAATAACCAGGCTGATATCTTTATATATTTATATTTCATCGTTTTACTTTTTAGAGAATAGGAACTTTACTAATTTAGTTTACTATCACGTTTACGGTTGCTTTCTGACCGTCGTTCAGGATCAGTGTAACAATGTACATACCACTTACTAAAGGCATTGTTACCTGATTTTCCTGTTTTACAGAAGTTATCTGTTGTGCTACATTCCCTACAAGATTTGTGATAATCAGTTTGGCTCCCTGCAAAGCCGTATTTGTATAGTTGCAGGTAATGGTAACAGTTTCTCCCGGCCTGGATGGGTTTGGATAGACTTTAATACCACTGGCTACTGTACTACTACCTGTTAAAACAAGGGCACAAGATTGTACTGTATTTCCATTGTTATCGGTGGCGAGCACATAGTAAGATCCATTCAGCGTAGATGATTCATTATAGAAGTCTTCTGTTGCTCCAGCAACTGCTGCCCCATTTTTATACCATTGCCATGATACATAATTTCCACCTGTATTATCAAAGAAGATTACATCGTTCCAGTGTTGTCTTACCCGACCAAATAATTGATAGGTAAAATTGTTCTCTATAGGTTCTGCAGGAAAATGGTTTGCATCACCAGGCTGGGTAACAGTAACTATTGTGGATCCTTCATGAACAGGTGTCAGTATATCACCATTGATAGTAGCAATGTTGGTGTTAGTTATTATATAGTTTACAGGTAATCCACTGTTTGTAATGGCTGTTAGTTGCATTGGAGCAGCCGAACCATCACAGCCCACTGTTAAATCCTGTTGCCAGGTGATAAACTGTGGTGCTTTTGTGATAGTCAGCACATTTCCAGTATAGGTAATGATGTAATTAGCTCCTGCGCTGAGTGTATTCTGATTAATAGCATACACACCTGCATTTTCTCCTGAATCTCTGTTAAGGCTCCCTGAGAGTACACTGTTATTATCTCCATTTTTAAATCCGGAAACTATAAAAGTGAGAGCTGGATCTGCAGTTCCATATACTTTGCTTTGGGCATCAGCCGTAATCAGCAGAGAGGCCTGAGTAATAGTTAAGCTATTATCTGTGAGTGAGATACTATAATTATTTCCAGCGGAAAGGCCACCTTGTGTTATTGTATATGTGCCAACGTTTTCTCCTGTTACACGTGATAATGTACCTGTCAGAATACTAGCATCATCTCCACTAACAAATCCACTGGTAGTATAGGTAAATACAGGATCAGCTTCACCATATACTTTACTCTGGACATCAGCTACAATCTGAAGTGTGGCTTTAGTAATCGTCAAGGTGTTGGACGTATAGGCAATAGTATAGTTATTGTTAGTTACACTCAGCGTATTTTGATTGATTGTATAACTTCCTGCATTTTCACCAGTATTGCGGCTAAGTGATCCTGTAAGAATACTGCTATTGTCACTACCAACAAATCCGGAAGCTATATAGGTGAGCAGAGGATCAGATGTACCATATACTTTACTCTGTGAATTGGCGACAATAGTGATTGGTGCCTTTGTAATAGCCAGAGTTGCACTCTGATAGGTAATGTTGTAATTAGTAGACGTATAACCATTGGGTGTAATAACATAGTTACCCATAGTAATAGCACCCTGTGAAGTACCAGTATAGAAAAGGCTACCAGAAAGATTTGTAGTTGTATCTCCATTTACAAACCCACTGAATGTAACTCCATTGCCTCCCGTATAACCAGAACCGTTATAGGCGCGTGTATCATTGTTAGCAATAATGGTAAGTGGAGCCTTATTGATGGTAAGTGTAAATGTCACTTCCGGGGCTACATCATAGGTATTATTTCCCAGTTGACTACCTGTGATGGTTACAGTTCCTGCAGCTACTATTCTTATTTTCCATTTGTTTCCATCTGTCGCGTCCTGATAGGGGAGTGCTACACTGGTGTTGCTGGAACTATAGCTGACGACTAAGCCTGAACTGGTTGTTGCACCGGGTTCAAAATCTATATCTCCATACGTTTTGATAGTATTTGATGCGCTAATTGTCTGTGCAATTGAACCTGTATTTTCATAAGCTCCAATATCTATAAAGCTACCATCTGCATGATGGGTAATCCGGCTATTGCCTGCGAGATCATTACTGGTCACATTTAATCCAGGATACAGAGCATTCTTTCCTGCGTTCACCAGCGGACTACCCAGAATTACCTGATAGTTTCCTGTGGCAAAAGGAGCCGTAGCAAAGGAAGGGGCCAGGATAAATTGGGGATTCGTAGCACCATCCAACATATGTGTGCCAGAATTAGCAGTTATACCTTGAATTAAACTGTATTCATTGGTAAGAGTGCCTAGAGTAGTAATCCCCGAGCTATTGCCATACACAACACTATTGTAAATAGCCAGAGAAGAAGTATTATCTCCGTACACAGCTCCTGCTGTGGTAGCATTATTACCAGCAATAGTGGAATTGATCATAGAAACACTACTTCCATTTGCATATACTGCTCCACCAATACCTGTTGCTTTATTTCCGGAAAACAGCACATCTCTGAAAGACCATGTTCCTGCACCGGCAAAAATTCCACCACCATTTGTTCCGGAAGAGTTTCCTCTGAACTGCACCTTGTTTGCATTAACACCTCCATTGTTGCCACCATAAATAGCCCCACCGAAAGAGGTAGCGTTATTGGAATTGAAAGCAACATTTGTAAGGCTAGGTGTAGAATTTAAAAAAATATAGATGGCACCACCTACATCTGCGTTGTTATTCGTAAACGTAACAGATGTCAATGAAGGAGAAGAGTCGGAGTAGTTAGCCATACCTCCACCATTGGAGCTACTGTTGCTGTCAATAACGACATTTGACAAAACAGGGGAGCTACTGTAAATACAAAAAATGCCCCCACCCAAATTAGACGCATTGTTATTAGTAATAATCAGATTACTTAATAGTGGAGAAGCCGCGTTTGTCAGATACAACCCACCTCCATAATAACAGTAAACATTTATAGTGGAAACAGTAAGAGTTATAGCATTATTTGCATTTCCTCCTGTAATCGTAAAACCGTTTAATTCAGCACCACCAACTGTATTAACACCAAGAACAACGTGATAAGCATTATCAGAGGCATCATTGGTTGTACCAAGATCTCCACTCAAAATAGTGGAATTTGCTATATTGGTTAAATCACGGTTACTTACAGACATTTCAGTTCCTGCAAAACCACCATAGATTTTTACATCTGTGGGCAATTTGAATGTTTTGGCTCTATTGTCGCCGGAACCATCCACTGTATACATAGGGTAATAAGTTCCCCCTGATACCCAGATTTGCTTGACAGTTTCTGAAGTACCCGTATTCAATAGAGTGGCTACCTGAATAGCATTACCTAGTTCACCCATTGCATTGCCCCAGCTATCGCCAGTACCTGATGAACCTTTTTTAACATACAAAATACCATTGGCATCAGGTGTCTGTGCCCAGGTCGCAGTAGTAAGACCTAAAAAGGCAAGAAAACAGCATATATGAAGTTGAGGGTTCCATAATACAGATCGACACTGTAAATAAAAAAATAGAATAAATCGTTGAATAACAGATGGGTAGTGAAAAGACATAAGTAGGATTTTTCTCATTAATCAGACCTGGAAATTTTGTCGCAAATTATCGGACTGTCCAGCTAAAAAAAACGTAAAAATACCTGTGATATAACTTTTACAGATTTGAGGGAAAACAAAGGAGTGCAAATCTATTATACTTTAGATATAAAATCAGGGCTGGTCTGAATCCAAATGGACGATGTGTCTTTATTGGATGGTAGTAGTTTGGTTAGTTGTAGCCAAAAGTAGGAATGAAAGCCTTCTTTTATATATAAGTTATTTAAAATAAGTAGTAAATGAAAATGAAGTAAGCTTCGTAATTAGCAGGTTTGAGGATGGAAAAAATATTTAAATTTTGCGTTAAGTTCTTGATTGATTATATCAAAAATGAGGAATCTAAATACAGCTTTTGAGTATATTCTTCTTAATATTACAACTTGTTGGATAATTGTAAATAACCATTACTGATTTGAAATGTCTGTACTCACTCTGGTATACAATAGAAATTTTAGGGCTGATGATATTTTTACTATTTTGAATACTCCATACCATATTGACATATCTTTTACTTCTATGTATGGCGTATGAAAATATAGTTATCTGTCTCTTCTAAACCCTATAGTTAATACATTACTATTTCTTCGGCTTTGTCATTTTTGTTTCACAATTCATTCAATGATAGACATTTTCAAACAAATTCCTTATACAATGTTCTTACAAATAGGTAGAAAGTTCATCCTTTGCTTACTTTATGGATTATTTACAATTCATGTCTTTGGACAGTCTGATCATTTGCTTTGGTATAAACAACCTGCAGAGCATTTTGAAGAAAGTCTGGTTTTGGGCAATGGCAGAGTAGGAGCTACTGTTTTTGGTGGTGTAGCAACTGATAAGATTTACCTGAATGATGCTACATTATGGTCGGGGGAACCCATTCCACCGAATAAAACACCGGATGCTTACAAACACATTGCAGAGATTCGGCAAGCGCTTCAAAATGAAGATTATCGGCTTGCAGATCAACTGCAACGGAAAGTTCAGGGTAAGTTTTCCGAATCTTTTTCTCCGCTAGGTACATTAACTATAAACTGGAAACATGAAAACCAGTTTCAGAACTATTCCCGTCAACTGGACATACAAACTGCTGTTGCCAAAACTGTCTATGATATAGGTCAGACAAAGTTTACCCGTGAATATCTGGTTTCTTATCCGGATAAAATCTTTGCTATAAAGCTAAAAAGCAGCCAGCCCGGAAGAATAAATTTTGACATTCAGTTTAACAGTTTGCTTAAATACAAGCCAACAAGTAAAAACCAGATCTTACAGGTCGAAGGATATGCTCCTATCAAGGCTGAGCCCGGTTATCGGAACTTAAAAGACCCGATTCAATTTATAGAAGGGCGAGGTACCCGTTTTTCCGTACTTGCAGGCTTGAAAACTGCTTCAGGTAAAGTTATCACTACAGATAGTACACTAGGTGTCCGAAATGCAACAGAAGTTGTGATCTATGTTTCAGTAGCAACAAGCTTCAACGGATTTGATAAGAATCCTGCCACAGAAGGTCTCAACAATCATGAGATTGCTTTACAGCAGCTCAATCATGCAATGAAAAAGCCCTTTTCCCAGATCCAAAAAGACCATACTGCCGATTATCAACAGTTTTTTAACCGCGTTTCGCTGGATCTGGGAGGCTCAAATGTTTCTGAGCTACCTACTGATGAACGCTTGAAACGCTATGATACGGGTGAAGAAGATAAAAAGCTGGAGGTTTTATACTTTCAGTACGGACGGTATCTGCTTATCAGCAGTTCTCGTACCCCGGGTGTTCCAGCCAACCTACAGGGTATATGGAATCCCTATATGCAACCACCTTGGAGCAGCAACTATACCACAAATATCAATGTACAGGAAAACTACTGGCTGGCAGAGAATACCAATCTCTCCGAAATGCATCTGCCTTTAATGGGCTATATTAAAAACATAGCTGCTACAGGCAAAATTACTGCTCAACAGTTCTATGGAGTAAAGGGCTGGTGTCTGGCGCATAATTCAGATATATGGGCAATGACTAATCCAGTAGGTGATTACGGGCAGGGTGATCCGGGCTGGGCTAACTGGAACATGGGAGGTACTTGGATTGCTACTCATCTCTGGGAACATTACCAATTTAGCAAAGACATAGATTTTCTTAAGAACGAAGCATATCCTTTGATGAAGGGAGCGTCTCAGTTTTGTCTGGACTGGCTGGTTTCAGATAAAAATGGTAAGCTGATTACTTCTCCTTCTACCTCTCCGGAAAATCTTTACCTTACCCCGGATGGCTATGCAGGGGCTACTCTTTATGGGGGTACTGCTGATCTGGCCATGATTCGTGAATTATTTCAGCAAACGATTTCGGCATCTGAAGCATTACATTCGGATGAGGAGTTTAGAAATAGTTTGTCCAAAGCATTGGCTCAATTATATCCCTATCAGATTGGTAAAAAAGGTAATCTGCAGGAGTGGTATTATGACTGGGAAGATCAAGACCCCAAACACCGACATCAATCCCATCTGTTTGGATTATTTCCTGGTCATCATATTAGTCCTTCTCTTACACCTGATCTGGCCAAAGCCTGTGAGCGAAGTCTGGAAATTAAAGGAGATGAAACAACCGGATGGTCGAAAGGGTGGCGTATCAATCTTTGGGCTCGTTTGGGTGATGGAAACCATGCCTATCGGATGATTCGGGAATTGCTGCACTATGTAGAGCCAGATGCTATACGGAGTCGTAGTTCTAATAAAGGTGGTACCTATCCTAATTTATTTGATGCGCATCCTCCATTTCAGATTGATGGGAATTTTGGAGGTTCTGCTGCCTTTGCAGAAATGTTGGTCCAGTCCTCCGAAGATAAAATTCATCTTTTACCTGCTCTGCCAGATGTATGGAGTACAGGCTCTGTCAAAGGTATCTGTGCCAGAGGAGGTTTTGAAGTTTCTATTAGCTGGAAAGACAAACAACCTCTAACTGTAACAATTTTCTCCAAGCGGGGTGGTTCTACAACGGTAGTCTTTAAACAACAAACCAGAAAAATTACTCTTAAGCCAGGTCAGAACTTGCAAATAAACTGGTGATTGTTATTTACTGAGAAGCATATACTATTTTGTTCAAATCAAGTGTATTTTTGCTGCCATACCGGATTATCAGATTACTATTTAAGTACTGCAGGCATAGCTACTAAAAATACAGTTGCCGGTGATAGCTATTACCTGTAAAATTTCTTCTAACTATGAGAATACTCTTTTTTTCGGCCATTGCTGCTTTTATCTTTATTTGTTGTGCTTGTACTCCAAAAGAGCCACAGAGCCCGCCTTCCGGGTATGGAGCATTACCTTCTCCACAACAGATTGAATGGCAGCAAATGGATATGTATGCATTTGTCCATTTCACAATCAATACATTTACTAATAAAGAATGGGGATATGGTGATGAAGATCCTGCGTTATTTAATCCAACTGAATTCAATGCCGATAGTATTGTAGCTGCTGCAAAATCTGCAGGACTGACAGGTTTGATTCTAACATGTAAGCACCACGATGGCTTTTGTTTATGGCCTACCAAAACTACCACACATAATATTAGTAAAAGCAAATGGAAGGATGGGAAGGGGGATCTGGTGAAAGAGTTTTCGGAAGCTTGTAAAAGAGGCGGAATCCGATTTGGGGTATATCTTTCTCCTTGGGATAGAAACAATGCCAAGTATGGCGAACCTGAATATCTGGAGATTTATCGTGCTCAAATGAATGAATTGTTGACTCAGTACGGCCCTGTTTTCGAAATCTGGCATGATGGTGCGAATGGTGGTGACGGGTATTATGGAGGGTCTCGAAAAACAATTAAAATTGATCGTTCAACCTATTATAAGTGGACAGAAACTTGGGGTTTAGAGAAAAAACTGCAACCACAAGCTGTTATCATGAGTGACATTGGTCCGGATGTTCGTTGGGTAGGTACAGAAACAGGATTCTCCGGAGATCCTTGCTGGGAAACTTTTACTCCTGAAAGTGATAAAGATTCCTCCGAACCAGCTCCCGGACAGGTGCAATATTGGAAATCGCTGAATGGTACCCGCAATGGTCGCTATTGGCTACCTGCTGAAACAAACTTCTCTATTCGTCCGGGTTGGTTTTATCATACCAGTGAAGATGATAAGGTTAAAAGTTCCAATGAGCTAATGAACCATTATTTTGCGTCTATTGGCCATGGAACTACTATGTTGTTAAACATACCTCCAACACCTAAAGGATTGGTGCATCCTACAGATCAGGCTTCGCTGGCAGGTTTTGGGAAGCTTATCAAAGAGATGTATGCTGTTAACTACGCAGAGGGAGCAACCATAACCACCAGTAGTGTCAGAGGTGCTACTAAAGACTATGCTCCGGAGAATGTATTGGATAATAACCCTTTTACATACTGGGGTACAGAAGATACGGTAACAACTGGAGAATTAACACTTACCCTGAAAGCTCTTTCTACCTTTAGTGTTTTCCGGTTACGGGAAAATATCAAACTGGGACAACGCATTGATGACTGGGCAGTGGATATATGGGAAAACAATCATTGGAAAGAGGTTGGTAAAGGATCTGCTATTGGCTATTGCCGTCTGGTTCGTTTGACTCAGCCTGTGACTACACAAAAGGTACGTGTCCGAATCACAAAGTCAGCAGCAAGTATTTGTTTGAGTGATGTAGCTTTATTTAAAGAACCTGTACCTCTTGCAGAGGCAGTCGGGAAATCACAAAAAGGAATAGTTGATAAAAAGGGATGGACTACAGATGCAAAACTATCTGCTGCTATTGATAACAATGACCAGACAAATGTAAACCTGAGCATGGATGAGTGGAAAAAAATATCTTCACAGGGACTAACTGTTGATATGAAGAAGGCAGTGAAGATCAAAGCATTTACTTATCTGCCAGTGAGAGACAATGGATATGTAGATAAATTTAACTTCTATACCAGTCAGGATGGAAAACGCTGGGATTTACAAAAAGCAGGAGAGTTTTCAAACATTAAGGCCAATCCTATTTCACAGCGTGTTGATTTAGAGAAACCAGTTAGCGCCCGTTATTTCCGGTTTGAGCCATTGCATGTGATTAGGTCTTTTAATCAAAAAGAAGCGGTAGGAATTACAGAGTTGGGAATTATTGAGTAACCAAACATCCTAGGATATTTTACATATTGCCAGATTGAGTATCTCATAAGTGATACTCAATCTGGCAATTGTTTTTAGTGATTTACCCTATAATTGGTACCATACTACTCTTTTAACTGAGTTTTAGCAAAGTAGCTCATAGCTTTGCTCATAAATAATGCAAACTCGGGGTTAGGTTTCCCATTGATGACCGTATAGCGTTCATCGGTTACATACAACTTTCCTAACCCACTATAGGCTTCTGCTTGTTTATTGGGGTCATTTACAGTTCCCCAAAATTTACGGATAATAGTATAGTGTCTGATAATCTGTTTTTGTACCGATTCACTTTCAGGGTCCAGATGGAGCATGCTCACCAATATTTGAGTAATTTCTTCGCTCTCTGCCTTTAATTGCGTAAAATCTGCTTTACTCATCTGACGCAATGTTTTTTCAGATTGTTCCACTGCTTGTGCGCCCCATTTTCTTATCGCTTCATTTCTGTAGGCGTCTGCCTGCCCTTTGGCGAAGCCTGCATATAACTCATCGTCTGTTATCATCTGTTGTTTATCTTTTAGTTTTACAATTGTTTTATCAATCGTCAGGAGTAACTGAGTAAGACGAGCACGTCTGGACTTTAAAGATGATTTATGACCTTCAAGTGCTTGTACAAGGTCAAAATCAGGATTATCCAGGATAGTGCAGATTTCCTGCAAAGAGAAATCCAGTTCTTTGTAAAAGAGTATCTGCTGTAATCGTAGTAATTCCTTTTCCCCATACAATCTGTACCTGGCCTCAGTACGGATTGACGGTTTGAGTAATCCTATTTCATCGTACAGGTGTAGTGTGCGCACACTTACACCTGCCAGCTTTGCCAGTTTAGTAACCGAATATCGACTCATATGCCACCTGATTTATTGACAGATACAAACATACAGTATGACGTAAGGTAAGAGTCAAGTCTTTTTTTACTTTTTTTGAGGAAGGGCTTGCAAGCCTATTTCTGACTTTAGTAAAGTGAGTTCTCCCAGAAGTTGGGTCTCTCTTACAAATGATTCTTTATTCAATGTTTGGGCAATACGAACAATCTCAAAATTCAGGGTATCTATCTCCGTTGGGCGGTTATTTTTGATATCCTGAAGAGTAGAAATAAGTTGCCCATCTGAAAACCGACTGATCTGTAGAAGACCCTCTGTAACCTCATTGTATGGAAGGTCTATTCCTTTTGTGTTGGCAATAGCCAGACATTCCCTGATGACGCGCTGGGCTATTGCCAGAGCCTTTTCATTGCGGTGAAAAATACCATTATCGCTATCCAGCAGAGGACAAACAGAGTTGAACACACTGTTAATAATTGCTTTTTTCCAGATGACAGGCTGAATATTGGCTTCGACTCTGAAAGGAAAATAACTACTGGTAAGTTGATCTACAATGGATGATAAAGCACTGTCTTTATGCTGTATGATACCAATAGGAGAGACAGTAACTGGCTTGAAGCGGACTTGCCATTCGGAAATTACCTGACTTGTTGCAAAAAGCACACAACGGTAGATGTCCGGAAAGCCATTGGCCTCAAAGGGATTTTCTATACCTAATCCATTCTGGAGAATGACAATGGGTGAGTTACCTGTTTTTCCTTTGAGTTTTTGTGCCAGTTGCGTATTTCCGTATGATTTGTTTGTCAGAACAATAATACCTTTCAGTTCAGATAGATTGGATAAAGTTTCCACCTCAACGGAAGCTTCTACAATTGTTTGATCACTCAAAGTTACCTGAATAGTTTCTGTTGAACTAGAGCCTGTATCCACACTGCCCCGTAGCAGAATGACTGTCTTTCCCTGTTTTTTCAGAAATACAGCCAGGGCTTTTCCTATTGCCCCTGCGCCAATGATATAGATAGTCTGATTCATCTTTATCTGTTTAGGTAGTTGTTTTTCTTTTTTCAGTTATCTCCTGAGCTCTCTGAGAAAAGCTTTTCTTCTTTAATTGTTCTTCAACTTCGATAATTGCCTGCATTAGATTGTGCTGAGTGTCAGTAAGATCTGCAATGGCTGCCGTCATTATTGACCAGACAGGTTTCATTTGTTCCACCAGTTGTTTGCCCTTATTGCTCAATTGTATCAGTCGTTTTCGCTCATCGGTTTTGTCTCGTTTGGATTGGATGAGTTTCTGCTTTTCCAGTTCTTTTAACAAACTGATTGTGGAGGGATGTGTATATCCGATTTCTGCCGCAATCTCAACTACACTTAGGACTGTTCGGCTATGTAAGGCATACATGACAGGAAACCACTTAGGTTCAAAGTCGATCTGATGGGCTTTGTATATCTGCTGTCCATCTTTACGAATGAGTTCGCTGAGTCGTTGTAGTCTGCTTGCAATGGCTAATAAGCCTGCTTCATCTATAGTGCTCATAATCAAGCTTGATTTAAATGCAGGTGATAGAATAGTGTATCAACAGGCATAATCGGGAAATAGGAGGGAAGCGCTGATTTAAGTAATGGCTGAAATCCATTTCGTTCATAAAAACGCTGGGCTGCCCGTAGTACTTCTACTGTTCCAAGATAAAGATCCTTAATCTGGTGTTCTTTGCTGTATACAAACAGAATTTCCAGTAAGCTTTGGGCTATACCATAGTCTCTGCCTCTGTATTCCTTTTTGACAAACATTTTTCGAATAGCTCCAGCCTGATGGCTTGTGGCAATAAGTGCAATTGTTCCTACTAATTTATTCTCATCAAATGCACCCCAGAATCCACCGCCTGTATTGTGATAATAGGTTTCAATATCAAACAGGTCAGATTGAGCTTCCAAGGTGACAGGGATATTAAACTCCAGTTGCTGTATTGGCAGAATCAGTTCCTGAATCTGCCTGCAATGTTCGTTTTGTAACGGTTTGATGATGAACTTGTTCATAGACGTTTGTTTTTGTATAAATATATGTAGTTTCCTACGTACATGTATACGTAGTTGAAAAATATTTTTGTGAAACTTTCAGAAAACCGTCTATGGGCTAGGCTGTTGAGATATTTTTTGTAAATTCTTGTTACATGCTAAACAAATTGTAACAATGAAAGAGCTATTGTATTCAATTGGCTTGCTGGCCTCGGTTAGTATTAGTTTGGGCTGGCTTTTTAAACTTCTGAACTGGCTTGGCGCAGATCAATTGTTTACCTATGGATTTCTGGGGTTAGTATTGTTGTTTCTTCCATTACTGGCTATTGATCAGTTTAGTACAATGCTGGTTACAAATACAACAAATCAGATAAAGGTAGGATTGGGATTGGTTAGTGCTTTCTTAACGGGTATTGCTATTGTATGTAAACTGCTTAACTTACGAGGAGCAGACTTACTATTAATTGCAGGCACATTATTGTTTGCGTTTGACTTTTTACCATTTTTGTTTTTCCAGATGTACAAAAAGTCACTGAGGTAATAATACATTCTTGCTGATACTTTGAAGGTTCAGCGCTTCTGAGTATAGGCAATAGTATGGAAGAATATTGGAGAATGTTCTTTTGTTGTTTAAATACTGCATCCAAACTTTTCAGTATGACTTCCTTACTGGAGATGAGTTGGTCTATCTTCCCATAATTTCCATTAGTCTGCCAGAAAATATCTAATTGAAGCTTTCACTGCTATGACGTAGTAACTGGTGGATTGTTGTTTGTATTTCCCATGTGAACAGCAGTCAATGCTAATACAGGATACACATAGAGCCATAAAAAGTATCACGTACAGATAAATGAGGGGTATCCGGTGCTCCATCCGGGAATTCAGTAAGATGGCCTGATACTGAAGATAGATATTTTGCTGTGAGAATGAAGAATAAAAGGAATAGCTGTCAAACAGCTATTCCACTCAAAATCCTACTTTATCTGCAACCAGATAATCATTTGCCTTCTGTGGGTTGGATGTGGTGAGCATTTCGCCCAGAAAGCCTGCCAGAAAGGTTTGTGCACCTAGAATAATGGCTACCAGACCTACAAAAAACAAAGGTTGATCCGTAACGCTACGTACTGTTTTGTGCAGATACAGGTTGTTATAGGCTTTGTCGATAATAAGCCAGATGGCTACAATGGCTCCAAAGAGAAAAGAAAGTGAACCCAGAGTCCCAAAGAAGTGCATAGGACGTTTCCGGTAGCGGGTCACAAACGAAATTGAAAGCAGATCCAGAAAGCCAAAGACAAACCGTTCGAGTCCGAATTTAGTATGACCATATTTGCGGGGACGATGCTCTACCACTTTTTCGCCAATCTTTGAGAATCCACTCCATTTGGCTATTAAGGGAATATAGCGATGCATCTCTCCGTATACTTCTATGTTTTTGGTTACACGGCTATTGTAGGCTTTCAGGCCACAGTTGAAGTCATGCAACTGAATGCCGGAGATCCAGCGGGTTACACCATTAAATAATTTGGTCGGTATAGTTTTACTGATAGGATCATACCGTTTCTTTTTCCAGCCCGATACCAGATCATACTTTTGTTGAGTGATCATGGTATAGAGTTCAGGTATTTCGTCCGGACTATCCTGTAAGTCGGCGTCCATGGTAATTACTACATGACCCACTGCACTCCGGAAGCCTACATGCAATGCGGCAGATTTGCCATAGTTTCTGTTAAACTGTATGCCTTTAACTGCTGGATTCTTTTGTGAAATTTGTTGTATCACATCCCAGGAATCATCTGTACTACCATCATCAATAACAATGACTTCATAGGTAAACGCATTCGCTTTCATTACCCTCGCTATCCATTCGCAAAGCTCGGGTAAAGATTCAGATTCGTCCTTGGCGGGTATTACTACCGAAATTTGAGGTTTTTCAGACATTAATGCTGTAAATAAATGAATAATAAGAGAGTATATACATAGTTAACGTATAAGCTCTCTCATTATAGAAAGAATTATTGTAAAAATACATCACGATCTTTTTTCATGATAGCTCCAATAATAAGGGAGAAAATTACACCAATAATAGCATATAGTATTGGACTTATTATAAAGCTATAGGTAAACATAGCCTCTGTAAACGGACGAGATATTTCAATAGCCTGATCCACTTGTTCATCACTCATAGTTCCTTTTTCTTCCATTTGTCGTCTGGCATTATCAATTACTTTTTCTGCAAATGAAGAGTCGATTACCTTAACATACAGAGTAGTAAAGATTCCAGAAACAAGCCCCATAACTACACAAAGCAATGTCCCAAGCCCAATTGACTGTCCTAAACTTAAATATCCACCATTGTTTTGTCTGAAATCTTTTAAAGCTAAAATAATCGCTACAATTGGGGCTCCCCAAAAAAGTAGAGTGGAGAGATAACCTATTGCTTGATTAAAAGATAGTTCCGTAATATTTAAAATCGCACCAATTATTGTAAGTACCAGGCCTGCGTATAAACCATAACGAAGTGCATAAGGTACCGGAGATGGTTGTTGTGTTGTTTCCATAAAATCAGGGTAAGTGGTTTGTTTAGAAAATATATGTACTTACAAAGAAGTGAACGCTGTAAGGGTACGCTATTCTACAAACTTATTTCTTCTTTTTTACTTCTGTTTCCTGCTTTTGTGATAAGTGGTTTACATTTTTGCGCATGATTGCTGCAATCATCCCTATTACCAGAATTTCAATCCCTATATTTTTGACAAATGCTCCTCCTGGAAAGAAAATGGTATCAAATGGTGTAATCTGAGGGAGAGCTGCCAGTTGTGTTCGGATCATTTGCTGAAGTTGAGGACTTTTAGTAATCACATCGCTAGTGAGCCGTTGAGACATATCTTTTTGTAGATACAGAATAAAGTTTTTGAATACATCCGGATCCAGAAATACAACAATACCATAAATCACCAGACACATTAATAACGTACCAATGATAGCAGTTCCCATTCCGATTACAGCTCCTTCCCAGAAATGCAATACTCCATTTTGTTTTCGGTCTCTGAAATAGCCCATTGCATAAATGATACAAAGGAGGGTTATTATAATATCCAATGTACTTAAACGCGTTAAAGCAGGTTCTCCAACTTCATATTGGAGCACTAAAAAATAGGCTATTCCAGAAAGTCCGGCTACTGTACCAAATATTAACGCAATACGTAAATACGGATTCATTTATTTTGAATTACGAATTTCAGAATTCTGTCTGACAAGTTTTGCCTGTCCCTGATTAATCACTCCCCACACTTTCCCTTTAAAATTCTTGCCAATAAATGGAGTATTTTTAGATAAGGAACGAATGTCTTTATCTGTAAATGTCCATTCTGTATCTGTATCAAAAAGAGTCAGATTGGCAGGTTGATTTTCAGAAATTGAGATGGTTGGTAAGCCTAAAATATGACGTGGTTGTTTGCTTAGAAGTGCTATAAGTTGTTCGGAAGAAAGTTTGGTATTGTGTGTATTCAGAACAGCAAAGGCCGTTTCCAGTCCGATAATTCCAAAAGATGCCAGATCAAACTCAAGATTTTTTACTTCCACATCCAATGGATGGTGATCCGATACGATGGCATCAATGGTTCCATCTGCCAGACCTATCCACAACGCATCTATATCACTTTGTCCACGGAAAGGAGGATTTACCTTCAGGTTGGTATCAAACTCCATTAAATCGCCATCAGTAAAGGCAATCTGGTGTGCTGCAATATCGCAGGTTACCTGTAAGCCTTTTTGCTTGGCTTGACGGATTAATTCTACTGACTCTGCTGTTGAGATACAGGTAAAATGTATTTTGCCTCCTGTATATTCCAGAATACGCAGATCACGCATAATCATCATACTCTCAGCCATGCGTGGCATTCCCTTCATGCCTAACATTGTGGCTGGCAGACCTTCGTTCATGGTTCCAAACTTGGTGAGCAAGGTATCTTCCGGTCGGTTGATAAACAATCCCCCAAATGGCTGCATGTATTGTAGTACTTTCAATACCATGTCAGAATTCTGGAGAGGTTCATGACCATCTGAGAAAGCTATTACTCCAGCCTGATGCAAATCCATCATCTCTGTCAGATCTTTGCCGTGTGCATCGATGGTTACCGCTGCAATCGGATGAATTTTTACTGCATGGTTACTGCCTGTATGAGTTAAATAACTTACAGATCCTTTGGTCTGAATAATCGGTTGTGTATTGGGTAACAATGCGATTTCCGTAAAACCTCCCACTGCTGCAGCTTCCCGAACCGAACGCAAAGATTCTCTGTACTCATAGCCTGGATCTGGTGCAGAGACACGCATATCTACCCAGCCTGTTGAAACTTTCAAATTAGGCTGATCAATGGTAAGGTCTGTTTGTATACTGATCTGATCCGCAATCTGTGTAATGATTCCATTTTCAATAAGAATGCTTTTGGTCTGCCCGTTAAAAGGCGAAGCTGAATCCAGAATTTGGGCTGATTGGATGAGAATTTTTGTCATTGGGAGGGATAACGTTTTTTCCGCTGCAAAAGTAATGAAGGAAAAGGAGTTTACAAGGATGTACTAGTTTTTGATTTTTGCATTAAGTATAAATCACTTGATATTGAACAGCAAATGCAAAATATTTCTGTTAAACTCAATTCATCCCAATAACAGGATGGATAAAATATGCGAAGAAAAATAGCTTTTCCACTCAAACAACGTTGATGTGTGTTGTTTGAGTGGAAGGGAGGGTTTATATTTATACAATTACATGAGGTATAAATCGGCTCGTATTGTTCGTTACCAGTGTTGTATTTTCGCGAATACCGATACCGGCAGATTCCTGCCCGATGACCCACGAACCAATTACTGCATAGTTGCCTTCAAATTCAGGCAGTGGGTAAAACTCCTGAAAAATAAAGCCTTCTTCTCCATATTCTCCTTCTGTTTCCAGAATGGTGTTGCCATTTTCTACAATTTCCACATTAGCACCTTCACGGCTTAGTAAGGGCTTGGCTACATAGGTATCCCATGAGGCCGGTTTCTCAAAATAAGAGGGAAGCAGGTTGGGATGGTTAGGAAATAGCTGCCAGAGAATAGGCAAAATCGCCTTATTGGACAATATCATTTTCCAGGCAGGTTCAATCCAGAGTGTATGGTTTCTGTCTGTAACCAGATTTTTACCAAATTCTTCATGTACCATCCATTCCCATGGATACAGTTTAAAGATATTCTGCATGTCCACCTCCTGATTGTCGACAAAGGTCTGTGTCTTTGAATCCCACCCAATCTCGTCTATATAGATAAACTCAGTCACTAATTCTGCTTCGAGTGCACAGGCCCGGATATATTCTACCGTAGTCAGGTCTTCCAGTGAGTCTTTGATACAGGTAAAATAGATTTTTCCAGGCTTCAGATAGGATTTTACTGAACGAAAATAATCTACCAGCTTTTCATGAATCGAATTAAACTGATCTACTCCACGACGTACTTCTTCTGACCAGAAATATTGCACAATACCAGCCTCATACAAAGAGGTAGGGGTATCTGCATTGTATTCCAGCATTTTGGGAGGATGAATTCCATCATAAGCCAGATCAAATCTTCCGTATAGTGAGGGTTCATCGTTTTCCCAGCTTCTTTCTATTAATGGGATAACAGACGCCGGAATGTGAAACAGATGATAGAGGTTATGATCCATTACATATTGCACAGCTTCCAGACACATCTCATGCAGAGTATTGGTAGCTTTCTCCAACTGTTCAATTTGTAGATAGGTGAATTGATAATAAGCCGATTCGTCCCAATATTTTATACCTTCCAGCGAATGAAAACCAAACCCCAATGTTTCTACTTTGTTTTGCCAGAAGTTTCGTGGGGTAATTGCAATGCGTTTCATGTAGGTAATGTGTGGTGATACAAATAAATGATAACTCCCTTAACTTCGTCCTGAGCCTACACTAAAAGCAGATCTTCCGAATCCACCTCGTGAAATAGTCTGGCTTCTGGCTGTGCTGGAGTGAGGTGTTGAATACGATTCGTACCCTGTTGAACGATACACAGGACGACCTAATGTAGAAAGGAAATACAAACCTACAGGAGAAAATCCATGGTATCGATAAGGATGGTAAACGTGCGTATAGTGCGCATTTGTATCAGAACGGAGATACAAATGCGAGTTTTTTGCTGATTTGTCTTCTTTACTCGAACAGGCTGAAGCTGAGAGTACAGCCACAACTAACGCTATATTGATGAATTGGCTCTTTTTCATTTAGATAACTCTTTAGCAGAAAATGCTGTTATTGGTTTTCTGGAAGCGGATTTCCTGGTTTTAATGTAACATAGATATTGTATTCAGTTGGGACCTGTACATTAATAACGTCCCCGTCTGCATTTTCTGCTTCCTGTAATTGTAGGCCTAACGCTGGAATAGTATCCCGAACAACCTTGGTTCCGATGGCAACATTGTCTTTCCATATCGTATACGTAATCACCAGTTCGTCTTTGTCTGCAGAAATGTGATTAACCTGTACAGGCATTTCAATACTTGCCTTTTTATCTAGAGACGCTGCATCTCCTTCTTCTTCCGATTTACAAGAGGTAACCAGTAGTGTACTTGTGAAAATTGTAAAAAAGACCCATAGGCGTAATCCTGATTTTGAAATGGTTTTCATTGGGATAAAGTTACTTGGTTATTGATTGTCGACAAGCGTTGTGTTTTAGCTGAGCAGATATTCCTTTATGAATGAGATGCTACTTTGTAACCCATCTTTACCAGATAAATAATTTCAGCAAGGTAATTTATGAAAACAAAGATCATCCATCCTAATTTCTGGCTGTTCACATGATGGGGTGATTGGGATAGATGGATTAGGAAGAATTCAGCGATCTAAAATCAGCTTATAAAACTTTTTGAGCCTTTTATAACGTGTAGGTGGAGCATGCGTATAATTCTATGCACACAGCAAATGGAAGAAGCAGTTTGATTTATCTGGAAGAAAATAATCTTTGCCTGGAGTTTACCAAAAATTGCTGATGCGTTGAATTAACCGCAAAAAAGTTTTTGCATAGAATCAACCGCAAGTTTTATGTTTGACCTGAATTCACCGCAAAAAGTTTTATGGGTATAACTCAGTTCAAACCCTTGATTTGCATAGAAATATTCACGCTATAAGGATCTCTCAGGACAGGATCTTATTGGGTAATTAGGTGAGTTACGCTGGTTACATAC
This sequence comes from Xanthocytophaga agilis, assembly GCF_030068605.1. Lineage (NCBI taxonomy): Bacteria > Pseudomonadati > Bacteroidota > Cytophagia > Cytophagales > Rhodocytophagaceae > Xanthocytophaga > Xanthocytophaga agilis. Next base: position 741,703 of record NZ_JASJOU010000001.1, read on the forward strand.
AGTTATCCAATTGGTTACAAATATAAATACCTGTAAGTGAGGCCTGTTATACCGGTTATACTTGTTTTTTATACTCGTGAAAAGTAAGCCAGAGTCTACACTATTTTTAATGCATAGACTCATGGTTTATATTTTTCAGTTGATAAAGCTTTTTAATAAATGTTAACTAATCTACTTTCAATACCACATGTTTGATATTCTTCCGGTCATGGGTGTAAGTGATATGAACCAGTCCATCTGCACTCTGAATCACAGCAGGATAGCTAAACTCTCCTTTGGTTTCATCTTCCAGTTTATACACATCTGTCCAGTGAATACCATCTTTGGAAATAGCTGCATTGAGTTTATAACGGCCATTGAACCAGTTTGGTCCCTTTAGTAAGGGGTTATATATCAGTATATGGTAGCCGTTACGAAGAGTCACTGCATCTGTACCTGAGTTGGGATTGGGTACATCTATAGTGGATAATGGCTCCCAGGTAGCACCGTTATCATGTGACCATGTTTGCACAACTTTGTTCTGACGGCTACGACAAAGCAGTTGCAAGGTTTTATCCGAATGAACCAGGATACTCGGTTGAATAACCCCGAATGTATCACAGGCAATCGTGATTTTCTTCCAGTTTTTACCTTCGCTATCCGTCTTCTCCAAATGAATGTTCCATACTTTTTCATCTGCACTTTCTGTACTCGAAGGGTAAAGGATATCTCCATTCTTTAACTGCTCGGGTTTATTTTTAATAGGACCCAGCATTTCATTGGGTAATTTTTCGGCAGCAGACCAGGTTTTTCCATTGTCTTTGGAATATTTTACCATTCCCCACCAGTCACGGGGGGACTTACCTACTTTATAGAACAGGAATAGCTTGCCTGTTTTGGAACAGAATAATACAGGGTTCCAGCAGGGATAACGGAGTGTATCATTGATAATCCCATCGGCTACTTTCTCAGGTTTACTCCACTGATTGTTGACATTACGGGCAATCCAGATACATACATCCGGACTGCTCTCATAGGCTCCAGCAAACCAGGATGCCAGAATACTCTTATCTGGGAAACTAACTATTGTAGAGGCATGGCAGGCAGCAAAAGGAGGGTTGTTTAGTATAAATTCCTGGCTAACAAGAGTAGCTTTGGGTGATTTACTTTGGGAAGAAACAGAACTGTTGAAAACGAGGGAAAGAAACAGACTTTGTACTATAAAATAGGATGCTTTGGCAAAAAACATGTGATAAGGTAATTGAATAGAAACTAATTATGGTGTAATAGATTGGGAATAACTCAATATTGGGATCATGGGTGTATCTTCACAAGATATAAAGAATAAACCAGATCACAAACATTGTACAATTTGGTTTATTCTTTATACAACTTCTTATGCAGGAGATGAATAAAGCCTATCCTTTTACAAACCGGATAATCAGAATTTCAGCTAGTAAAAAGAATAAAGCTGCAATCAGGCAATATTTCCAGAAATTCTTTCCCTGACTTTCTGACTTGAACTCATTGACAAATTCGCCTTCGTTGAGTGCACTAAAGATTTGTACATTCTTATATCTGCCAAAGATTTGTTTCAACTCAGTAGGAGAGTAGCTATCAGGCTGAGATTCTTTCTTGTCGTAATTAAAGGCAAGTATCTTTTGCACTTTGCCATTCAGGGTAAGTTCATAATATCCTGCTTCTGCCAGTTGTTTGCTTCCTGTTTGCGAATTTTCCGGAATGTCGAACAATAACTGTTTTCCACTGATGCGTTGAGAAGGGATCAATTCCAGATTATCTCTTTTCAGATGAAAAACAGGTTCTTTGCCTGCTTCATTGATTTCAACTACTATACTTGGTTCCTGAAAGGAGAAAGAAAGACGTTCCTGTGATTTACTTAGTGCTGCAATTTTGTATAATATAGGTACAAAAAGAGCATGCTTTTGGAATGTGCTAAAATTGTCTGTGAGAGGAGATGCACACAGGTATACTTTGCCTCGTTGCACATCAAAACGACTTAAGAAGGGAGTTCCTGTTTTTAGACGCAGCAACGAACTGCCACGACCTGTCCATTGCCAGACCGGATTGGCTGCTGGCATTGCCATACGTTCTTTTTGTGTTGTATTTTCAAAGATTGACTCAAAAAATGGATTACGTGTATCCGGAGCATCAATCGCTTCAAATGTTTTATCTGGCGACGTTGTATTCTGAGGTGATGGTACACCTAATCGACTTAGTAATGACCCATAGATGGTACTATTGTTGGCAGGGCCTGGAAAAATAATCAAACTGCCACCTTTTTTCACAAAGGCTTCCAGTGAAGTTGGAAGAGAGCCGCTGAGGTCTGTAACACCGTCCAGAATAGCCAGATCTGCTGTATTCAGCAATGTAGGGTCAACATTCTGAGCATTGAGGCTACGAGCCTGAAATATAGTTTCGTTGCTGAAAAGGTTCTGGATATAATTACCGGTAGCACCTCCAAACATATGTACAATATTGATAGTTGGCGAGGCATTCAAGACAAAATAGAAGTCGTTATCAAATGTAACCGGAAAATCTTCAAAGGATATTCTACCTTTCTTCAAACCCCTTTCTTTTACCAGAAAATCAAATGCGGCTACCACAGAATTGTTGGCATCAAGGTTTACAGAAGACGAAGAAACCTGTTTTTCATCCAAGAAAAGCTTAACCGGAAGGTTTTTTACTGCATCCTTGCCCGTATTGACCAACCGTACATTCAACGTATTTGTTTCCATTTCTTTCACAAATGGAGTAGCTAACCACACAGAATCTACATACAAATTGGCTGTTTCTTCGGTTTGTACAGGTACAAGAAAAATACGGCTATTGGTATCAATTTTTAACTTATTGAGATCACCAACCGTGCTTTTCTGAAAGTCAGAAAACCATATAAACTGGTTTTGAGTGGAGGGAGAATTTCGTGAAAGCAGGTTGTTTTGCCTTTTGTAGATACTTTCCAGCGTCCGGGAAGTAGGAGAGAAGTTGATCTCTGTGAGACGATCTTTTAGTTTATCAGGAGTAGCCAGGTATTGATCCCGGCTCTCAAAGTCATTAGTAAGCAGTTGTATAGAGGGTGTCTTGGGTAGTGCACCCAGCAATTCATCCGCTTCATCTGTAGCCAACTGCAGATACTGACGTTTGCCTGTTTCGTTCTGCATACTCAGCGAATTATCCAGATAGATACCTGTATTTCCCTGACTAGACAAACTTTGTTGTTTGGGACTTTGGATAAAGGGTTGGGCAAATGCCAATACCAGAAATGTAATAAAGAGGATACGGGTTGCCAGAATAAGCCACTGCTTTAGTCTCCGAAACGAATTGGTACTTGTTTTTACCTCCTTCAGAAAGGCGACATTGGTAAAATATACCTTACGGGTACGGCGAAAATTAAACAGGTGAATGGCTATCGGGATGGCTACCGCAAACAGACCGAACAAAAATGAAGGATACAGAAAACTCATTTGGCAAATATAAGCGACGAGCGTAACGAATGAACAAATCTGACAGTTTTTTATAAAGAACGAAATTTTCGCTTTTGTGTTGAATTTTCAAAGCGTATCTTTTTCAATTTCACCTTTAGACTATCTCTCAATTGCCTGAAAATAAAAAAACTGACCGGAGTTTCGTCCGGTCAGCGTCAAGTTACAGAATTAGTTTCTTATTTAATGGAAAAAAAGGCCTGGATTTCGTAGCGGATCTTAATTTTCTTAAAATCAATTTCAGAACCTGTAGCATCTCCACCTTCCATTGCTACCTGTGATATCCTGTTCGACAAGTATGCTTGATTGTAAGGCATTGGCATACCTTCTGTATCTCCGGATTCATGTACTTCCAATACTCCACCTACTTGTTCGCCAATACTTTGTAGCAGATAACCCGCTTTTTCTTTAGCAGCCTGAAGAGCTTTTATCTTTAGCTCTTTACGGTATTCAGCCATTTTGGAGTGATTATACCGACCAATATTGACATTCTCAATGCCTTTGCCATCTACTTTGGAGAGGATGTTGTCAATCTTTGACAGGTCACTTACCTTTAATACATATCGTTTCTTTTCCAGAATATCCGTTGGCTTTTCCTTCTTATTAGTATACAACCACCAGTTTGGAGTGCCACCATATATGTTTTCAATTTGAAGATTTTCTTTCGCAATTCCTGCATCTTTTACTGCTTGCTGAAGTTGTTTTTCCAGCGTTTCGATAGCAACTTTTGTTTTATTGGATTTGTCTGTAAAATATTCTTTTAGTGAAATGTTGAAATAAATTTCATCCGGAATTACCTCCATTTCTGCACTGCCTGTAACTTCAATTTTTTTGACACAGGGTTGATTGGGTGTGGTTTGAGCCTGAAGCCTGGTTAATCCAATTAGAAAAAGCAAGCTGATTGCTAAATAGTTAACTTTCATAACTTTAAAAATAAGTGTATTGAGTGTGATGTCAGCTATTGTTACTGACTGTTGAATAGTATATTCATAAAAACCATACCATTTTTTTTGACCTCAGTAAATTTTATGAAAAAAATGATTAGCAGGTATTGGATTTAGGAAAATGCTCTATATTTGTACCACAAAATCCCTTGCTATCTGGCCACGTGGTGGAATTGGTAGACACGCTACTTTGAGGGGGTAGTGCCCGTTCGGGTGTGCTGGTTCGAGTCCAGTCGTGGTCACTACTAGAAATAACCTACTGAAAAACAGTAGGTTATTTTGTTTAAGGACTCTAATGAGGAATTCAGAGATGTGGCGTTACTCTGGATTGAAAATTCGTAACGGTGGCTTTATCCTGCCTATTTTTTAATTTGCTTCCTTCTTTTCAACCAATTCTAAAAACAACTGAATCCATACGACCTCAATTACCATCTCAACCTACATAATATGAATCTAAAAGTGATCTTTTTGTTATTTGGTCTTTCTTTGGCCTTTACAAATTCATTGGCTCAACAAGTAGAGGAACCTAAAAGTGTTCCTGCTGAATGGAGTAAGCCTTTTGCTCCCTTTCAAATTGCAGGTAACTTATATTATGTCGGTACATACGACTTGGCTTGTTACCTTATCACTACTTCGCAGGGAAATATTCTTATTAATACCGGACTTGCTGATTCAGAGCCAATCATCAAGGGGAATATCGAAACATTAGGATTTCGATTTTCCGATACCAAGATCTTATTAAACATGCAAGCTCACTATGATCATATGGGAGCTATGGCATCTATAAAAAAAGTAACCGGAGCGAAACTAATGATTAATCAGAAAGATGCCCCAGCAACAGAAGATGGAGGAAAGTCAGATTATGCATTGGGTGGTTCGGTAAGTACATTCGCACCTGTACAGGTAGATCGTCTACTGAAGGATGGAGACACCATTCAACTAGGTGAAATGCGACTGGTGATGCTCCATCATCCGGGTCATACCAAAGGGTCAAGTAGTTTTTTGTTTGACGTAAAAGATACAAATCGTTCTTATCGGGTACTGCTTGTCAATATGCCTACCATTGTTACAGATAAAGACTTTGCTGCAATACCTGAATATCCTGAAATTACCCAAGACTATGCCTATACCTTGCAGTCTATGAAAAAGTTGTCCTTTGATATCTGGTTGACTGCTCATGCAAGTCAATGTGACCTTCATCGCAAACACAAACCTGGACAGAGTTATAATCCCTCTGCTTTTATCGATAAAAAGGGATATAATGCCCAGCTTAACGAGTTGGAAAAGGAATTTCTCAAAAAGAAAAAAGGTAGCTAAGTTGGTTTACCGAATAAGCCGCACACATTATTCATCTGAGAGATTGCAGAAAATCTCTCAGATTTTCCCTACGACACTTATTTTGGTTAAGGAATAAAACGATGCATTCATTGCCTTCCCTTCTTATTATAGTCATTAAAAGGAATCTTGGCCTGTCTTATCTACCTCTAGACAACTAGTCTATACATTCCTTTTCCATTATCTGAGGCTTTTTTCAGAAAAGAGGTGAGGTTTTTGAACTGATTCAGCATATTATAAATATCATCGTTCTTCCATTTATAATGACGTGGGTAAATTTGCTGTTCAATATAATGTTGTGGATCAAACTCTTCTATCAGTATACTTTCCTCCAGTGACTCTAGTGTGTTGGCAATTTCCTTCACTTCTTCTGAATGATAAACATTCACTGGTCCCCAACCCATCTTGGTAACAATACGATGATTGGCTGTGATTGCTTTAAGTTGCAAATTCATACTCATAAGTAATGGGGCGATAATTAGTTAGGATTACAATGTCCATGTGGACTAGAATTAAAGCGGACAACGCTCTTAAAAATGAAAGGTCTGCTGAGGCAAAGTTGAACTAAAAAATTCAGATGAGGAAAAATACTTGTCTATCTTTGCCTATAAATTTTAACTATCATTTACCCACTAATGAAAAAGAATTTTTACCTATTTACTCTGTTCGTGTATGTTACATTCAGTTCCTTTAAAAGTGATACTACAGAACAATATCTGATTCGAAAATGGAAATTTGACGCAGAGGCTACTAAAAAAACAATAGAAAAAAGCTTTGAAGCAGGTTCAGATCCCGAAGCTGACAAGTTTGTTAAAGGAATGATAGATTATTTTTTAAACCGATTGACTGGTAGTACAACCGAATACCAGCAAGGAGGGATTTTACTCACAACATTAGTGGATGATCAGGCTACTAAAACAATAAAAGGATCCTGGAGAATAGATAAGAATACAAATGAACTTGTTCTAATTGAGAATAGTACTAAAAAACGCGAGGAGAGAGTAAAGATACTATCTATTTCCAATACCAGATTAGAGTTAGGGATAGATGGTATCACGAAAAAAGGACCATTGTCGATAATATATATAGCAACAGAATAAGTTACACCTAAATCCATTTTTAGCAGAACGCCCATTTCGCACAGGCTAAGTATGATCTAAGGTATATGAACTGCACTTCACAAAAGATATGAGTCATCTTGAATGTAGTCCGGCATAAAAAAACTACATTTGGGATGACTCATAAGTATCAACTTGCAGGGATGCCTGAATATCCAATGAGTGATTTTGTCTTTACTTCTTTTTCTGAAGAGAGGCAATACATGCTTTTGCAACTTTGTATTGGGTATCAATGACAGATTGATTATGCCCATGAGCCGCTCCCGGCACTAAAAAGTATTCTTTGTGAGGAGCTTTTAGCTTATCAAAATATGGTTTTGTGAGTTCTTGTGGTGTTAAGATGTCTGCTTCTCCTTGAATAATATATACAGGCAACTGAAAGGTAAGTCCATTCTTCATAAAGTCAACTGTAGCACTCATCGCTTTGATGCCAAGTTTTTTGTGTCCTACATAATTAATAAAAGAATAATCATCTCCATCTTCCCGGTTTCTGGCGTCTGTTTCATTATCGTATGCAGGGGCTAGCCTCCACCATGTATTGGGGGCAGGTACAGAATTCTCTCGTTCGTATTTTTTGATGATACGAAATAACTGTCCTGTATTTTTTGCATCATCATAAGGAGGAACACCTAGTATTGTGAGCTTATTGATAGATTCATTATCGTTTGCTTTCTGAGCAAGTTTGTATACCGTATGGTAGGCATGGACTAATGTCTCAGTACCATTTACTACTTGCGAATGTCCAATATAGGCGTAGTAAAGCTCTGGTTTTTTCAGAGCCATCGTAGCTCCCAACACAGATCCCCAGGAGGTACCTATCAATATGATTTTGGGTTGTTGAAGATGTTTAATCAGATATTCTGAAAGCTCAATACCATCTGCTGCCATCTGGTCAACGGTCAATGGATTGTTGATCCAATATTCTTCATCGTGTTGTTTGGGAGCATTTTTACCAAATGTCCTTCCTGCTCCTCTCTGATCCCAACTAACCAGAACAAAGTCTTTCTCCCATGCTCCATATATCGTATTATCATAAGCACTCATAACACTTCCCGGACCGCCATGTAAAAACAATATGACAGGTTTGGTACTATCCGCTCCATGAATGGTAATCCACTGTTCAATTCCGCCAATACGAACAAACTTTTCCTGATGAATAGATTTTGTTTTGGCAAAAGCTGGGACTGTAATAAATAAGATAGAAAGAGTAATCTGTATGGTTTTTGTGAAAAATCTGCTACTTTGGCTCAAATAGTATTTCATGTATTAATAATAGATTAGGCGGTATTTTGAGGGTTAGATTTAACTATTATGATCTGCTGATTTGATTAAAAAAAGCAAATCTATACCTATAATGTGATCTTTGCCAAAAAGTAACCTTATAGAGGGTTATTGGAAGTGTACTAGTAGTTTGGTTTACCAAAGAATTGGGTGAACATTTACGTTTCTTCAACTTACTTGAAAATCACAAACTGACAAACCTTCACTAGAGATAGAATATGTATATTCTTATAGTAGGTTCTGGATATAATTTTTAGACTGTCCAATAACCTGTTTTATGGGTTTGCATCTCTAGCCAACAGTCGATGATTATTTCATTATCCGGCTTACTCTCGTCATAGAAGTTAAAATCTGTAGCAGAAGAGATACTATGAATGTGGTATCTATCAGCTTCTTTTTTCAGGATTGTAATTTGATTCGAGTAAGTTTCTTCATGCCCATGATAATAAAAATTAGAGAAGTTATCATCTGTTTCTTCTGGAACTTCTTCAATGAGAAAGCTAAAACTTTTCCCAATAAAATTTTGATATTGTTCTTGGCTTAGTTTTGTCTGTAGTTCAATTCTTGGATGTATTCTTTCATCGCTATCTTCCTCTTCTTCTCTTATATTATCATTAGTTGGCTTCATAATTAAATCACCTGATGAAGTTACCCAGATGTTTAATAAATAGTAATTATCTCGGGGAGAAATTGAAAATTCGCCTTCTGTAATATTCCAAATCTCATCTCCATTAAATCTTTTTAAAGTTAATGTACCTATATTTTCTTTGTTATTCATATTCTGTTGTAAGAGCTTGTCTTAGTAAGTAGGGATTTGACAAATGTAAATTGCAGTTATTTATAATAATTTTTAACTCCTAGACCGATTGTCCAAAAGTATTTCGCCATTTCTAATTCATTTTTTATTTTTTTCTGTGCTACATCAAATTCTCCATGCTCCTTCATTTCTGATATCATTTGTTCTATATCTGCTTCTGTGGCATCTCTCCAAATCCCAACTGAAATTTCATGAAAAGCAAATGCATGGTTTGCCTCTGATAGGTCTACATACCCATTATTTCTTTCCGTTAGAAGGTTTACAAGTTTTATTGCTTCTGTTTCAAATGGTTTAATTCCAAATATTTCAGGCTGCGTTCTTTCCAGAAAAGGTCCGTATATGAATTCAATAAATTCAAGCTGATTATTCTTATCAAAATCTAATCGAAATTCGTAGTGGTCATATACCCATCGTTGCCCATCCTCTCTATCAGCTTTACCTATTATCCTTTCCACTTCATCTTTTGACCTACCTAGTTCCACTCTTCCAATAGATTCTATGTATATTCCTTCAAGTGGTATTAATTCGATTCGGATCATTATTATTTTGTATGTATATGTTGAACTAAAAAAAGATAAGTTAAAATCTATCATTAGAGGAATTTAAGAGAGAAAAAATATAGGTAAGGTTTCTTAATAGTAGATAAACAGGTGTTAAAAGTATACCTATTAAGCGGTCGTATACCAGTGAAAAAACATAAATTGGGTATCTGTCTCAATGTATATTTCAAATTGGCTCCAGTCAAATTGCGAAACGGACGTTTGTAGAATATTCTCCTTATTGAGAGGTGATAAAGCAAGAAATTCTTCTCTGGTTACAACTTTATTTTCATGTGTAATGACAACGGACTGACTACGGTGAAGATAGAAGCTTAGTAAATCGGGTTGTTCTGCGATGGGTTTATCAGGGTGAAAAGTAGAGTCACTATATCTGGGTCTTAACCACCAATCGGTGCTTCTTAAAATATCTTCTTTGGTATAAATTGAGAAATCAAGCCACTCTTATCTCAGATAAAGAAATCTGTTTATGAGTATAATTAAGGCTTCCTTCTGATCCTTAACCAGATTTTTATCTATTGACAGAATGGTAGCAATTTCGGTTTCGCTTTTGTTCAAATCAAGAATAGAAACCTGAACTGGTTTTGTAAAACCGTTCAATGCCTTATCTAAGTAGATCTCAATATCTTCAGTTATAAAATCCAGCACATTCATGTATAGTCGTTAGTACTGTTTGATCTGGCAAAGTTTAGGAAATATCTTCTGAAATGCCAAATCAATACGTATGATAACAACTCAGTTGGGGAATACCCAAAATGTTTATTGGATGCAAACAAAAAATAGGATAAATCCTCAAAGCTTACCTCCAGATATACTTCAATAGGTCTTCTTCTTTTCTTTATCAAATAGTAATATAGTTGCTCGTCAGGGTTTAATTATAAAGATGCGGCAGTTGGATGAAGTAATTGAGTGTCACAATAGTGCCAATTCCTGTGATTATTGTTAAAGATAGTAACTCGTGATCTCCAATCCTTTCAGAATCTGATGATGGATCAAATGGATGGGCAAGGTGAAATAGGTAAGATGAAATCAATGTTGGTGTTGTCTGTACTAAAAGATAGTAAAAAGCTGCCTATTCCAGAATAATGTGTTGCTTGTAATCTTTTTGAGACTGTAAGTATATTGGTATGCTGAAATATATCCTCAATCCGCCTTAGATAGGTATAAACATTTTGAAGGTGTGATAGTTGTATACTGTATTGCTCATATGTAAAAGGAGAGCCGCCAATACAATCACAACTATTTGGATAGTTGAAATAATAAGGCTATATACTAATAACCTGAAAACTATGGCAGCACAATCCAATGCTGAATCGGAAGAAGAATTTCGTTCAGAAGTTAAACAAACAAAGAAGCATTTAGCAAACCCTCCAGTTTCAGTTATCAGATTACTGACAGGGATTATTGCCCGTATGGAGGCAGAAGCCAACCGATTGCATGAGCATCCATATCTTCAATCTGAAGAGAATGCATCGGATTCTCCAACAGATTCATTATTACCCCTGACTATGCTGGAATGGACAGTATATAAGGATTTGAATGCTGTTATTGCTACACACAATGGAATTATTACAATATGTACAAATACACTTGCATCTATTTTAGCAGATCATACCTATAAGAGAGAAGAGGTTATTGAATTGTTTCATGAATTTGAACAGGCTATAAACCTGGAACCTGACTTTCTCAATGAGGCGAAGAAAAAGATGTTTACCAGAGAAATCCGTATAGATATGTTACGGAGGGTACTTTGTACAACGAAACTTGACAGTGAAACATGGTATAGGATATACAGAGATTTGCCAGATCTAATAGAGGGTTCTCTATAAAAGAGTCGTTTGACTTGAAAAGAAGTACTAAACCATAGAAGGGGATACCCCATAGGCTTTCTTGAATACATACGAAAAATGGGACAGATCTTCAAAACCCAGATCCAGATAAACATCAGAAGCTGTTTTCTTTTTCTCTTTGATAAGATAATAAGCTTCTTTCAATCTACGATGAATCAACCAGTGACTGGGTGTATCCTGAAACACTTTTTCAAAGTCCCGTTTAAAGGTTGATAAACTACGACCTGTAAGATAGGCAAACCGTTGCAGATCTACATTAAAATGGTAGTTCTGGTTCATAAAAGCTTCCAGATCTATTTTGCCAGGTTCTGAAAAGTCAAACAGAATATTCTTTAACTCAGGTTTTAGTTGTAAGAGCAGAAGCAGAGCTTCATTTTGCTTCACAGTCAGCAAAGCTTCGTTTTCTTTCTGAGTAAATAGTTGCTCATAGGCCCGTAAAGATTCCATATAACTAATCAATACTGGCACATGGGTCAGAGGAATAAATGCAGGTGTATTTACTGTCTTATCTGGTTTATACCCATACTCCAGATTAAACCTACGTAACGTATCCTGATCAAAATAGATACTGACAGAACGATACTCTCCATCTGCTGGTGGTTGTTTGGCGTATTTAGCCAACTGATTACGCCGACAAAAGTATATATCACCTTGCTGAAAGGACTGACGGGTAGTGATATCACTCATTTCCATACTACCGGACACAATATAACTGATAGTATGTTCGGGGATAAATTGCTCTCCAGCTCTGCTACGATGAAAATAACAGGAATATTGTATTGGTAATGTGGATGGCTTAGTACTCATAAAGAAAAAGTAATGTAAAGAAAATGGTTTACAAACGATAAATTGTCTGTAAACCATTCCGGAATAGTGTTTATTCAATAATGGTTTTAGGTTCCAGATAAGCTTCCAGGCCAAAGATACCATATTCCCGTCCAAGTCCAGATTGCTTAAAGCCACCAAAAGGCGCCATTGGATCATGTTTCAGACAGTTGATCAGTACCCGTCCTGCATGTAACTGCCCAGCAACTTGATGTGCCCGCTTCTCATCAGAGGAACTAACATATGCCTGCAATCCATAATCTGTGTCATTGGCTATCTCAATGGCCTCCTCTTCTGTTTTATATGAGATCACAGATAGTACAGGACCAAATATTTCTTCTCTGGCAATACGCATTTGGTTGTTTACATTCACAAACACAGTTGGTTTGACAAAGTTTCCTGCTTCAAGGCCTGAGGGCTGTCCAATACCTCCAGTTAGTAATTCTGCACCTTCTTCCAATCCTAACCGAATATAGGATTGTACACGATCATATTGCTTTTTGCTTACCAAAGGACCTACAGCGGTATCTGCGTCCTGTGGGTTTCCTACTTTCACGTGTTCAACTGTTTCTTTTACTAGTTTTTTTACTTCTTCCAGGTGCGTTTCAGGTACTAATAACCGTGTACCTGCCACACAGGCTTGTCCACTATTCATAAACGCTGCCTGAATCGCCAATGGAACAGCCGTTTCAAAATTAGCATCTTCCAGGATAATATTAGGTGATTTGCCACCCAGTTCCAGCGTAATTCGTTTCATGCTATCCGCTGCATTTCGGGCAATGGATTTACCAACCTGAGTAGAACCTGTAAATGAAATCTTAGCAATGTCCGGATGGCGACTGATTTCAGCGCCTACTACATCCCCACGACCATTTACAATGTTAAACACTCCAGCAGGCAAACCGGCTTCATGCAAACATTCTGTAAGGATCTGCGTTTGCAGCGCACTCATCTCGCTAGGTTTGATCACTGCGGTGCATCCTGCTGCGATGGCGGTCGATAATTTGTTAGAAATAAAACTATTGCTTGCATTCCAGGGTGTAATGATACCTACTACACCAACAGGTTCCATATGCACCTGTGATTGGCCTACAGTTCGTACTAGCTCTACTTGTTTTAGCGTCTCCATCGCACTTTGAATACTGTTTAGTGCATTGAGTGTACTCATTTTGGAGAATTGCAGCGTGCCCCCATATTCCCGAACCATCACTTCCGTAAGTTCATCCTGGCGCTTGGCTATTGCCTCATACATCTTTTGCAGATATTCCAAACGTTGTTCTTTGGTTGTCTGTGAGAAGGATTTGAAGGCAGCTTTTGCACTGGCAATTGCTTTACGTGTATCTTCTACATCACCGAGTTGGACAGTGCCAATTACTGTGTTATTGCTTGGGTTAATCAGTTCAGCAACTTCTGTTCCGTGTGGAGTTACAAAGGCTCCGTTTACATAGATTTTATCAATTGTTTTCATCGAGTTGATTGTTTTTGTTTCTACAAAAGTCGACAGATTATGCTGGGTTTACTTTGCTAAAAAGTTCAATGTTGGTTTGTTGTAAAGTTCAACTTCGATGCTTACATAGCTTTTAATCTTTGCTGGCGAATTTCCATAAACACGGAAAGTACTACCTTGTCTCATGTGAGGAAAAGGTCAGAAATTACACTTTTCCATGTCAGATATAAGGTTTTTTAGAGGGTTTGTTAAGGTAGAGGATTGAGTTTTAATGATTTAACTGCGCAGAGGCTCCTTTTACGAATAAAAGAAAAAAAGGTATATGTGTATGGTAATGAATAAATTATGACTTTACAAAGGGGGTATGAATGTAGTATCTTTGTATTGTTAGTCAAGCAGATATATCCTCAGATGTAAGTCTGATATAAATATAAAAATACGAATTTAGGTTGTAAGTGGTTTGTTACTGAAATTCTCCGAAGGTCTCCCTCGGAGAATTTTTGTTTTTAGAAGTGTAAAGTATTGTTTATCTATCAACAAATGATCAGATAAAACATTTGTTGTCGCAATTCCACCCATACTTTGACGGATACACACAGCATTCAATGAAGTAGAAATGGTGAACTTTGTGAAAAAAGATCACTATGATACCTGCATCAGAAAAAGATACACTTTATGAGGCATTGGCAGAAGCCTTTGAAGCCTTTATCTCAATGATTTCTCAATTTGATGAATCGGTTGTAAATACTGCTCCCTTTACTGGAAGCTGGACTCCAGCTCAGGTGGTTACACATATTTTGCTGGCTACAGATGGTCTTCCAGATAGCAAGATAACTCCGACAAATCGTGTGTATGATTCCTGTCTTCCTCAGATTCGTCCCTGGTGGGAGGACTGGAACCAAAAGTTTCAGTCACCTGAAAGCCTGGAACCAGACAGTCTCCCTCATGAAAAAAGTGAACTTATCACTGAACTAAAACGTGTGAAGGATAAAGACCTGGCTATTGTCAGAGAAAAAGATCTGACTATTATCTGTCAGGATTTTGAGCTGCCCGGCGTTGGGTATCTTACCCGGTATGAATGGCTCTGGTTTATCCAGATGCATTTGAAACGTCACAAATCTCAGTTGGAAAATATGGTAAACAGAAGTCTGGAGGCAGGAAGATAAGGTACAACAGTCCATAGCATCTCTTTTATTTAACGGCTATCCTCTTACAAATACTAAGGTCCTGAAGACCTGTCAATAATTGCCATATATACAAACAATCATTTCCTGGCCTTCAGGACCTTAGTATTTTAATTATTTCAATGGTATTATTTTAACTCTTCTATTGAAGCACCAAAGTTAATGTGCAACACATTTCCATTGGGTGTTACCAAGGCAGGAACAGATTTTACACCTGCTTTTTCGGCCTCTGTAACTTTTGATTTGTCTGTTCCTAGATGGACTACCTCAACTTGTTCAGAAGGAATAAGGGTTAAAATATCCTGTTCTGCACTTACACAAACAGGACAACCTGCATGATAAAAAACTGATTTTGGCATTTTGTTTACTTGTTAATTTGTGAAAGAATAGTTTTTAATTCTGCTGATTCAATATTTGTCAAGGGCTTTAACGGACTTCTCAGCTGTCCTCCGTCTTCTCCCAGGATGTTTAAGCCAGCCTGGATAGCTCTTGGCAATCCTTTGGATACGATAAATTTCAATAGGTCTAGTTGTTGATAGAAAACACGTTGTGCTTCAGCCAGGTCATTATTTTGAATAGTATTGTACAACTGCGTCGTTAATTCCGGTATCAGATTAGGAGCTGCGGTACACCAGCCGTTAGCACCTGCTGCAAAAGCAGCTAGGGCCAGCGGATTAGAGCCATTGTAAAAGGCAACATCTTCACCTAATTCCTTTCGTAAATAGTGCATTCGCTGTATATCACCTGTACTTTCCTTAATCATTGTCACATTGGGAATTTTCAGCAAACGTTTCAGCAATGCTGGTGACATATCTACCCCGCCGGTTGCCGGGTTGTTATATACCATGATAGGAATGGATAGTTTGGAAGCAACTGCATCATAATGTTGTACAATCTCATCATCAGTAAGTTTCCAGTAACTCATCGGGATAATCATTACTGCTGTGGCTCCTGCTTTTTCTGCAAACCGGGCATGATAAATGGTTTTATCTGTTGTAAGATTAGATACACCTACCAGAGTAGGTACTCGGTTTGCCACTTGTTGCATAGTAGCTTCTGTGACAGCCTCCTTTTCTTCGTCTGTCAGATAGGGTAATACACCTGTACTTCCCAAAGGAGCAATACCATGTGCTCCTGAAACAATTAACCGATCTACCTGTTTTTTGAACAAAGGAATATCAACTTTTTCCTGATTGTCAAAGGGAGTGATTGGGTAGGCTATTATGCCTTTGAATGAAATGGACTTCATTTGAAACGTTGTGGGTAAGGATAATAATTCTTGAAAAAGAAAGGTTTGTTCTTTGGTTACAGATCTCTTCCTTCTTCTTCACGAAGGGCAACACCCAGGTTTTGTAGTTGTGGAGCATTCTCACAGGCAATATATTTTGCAGGTTCTGTATCGCTCAGATTCTGGTGTCTGTGCCAGGCCCAGGATGGAATATAAACGGCATCACCTGTCTGCCATTCAATGCGTTCGTCTTCGATTTCGGTCCACCCTTTGCCTTCAAGCACATATAAGACTGTTTCGTAGGTATGGCGATGGCGGTTGGTTACTTGTCCAGGTAAGAGTCCGCCAATGGTCAGACTTACATTCTTACTGGGTAAATCTACAAAGTAAACAGGGTGTTTTCGTTCGGTTGAGAATTGATTATGCTCACCTGCATTCACTATATTCCTGTGAATAAGATGGGATGGCTTTACATATACTGGTCGTGCATAAGTTTTATGAAAATCCTTGGAGCTAAATTGTTTTTGTTCTTCCTGAATTTCCATTGCTGCTGAAGTTGTTTCTGGTTTAGTCATAGCAGAGTTTATTTTATGTTTTTTGCCTTATTGCCTTACAAAAATAGAGTACCTTTGGACTACTATACTGATACAGTTTTACTAAAAATAGATAGTCCAGATGCTTCGACCATGGAAATTAGAAATCCAGTTAGATTATACTGCTGAGAAGGCTATTTACCTCCAAATAGCTGATGCCATTATTGCAGATATACAATCAGGAAGAGTAAAAGGGGGGACGGCCTTGCCGGGGAGCAGGGCACTGGCACAGGAGTTGAAGGTAAACCGAAATACAATAGTGGAAGCGTTGAATGTACTGCTGACAGAGGAATGGCTGGTTTCTAAAGAACGAAAAGGGACTTTTGTGGCAGATACATTGCCTTCCCTTGTCAAAGATCCAGCTAGCAATTTCTCTGTTACTACCAAGGATAAAACACTGAATGTGTTTCGTATTAATTTTGATGATGGGCATCCGGATAGTAAGATTGCACCTGTGGCAGAACTAGCCAGAGCATACCGACAGATTTTTAACCGAAAAGCCCGGTGGCAGATGATGGGATATAGTAGCGAACTGGGGGATATAGAGTTTAGAAAATCAGTAGTCCAAATGCTTAATCACCAACGGGGAATGCAGGTAGATGAACATTCCATCTGTATAACCAGAGGTAGCCAGATGGCAATGTATTTAACAGCTCACTGTCTGCAGGAGAAGAACAAATACATTTTAGTAGAAAATCCCGGATACAAGCCTGCCTGGAAAGCATTTGAACAAACTGGTGCCAGGCTATTGCCTGTTCGGGTAGATCAGGACGGATTGGTTATTGAAGATGTAGTAGCGCACTTAAAATCAGGTAAAAAGATAAATGCTATCTATACCACACCACACCGGCAATATCCAACGACAGTAACACTAAGTCTTCAGCGAAGACTTGAGCTTATTCGGTTGTCTAATGTGTATGGATTTACGATTATTGAAGACGACTACGATAACGAATTTCATTTTGGATATCGACCTGTATTTCCATTATCAAGTTTTACAGAGCTAAAACACTATGTATATATTGGCACAATGAGCAAAGTAGTGGCTCCCGCACTGAGAATCGGATATCTGGTAAGTAACGACACTACTTTGATTGACAGGGTTGGATCTTTACGAAAAATTATAGATGTACAGGGTGATGTTATAATGGAGCAAGCTGTTTTGCAACTTATCAAAGATGGTACTATAAAACGGCATCTGCGAAAGGCAACCCATTATTACAAATCAAAAAGAGATTTTATGGCAGAGTTACTAAAAAAGTATCTGTCAGAGAAAGCCGATTATACTATTCCTGATGGTGGACTGGCTTTTTGGGTTGTTCCCAGAATGAAAGTAAACTGGGAACAGGTTTCTGCCCAACTTCAGACCAAAGGGATTAAAATCATTACACCTGACGACTACAGTTTTGATAGTTCTGTAAACGGTATTCGTTTAAGTTATGGTTCATTGTCAGAAGAAGATTTGGAAAGAGGAGTTCAAACGTTGGCCTTGTTACTTTGATGTTTCATGTCGCAATTTATCTGGATTAACTATGACGCAATAAGGTCAGATTTCCTGGCTTTGGTAAGCAGGATAAGTTGTCTGCATGCAATCAGTATATTCACTATGGCCACTATCCCCAACCAGATCATTATCTCAGGCATCATAAGAAAAATACCTTCCCAATGTAAAACCCTCCCAGATGCAAAAGCGATAAGGTGAGGCATGAATATCAACAGACAGCATGGTATCAATCGTAAGGAAAGAACGAACCAGGATCGCCATTTAGAGCCTTTTGAATAATTGACTATCCACTTGGAACTGCGATAAAGTCGGTAAATGCCCATTCCTAGTGCTATTCCTATAGCCAATATACTTAGCATCGCATACCCATTATTTGAAATACCAGATGCACCTATAGGTTGGTTGCGTAAAAGTGTGATTATTCCTTCCATAAATCCATGAAAATCCTGAAAAGCATTGATACCATTGTTACATAATACTACAATCCCATAGCCTTCCTTTGTTAACAATGTTTGCTCAGATTGGTATGTCCAGAGAATGCCACCATGAGACAGTTCTCCATTGTTGCCTGCTTTCCATCCCATGGCATAGTTACTTTTCACACCAGTAGGAGGGGTATGCAAGATTCTAATTCCCTTCGTGCTCAGTAGTTGTGTACTATCAATCGTTCCATTGTTTAGCTGCAACCTTAGCCAGTTAGACATATCATTTACTGTAGAAACCATTCCTGCTGAACCAGAGACAAACCAGTCTTGCTCTTCTTTAGGCAAAGAAGTGCCAAATAATGAGTAGTATCCCTTTGCCAGGTTGCCTCCCGTTTTTGTATAAAATTCCTGAGTATGTGTCACATTTACTGTATGATTCATATGTAGGGGATCAAAAATGTGCTTTTTCAGATAGTTTGAAAAATCTTCCTTGCCAACCACTTCTATCAAACGAGCCAGGATCTGGTAATTGGGATTGTAGTAGTGATATTTTTGTCCGGGATTATTAGTTAGATGTGCCTGCTGAAGATTTACCATTGCTCTTTCCAGCGAATGAGGCTGATCGAGTTTCATATCCGGAAAACCCAGATCAGACAAGCCACTGGTTTGGTAGAGTAGTTGCGCCACAGTGATTTTAGCACCTTCCGGATCGTTAATATGAAACGTGGGCAAGTAATGAGCAACCGGAAGAGTAAGGTTGATCTTGCCTGCATCTACCAGTTGCATTACGGCTAGTGCTGTAAAGGATTTGCTTAAGGATGCAATGGCAAAAGGTGTGTCACCAGTAATTATATGATTGCTAGTGGTTTGTCCATATCCTTTTGAGAAAAGTATTTTGTTTTTGTCTACAATGGCAACAGCTATTCCTGAAATATTGGTTTTTTGTAGATACTCCTTAATAAAGCTATCAATAGCCGTTGTATCAATCTGATCTGGAATATGTTGTGTTGGAGTAGCTAACGTAACTTGTATCAGATATAGCCAATAACTGAAAAAAAGAAATAGTGTAAGGTAGGTTTTCATAGGTATAGGTGAAAAAGAGTGTAGCTGCAAAATACACCTAAAAAAATGACGGATTTATATACATATGTAAAGAAATCCAGTCTTGGAAATTATAATAGGAGTTTCCTTCTGATACGACTTAACTGGGTAGGGGTGATGCCTAAAAAAGAGGCAATATGGTATTGGGAGATTTGTTGCTCTAAATCGGGATAGTTCTTCTGAAATTGTAAATAACGTTGATCCGCGTTAAGTACAACAATTTCTACTTCCTTCTTTTCATTTTCTACAAAATAATTTTCTGCAAACTTTCGGGCGAGCCTCTCCAAATCCGGATATAATGGATATAAACTACTAATGGTTATATAGTCAGCTTTTAGGATCTGACAATCGGTTAAAGCTTGCTGAGTAAACAGGCTGGGTGTACCCGTGATCAGGGAGGCATAACTACCAATTATAGATGGAAATGTGAAAAATCGTTTATTATACTCAGAACCATCCCTGGTTCGATGAAAGGCTCTTACCACACCCTTTTGTAAGAAAGCAAACTCTTTAGCTACTTGCCCCTCTTGAATATAATAAGATCTTTTTGATAGAACGGAATAGCTAAAATGAGATTGGATAGCCTGCCAGGTATGCTCATGAAGTGGAGAAATTGCATTCAAATAGGTTTTAAGTGATTCCATGAGGTTGTACCTGTCTTAAAAATAGCAAATGTAAAGTTGCACTTCTCAAAGTGTAATAAGTGAGATTATGTCTAACTTACCAAATTTTTTACAAATAACATATATCCTTACTTACTCGTATTTCTTCAGTTGGATTCGTTTATGGTAAGTAGATTGTTTGAACAAAAATGATAGCAACTTTTATAATTAACAAAAGATCTTGCTTCTATGTAAACTATTCTTTTTCGCAATCACCCTTTGTTTTGTTATTTTTTACCCTGTAGTGCTTTAGAATAATAGTAGATATTTGCTCCATTAATTTTAGCTGTTATGCAACAAAAAGAAATCAAGCTATATGAGAGATCTGTACCAGGATCTGAGAACTGGAATTGGACAGAAGACAAAAATGATCGGAACAGAGCAAATATTATGACGGTATATAATGTGGTAGATCCGACATTAAGCGTTTTTTACCTGACCCCGCAGTTACAACTGGAACTTCAGTGATTGTTTGTCCCGGAGGTGGATTTCACTTTCTGGCTATTGATCATGAGGGGACTATTATTGCAAAAGAGCTGATAAAGAAGGGAATTACTGTTTTTGTTTTAAAATACAAGCTATTACATATTTTTAGTGATAGCCCTTTCGAGGATATGCTTACAACGGAAGATCCTTCCGGTTATTCCACTTGCTATTGCAGATGGAAGACAAGCCATAACTTACGTCCGGCGACATGCTGAAGTGTATAAGATAGCTGTTGATCGAATTGGCATCATGGGCTTTTCTGCTGGAGGTCTGGTAGCTGCTGCTACTGCTTTTGAGTATACTGCAGAGAATCGTCCTGACTTTGTGGTTCCTGTATATGCCGACTTACCTGAATGGATACAAGATCCCATGCTCCCTAGTGCACCTCCCTTGTTTCTGGCTTGTACGCAGGATGATGAATTCGGATTTGTTACCCATGCCTTAAAACTATACACAAAATGGTATACAGCCCAACGTCCGGTAGAAATGCATCTATATACAAAAGGAGGGCATGGCTTTGGGGTAGGCAATATCGTTGATACTACTTACCAATGGCTTGATCAGTTGAGTAGATTGTTAGCTGTATTGGGAATGTAACCCGGAAATTTGTCATTGATCAGAACTATGTTCAATACGGAAAAATATCTAAACTATGGTCAAAATGACAATTGATGGCTGATTGATTGGGTAACTATCCATCAAGCAAAGCGACCTTGCTTCGAATCTCTTTACAAAATGACTGGAACTTTGTTCACTTTCAATTTTGACTGGAGTTCCAGTCATTTTTTGTTTTAACCGGAATACCAGTCGCTTTTCAGAAATATTCGAATAATGTTCACTTTTACCTTTGACCAGAACTCAGTTCAATTTTGAGAATGACCATACTTCCAGTTATCGGTATAGTCTCTTATGACCTTTGGTATATTTTCTATAACAAAAAAGATTTATGTAGTGCAGAGCTTTTACTGTAAGGGAATACTGTTCATTCTTCTGAAATCAGACGGGTTCATGCCTTTGTATTTTTTAAAGGCTCTATTCAGGTGGCTTTCGTCTGTAAAGTTAAACTCATAAGCAATCTCATTTATTCGCATGGCACTATGTAACAGTCTTGTTTCTACTAATCTCATTTTATAGTTGACTATATAGTTTTGCAAGGTGTCTCCTGTCTGTTTCTTAAAGTAGCGTCCTAAGTAATTAAGTGAAATATTAAAATGTTGGCTTAACTTATGTGCTTTCAGATTTTTGGGCTCGAAGATATTCTGCTGAATGTAATTTAGCATTTCTAGGATAGGTTCACCTGTTGATTCATTGATATTCTTAGGCAGTTTTAATGCAATATTTCTGGCAACAATCGTAATAATTGTATTAATGATTTGTTCAGATATACGATTGTAATAGAGCTGTTGATTAGTTTGTTCATTCAAAATACTCTCTACAAGCATAGCAATGAAAGGTTTGTCTACTTTGTTTTTTAGTATACAGCCAGGACGGTGACTGGCATTTTGCAGGATATATTCTACCTGTTTGACTATGTCTTTGTCTTTGCTGATATTATCCTTCACATACAATTCATTAAACCGTAGGAAAAAGAACGTTGTAGTGGTATCAATCACAAAGGAGTATTCATCCTGAGGTGTCAGTAAGAACAAGTTTCCCTTCCGGTAATTGAAGTGATTTTTATTGACAGTCTGCACACCTGTTCCATCAACGACATAAATCAGTTCAAAAAAGTTGTTACGCTTTGTTGTTCGGGTATAGCGTTGTAATTCCTTCCATTCGATTTCGTATTGCCTATATAATGTTGCTCCATGCATGGTTGTATAGTACAGAATAAGTGTAAAGTTTTACAAATCGCGAAGGATAGCAAATGTATACTTTTGTCTTAATAAAACTCTTTAACGATAAGAGAATTAGTAATCAGAAGAAGAGTAGAAGCTATAGCTGCTTTTTGAGAAATACTTATATGTATGAACAAAGATTGTTTCTGAGAACACTTTAATCAACCTATACTTCACTGGGTTTTAAACCACAAAAAAGCAACATGAACAAACTATTCACAGTGATTTTACTGTTTGTATCTGTATATTCTTCAATAGCTCAAACAAATAGCAATCAGGTAGCGAAAAAAGGAGAGAAGAAGTCTGTCGATGTATCAGTCTCAGAAGACCAGGATGCTGGGTTTCCTCTTGCCGGAACTTGGATGTTAAAGGCAGCACAGGTACTTCTTCCGGATGGAAGTCTGGTTACAGACACTGCCTATGGGAAAAATGCAAAAGGTGTTTTGATGATTGATTCCGACGGACAGTACTCCTTACAGATCTTTCGACCAGATCGCCCAAAGTTTGCCTCAGGGGATAAGAAGCGAGGAACACCCAAGGAATACGAATCTGCTCTTTTAGGAATTAGCACCCATATAGGGCATATCAAAATGGATACTGTGAATAAGGTATTGACGTTTCAGATTGACTATGCCGCCTACCCAAACTGGGAGAGTACAACGCAAGTCCGAAAGTTCAGACTTTTGAATGATGAATTGTATTATCAAGTACCATCCACTGTCGCTGCCGGAACAACTGCAGTGTCGGTCTGGAAACGTGTCAGAAAAAAGTAAAGCAAGAAAATAGGTTTGTTGGTTACTGATTTCCTATTTTCCTGGCATCATTTGTCAGAATTGGTTATTTCCCATTCATAAAAAACATTACTCCTTGAGAAACACCATTTCGACTACAACTTCTGCATTATTGGCTACTTTTTTATTTGTAATCGTTGTGACCTTTGCCTCATCACAAAATCAATAAAAAACGTAGAATACTATGGAACGTACATTGGAAGGTAAGGTCATTGCTATTACAGGGGCTAGTAGTGGTATAGGTGAAGCAACTGCATTGTTGCTGGCAGAAAAAGGAGCTAAGGTTGTATTGGGGGCACGCAGAACAGAACGTTTGCAAAGTCTCTCGGATCGTATTGAGGCAGCAGGAGGATCTTGTATCTGGTTAGAAGCAGATGTAACCCAGCGGAACGATCTCCAAAAGCTGGTGGATCTGGCTTGTGAACGGTTTGGAACACTGGATGTGATAATCAATAATGCCGGGGTAGGACAGTTGTCGCGTATAGATGAACTGGATGTAGAAGGGTGGGAGCAGATGATAGATGTGAATCTGAAAGGTGTATTATATGGAATTGCAGCCGCTATGCCTGTGTTTCTGAAACAAGGATCAGGGCATATAGTGAATGTAATCTCTACATCGGGAATTAAAATTGTTCCTACACAAGGTGTATATGCTGGAACCAAGAATGCAGTTCGTACTATCACAGAAGCGCTACGGCAGGAGTCGGCTGGACAGGTACGGGTAACAGGTATTTCTCCTGGATTTGTTCAGACAGAGATGCCCAATGCTATGAAAAATGTAACTATGAAAAATGCGATTAGAGATACTATGGAATCAATTGCCATTTCTCCTCAGGCTATTGCCCGAGCTATTGCGTTTGCGATTGAGCAACCAGCAGATGTAGAAATCGGAGACCTTGTCATTCGGCCTTCTGTACAGAATTGAGCGTATTATTGCCCTGTTAGGCTGGGGAAACTTCCTCCTTATATGTTATTGCTACTATTTCAATTATGAAAACAACCGCAGAACAACCTTATATTTTTGAGAATATCTCTGATCTGATGCGGCGCCTGGAGCAGCCTAAGCCTTTACACCCGTTGGTAGCATTAGTAAACTATGGTAGCATTAAAGTAAATGTGGCAGATGTTGGACAACGGTTTGGGTTAAATTTTTATAAGATTTCCTTTAAAACAGATTTCAAAGGACAGGTCAGGTATGGACAAGGATATTATGATTTTGAAGAAGGAGGATTGGCATTTCTGGCTCCCAACCAGATTGTTACTGCCTACGAACAAGAGAAAACATATGAAGGGTATACCTTTTTCTTTCATCCTGATTTTATCCGGAATTACCCGTTGGGAAAACGCATTCATACCTATGGTTTTTTCTCCTATGCTGTTTCTGAGGCATTGTTTTTATCAGAAAAAGAAAAAGAAACTATTAGGTCTGTTTTTAACCATATTGCATTGGAACTGGAAAACAATATTGATCAGTTTAGCCAGGATGTGATGATTTCACAGATAGAATTGTTACTCAATTATAGTAATCGGTTTTACCACAGACAGTTTCTTACTCGTAAAACAGTGCACAATGAATGGCTGGAACAAATGAATAGTTTTTTAGCTGATAGACTGGATAATGCGGTGTTGAGTGGTTTGCCCAATGCACAAGAACTGGCTGATTACTTGAAAGTGTCACCACGCTATCTGACAGATATGCTGAAAACACTAACAGGCCAGAATACACAACAGTATATTCATGGCCTGTTGATGGAAAAAGCCAAAGATCTGCTTAGCATCAGTCAACTGAGTATATCAGAAATAGCCTATAAACTGGGCTTTGAACATCCCCAGTCTTTTCATAAACTGTTTAAACAAAAGATGGGGATGTCACCTGTGGCATTCAGGCAGTCGTTTGAGTAATAATGTTGTTTTAATACAACTTTGTTTCTTTACATTCATCACAACTCTTGCATAATCTCAGCAAAAATCCGATAGGAGTTTAACCGATCCTCATGGTGGTAAATATGTGAGGCAACCATGATCTCATTTACCCCTGTTTGTTTCAGAAACTCAGTTGTTTGTTGTTTTACTGTTTCTTTGCTACCCACAAAAGTATATTTTAACATACGTTGCAGGGCAGGATCATGAGAAAGCTGGCGTAACTGAGGTGTCATGTCAATCGGTTCCTGCATGTAATCACTTTGTCCGGTAAGTACACCAACAATCAGACGGATTAATGTAGTAGAGATACGTTCAGCTTGCTGATCCGTTTCTGCCGCAATGACATTAATACAAGCAATAGTATACGGTTCCTGTAAGAATGACGAAGGCTTAAACTCATTGTAGTAAATATGCAGAGCTTCAAATAACTGGGCAGGAGCAAAGTGGCTGGCAAAAGCATAAGGTAATCCCAATTTGGCTGCTAGATGGGCACTGTCAGTGCTTGAACCTAGTATATAGATTGGTACAGAGACACCTTCTGCTACTGTAGCCCGAACTTTAGCACCTTTGTTATCTGATGAAAAATACTGCTGAATCTGTTTGATCTCTTCCGGAAACTGGTAGACAGATTGCATCCTGTCTGAACGGATAGCATGAGCTGTAACCTGGTCAGTGCCAGGTGCTCTGCCCAAACCTAGGTCAATGCGATCAGGGTAGAGAGAGCCAAGGGTGCCGAATTGTTCAGAAACAATAAGGGGAGAGTGATTGGGTAGCATCACACCTCCTGAGCCTACCCGTATTTTTTTAGTACCTCCGGCAATATGGCCGATTAGTACTGAAGGGGCTGAACTGGCAATACTTGCCATGTTGTGATGTTCAGCCAGCCAGAAACGTTTATAACCCAGCTCTTCGGCTTTTTGCGCAAGGTCAAGGCTTTTTTCGAATGTTTGGGCTGGAGAACTGCCATTGGCTACACTGGCTAGTTCCAATATAGAATAAGAGAGAGACTTTCGGTTACTTGTCATTTTTCACTGATTTGAAAAAAAGAAACTATTGCTCTTTAGTTACACAAAGGAACTAAGGTTAGTTCGGATTTGTAACCATTTATACTCTGATAGTGGTAACTTTGAAGTAACTAAAATGAATCGCGAAAA
This sequence comes from Xanthocytophaga agilis, assembly GCF_030068605.1. Taxonomy (NCBI): domain Bacteria; kingdom Pseudomonadati; phylum Bacteroidota; class Cytophagia; order Cytophagales; family Rhodocytophagaceae; genus Xanthocytophaga; species Xanthocytophaga agilis. Next base: position 768,245 of record NZ_JASJOU010000001.1, read on the forward strand.
ATTTGCCTACAGTTCCTGTCCACTTGTAAAAGCTATGACAGCCCTGGGTTCCAAGTGGAAACCAATTATTGTATGTGTAATCCGGGATAAGAAAGTCCGGTTTGGACAATTGGCAGCTATTATGGATGTCATCTCCAGAAAGGTACTTACTGACCAGTTGCGTGAACTGGAGGCCGATGGCATTCTGATTCGGGAAGAATTTAAGGAGTTACCACCTCGTGTTGAGTATAGTCTTACACAGAAAGGACTGGATCTGTTACCGATTTTTTCTTTGCTGGAAGAGTGGGAGACCAAATATGATCCACAATCAGAAGTGATACATTCAGTAGTCCATTCGTTACATGAACCTGTGCTTACCGAAAAGGACTAGTAATAAAGGACTAGTAGTGTCAGTCCTGCTATCTGGAAGTCTGGTACTCTCATTTGTTTGCTTTGTTTACAATGTGTTTGATTAAAGGAGTATTTGTATTCAACTTACCCTCGTATACATAGTTGTTTGTAAAAAGTGCACCTATGTAGTTTTCATCTCTGGGAAAATCTCCAACCTCTCCGAAGTAGGGATTTTTATTTAGCTTAACCTTGAGAGAACAAAAATCCCTGCTTTGAAAGATAGAGTGTATTAAAAAGTCAACTTGAGCAGATGAGATGGTTTGTCTGCTTACTTTTTGTTAGAAACAGAACCAGATTTCCAGCCAGTTAGTGTGGCATAGTTCTTTAGTAAGTAATGGCATAGTTTAATTAATAAACCATATTTACAATTTTAAAAAATACAACTATGGGACTTTTGACCTGGATTATTTTCGGACTTATAGCTGGTGCCTTGGCAAAACTGATTATGCCAGGGGACCAATCCAATAATTGGCTTACTACTATTCTATTAGGTATTGTGGGAGCCGTAATAGGCGGTTTTGTTGCATCTGCCATTGGCTGGGGATCTGTAGATGGCTTCAATTTCAGAAGTCTGCTCATCGCCATCGGAGGATCGTTGTTATTACTTTGGATATATGCGATGGTTGCCAAACCACGTAGCCGAACCAGAGTATAAACATATTTTACAACAAACAAGCCACTGAGTATCTACGGATACTCAGTGGCTTGTTTGTTTCTTATTTGATGCAAACTAGCAGCTTGTATAGAAAGAGAGATTTGATTGATACTTTAAGCTTGAGTTGCCACTAGATTCGACCAGAGCTTACAATATAAGTTTAAACCCAGTCAATAAGGAACATCAACCAGTATGAATGCAATCCCAAATCTATATATAGGCACCTCAGGCTGGAGTTACCGTTGGAAAGAACTATTTTACCCACCAGAACTACCGTCTGCAGACTATTTGCCTTACTACGCCACGCGATTTAATGCCACAGAAATTAATAGTAGCTTCTACCACTTTACCATGGCTAAAACCATTGAGAAATGGCTACATAGTACCCCTTCTACATTTCGGTTTGCGGCAAAATTGCATCAGGAAATTACCCATAAACGCAAGTTTGTCAATTGCGCCCAACCATTGGAAAAGTTTATGTCAAGTTATCAGCTAATGGGTAACCGACTGGGGCCAGTACTGATTCAGCTTGCATCGAGTTTTCACTTTGATAAATCTTTAACTGAAGATTTTTTTGCCATGCTGAGGGAAAAATATCCTACTCAGCCCTTTGCACTGGAAGTTCGTCATAAATCATGGTTTGTGGAGGACTCCCTGGACTTGATGTGGGATAGAGGAATCAGCTTTGTTATTTCAAGTGGTGGTAAGCGGTTTCCAGGTCTTGAAGTTGCTACTACAAATACTATATATATGCGTTTACATGGAGACGAGGTGTTGTATTCCTCTTCGTATTCTGATGAGAAGTTGGAAAAATATGCCCTTATGATCAAGGATTGGTTATTGGATGGGAAAGAAATCTGGGTGTTTTTTAATAACACTATTCAGGGACATGCTATCACAGACTCCAAGAGATTATATGGCATGATAGAAGAGCTTGCCAGATAGTTAATAGCAAACTCCCTACTGATTTGTAGCTAATGGGAGAGAGAATTACTATTACAAAACAGTTACTCCTAGTATTTGAAGCAGATGTGCCTTAATATGTTGCCAATCCTGATCAATAATACTATAGGAAGCCGAATTCCTTTTTGTTCCATTGTCTCTGACCATATCATTCCGGATAATACCCTCAAACTGTCCTCCAATCTTCTCAATAGCTTTTCTCGACCTTGTGTTAGTTTCATCTGTCTTGATATGGACTCTTTGAATGTCCAGATGTTCAAAGCAATAGTGTAAGAGGAGAAATTTACACTCGGTATTAATGCTACTTCCCCAATAGTCTGGATGCATCCAGGTAAAGCCTATTTCCAGCTTTTTGTGTTTAGGCTGAATATCCATATCGTGTGCTTCCTATTATTTGCTCCTTATAGAAAATAGTAAAGGGAAATTGGCTTCCACTTTCTCTTTCTTCCAATGCTGCTGGTAAGGTGGCTTTAAACTTTTCAGGATTAGCGAGGTCAAAGGGATAAAATCGCCAGATTTTTTCCTCAGATGCGAGCTTTTCCAGAGCATCAAAATGAGCTTTGTCTAACGAAACGAGTTCTACCGTCTGGCCTTTCAATACCAGAGGCGCTTTTATAAGATTCATATTCTTTAATTAATGATCTGACTCAGAAGGAGGATACTATACCACTTCTAAATACTACTGTTGAAATACAACACATAAACCTACTATTCTAGAAGATCTTTCAAAACTATCTTACTAAAAATTAGTAGAATAGTTTATACATTTTTAGGTTACATTTCGTAGAACTAATTATTGGAAACTCACTACATGTCTCTATATCCTGTAAGTTACGTACACATGTTGCCTAAATGAATATAAATCTGGTTTACTGAAACTCATATCTACAATAAATAGTATTGTTTGTAGATACTACCAAAACGAGTTGTTCTTTCCCCATTCTAGAAGCTATTCTTCGTTCAGTAGAAAAGGAGATATATCCGGTTGTTTCGAGTTTAGTAGGCTCATACTTCGCTAGTAGTCAATCTGTTTGTTTTCTTTCTATAAGAGTAGATTACAGTGAAATGAACAACCTCGAAGGCTGAAAAGCAAAAGAAAAAGTAGGAATTATGTGAATTTAGAAATTCCTTACATTTTATTCTGTTTATACAGAAAGCGGTAACAGGATGAATAAGCTTTTTTTTTAGATAAAAACGAATTCTGACCAGATGAAAAAAGAGCATACATTTATAAATAGGTATTGGATTGATACTTTTGCTTAAAACTATTACACTCAATAGATACAATGCATTTCTGAAAAGATTACCGTCTCTCTTTGCTCTACTTTTGTCTTCTGCCAGATCGGGATAAAAGATCTGTTATAGTGTAGCTTCAGTCAACTAGTGGAAGGGTATGAAAAAAACAGTACTTGTTGTGGAAGATTTCGCAAGCATTCGCGACTTCGTTTGTGAGATATTAGAAAAGAAGGGGTATCATGCTATTAAAACAACAAATGGCAATGAGGCTCTGGAAGTACTTTCTCGTCAGGCAGAGGATATAAGCCTTGTACTATCAGACTATAACATGCCTGAATGTACTGGGATGGAACTCTTAAAAAAGATCAAAGCCAATCCTGCAACTTTCCCTATTCCTGTTGTCTTTTTAACCACAGAATCAGATCCGGTCAAAATGCGTACGGCAAAAGATGCCGGCTTGGCGGCCTGGGTTAGAAAACCTTATAAAGCAGATACCTTCTTTGCCCTACTTGAAAATCTTTCCAGATAATGGATAAGAATCAGCAGCGGTTTGTGGCAGATGCACTTGATCTGCTTAACGAACTAGATGAAGGACTAATGCAACTGGAGGCAACTCCCTTTGCGACTGCGCCTCTTGAACAGGTTTTTCGTACGATGCATACGCTGAAAGGTGGTGCCAATATGTTCGGTTTTGATAATATTGGTCAACTAGCCCATCAGTTGGAGACTATATATGATTTTGTTCGACAAGGTAAGTTACAGGTTACAGATCGCTTAATCAGCATTACGCTCAATTCATTTGACAAAGTCAGATCTTTGTTACAGGAAAAGGATTGGGCAAAAATCACTCATGTTGATGCCTTAAAGGAACAATATCAAACTTCACTTGGTTTTCTTCAACAGCTTCAGGCAGACTCTCTGACTCCTTTCTCTGCAGTACTATCCAATGAAGGAATAGCAACCTATCTGATCCAAGTAAAGCCTACCATTGCTATTACAGAAGACGGTACACATCCACTAGTATTTATAGTTCAGGATATTGCAGATCTGGGGCCAACGTCGATTCATCTGGCAAAAAAAGACAATGGAGAAGTAGACTACTGGAATATTTGTATTAGCACAACGGTTCCACAGCCTGAACTGGAAAGCTATTTTATTTTCGTAGAAGATGAATCTAAGGTTGTATTTAAACACATTGCGTTTGGGAATTTATTGGAGGATGAGAAATTTTGTATCTGTGTAGAGAAATACTATCAGCATGAACTAAATCTGGAAGAATTGACAGCTATGGCAGGTCAGGTTTCGTCTCAGACTCCTGCTGTTTCTTTAGACGAAACCGAAACTGAAAGTGCGGGTTCTACTCAAAAAGGGGATTCAGATACGATTATCAAAGTAAGCAAACGTAAAATTGATGATTTGCTTAATCTGGTTAGTGAACTGATCATCCTGCAGGCTCAACTTTCTACTATCAACTCCCAGCTGAATACCCATAGCTTAAATCATGTAACTGAACAACTTGAACAGGTCACCAATCGACTGAGAGATACATCTCTGGAGATTGGTCTTGTACCTATTGAAACATTGGTTACCCGCTTTAAACGTCTGGTACGGGATGTTGCCAAAACTTTGGGCAAGAAGATAAACTTCCTCTCTGAAGGCACAGAAACAGAGATGGATAAAGATGTGATTGAGGTAATGGCGGAGCCCATAATGCACATCATCCGAAACAGTATTGATCATGGAATTGAATCTGTAGAACAACGAAGAGCATTAGGTAAGTCAGAGTATGGTTCGGTTAAGTTAAAAGCATTTAACTCCGGCGGATTTATACATATCCATATCAGCGATGATGGAAAAGGGATTAATCCTGAACGTGTGTTACAGAAAGCCATTGAAAATGGATTGGTTCAGGCCCATGAATCATTATCAGAAGAGGAAATCCTCAAATTTATTTTTCATCCTGGCCTTTCTACTGCTACCCATGTTTCGGATATTTCCGGAAGGGGTGTAGGAATGGATGTAGTCAGACAAAAGATTACTGAATTGCGGGGTAGTATTGCGATTAAAAATACTATTGGACAGGGTGTCAGCTTTCAAATTAAACTCCCTCTCTCTCGCTCTATTATCGAAGGATTATTGGTCAAAGTTGCACAGACCCATTATATAATCCCACTGAACCTGGTTGAACAGATCAATCGACTTCCCTATGAATCATTGAATCGGAACAATCATCTCAATAAGACCATTCGGGTAAATGAAGAGCTATTACCCATTTTTTCCCTTTCCCGGCAGTTTCACCAGGATAGGATTCCACCCAAAACCGCAGATGTCATTACTATACTGGCTAATGGCAGGAAAAAAGGATTGGTCGTAGACCGTACCGAAGGCAAAATCCAGGCTGTATTAAAACCTCTGGGTGAGGCATATCGACAACTGGATTTTATTGCAGGCAGTTCCATTTTGGGCGATGGTAGCCTGGCCTTTGTACTGGATCCGGATCGCCTTTTCCAATTAGAATCTATCTAATTCTTACTACATATACACTAAGTACATATACCCATGGAGGCAAAAGCGTATCTGACGTTTGTGCTTGGCAATGAGAAATTTGCCATAAGCGTAGACCGTGTACAGGAAGTGGTTGAGTTTGAGAAGGTTACTAAAGTTCCGAATGCTCCTGACTATATGCTGGGCATTATTAATCTTAGGGGCCGACTGTTACCACTGCTTGACACCAAAATGAAGCTGGGTTTACCCAAAACAGAAATCACTCGTAAAAGCCGGATCATGGTTTTGCTGATCCCCGGTATTGATGAGAAACAAATGGAAATCGGTGCTCTGGTAGATCTTGCTAGAGAAGTAGTTGAAATACGAGAAGATGAAACACAGGCAGCGCCTGAATTTGAAAACTATTCGACCAATGCCCCTATCAGCAGAATACTTAATAAACAAGGTGAGGTAACTATGCTCATGGATATTGAAAAGGTTTTCTCTTCACAAGATCTTACCCTCTAGTCAGACTATTAGTCTGAAGCATTACATATTACAGTCAATAAATTTAGAAATCAACCAAATAGCAAAAATCCGTGCTGCATGGCAGCATTGTTAAACAGACGCAACTATGATACAAAATCTACCAATTCGAAGCAAACTGATTCTTGCCTTCTCCCTGCTGATCCTGCTTATGGGGGTCATATTGAGTATTTCCTTTTTCCGCCTGCGCGAAATGAATCAGCGCATGGAAGCCATTGCCGATATCACTACCCGCAAGTTACAGTTGATAGGCCTGCTGCAAAATGATGTTACCGAAATTTCACGTGATCAGAAGAAAATCATCTGGGAAACAGACGATCAGCAGATGAATGATATTTCAAGGGAAATAACTAAAAATTTTGAGACCATGAAAACAAACATGGCTGAACTGGAAAAAGTAAGTGAAGGGCAGGCTGATGAATATATCAAGCAGTTAGTAGGCAAAATAGATGAATATTCTAAAATATCAGATGATATTGTAACACTTGCCACCAAAAATACAGAAAACAAAGCCAGCTCTCTTTCTGCCAATGAAGGATATGCAGAATATTCAAAATCCTTAGCCATTCTGGAGGAACTTATTTCAATCCTGAATGCAAGTGGAACCAAGGAGCAAATTAATCAAGCTGGACAGGTTCGTGATATGTTAACCCGGCTAGTGGGACAGGAAAAAACAATCATTCTGGCTGAAACCAAAGCTGAACGGGAAGTTTTAGCAAAAGAAACCGCTTTAATTGAACAAAAGCATGATCTGGCTACAGCTCGACTGTCTACTTCCCTTACAGGTGAAGCTAAAATATTGCTGGATCGGTATATGCTGCAATTCTCTAGTTTTTATGATACACACTCAGAAGCCATTAGTTTGGGAAGAGAAAGTTCCAACGATGTAGCTGCTGAACTAGCTAACGGACTGGCCGAACAAAAAGACGATGAAATTGATCAGGTATTGGATCAGATTGTTGCCATTATCAATACACAATTGGAAGATGACCGTCAGGATACCGATGAAATGTATATCAGTACATTGCTGACGATGAGTATTTCTATTCTGGTTGCAGTGGGGATTGCTGTGTTCAGTGCAGTATGGTTAATCAAAGATATCACAGCTTCCCTGAAGGTAGCCATCAATGCTATTAAGACCCTGGCTGCCGGTGATTTCTCTGCAGATGTAAAAACAGATAAAAAAGACGAGATTGGGGCTATGCTGATAGAACTTCAACACATGATCGAAAAGCTCCGTAACAGTGTAGATGTAGCAAAACGTGTTTCCAAAGGAGATCTGACCATTGATTTCAAAGCACAGAAAAACCATGGTGGAGATCTGGATGAAGCATTGGAACAGATGGTGCACAATCTGCGCGAAATAGCGACTACTATTTATAACGGTGCAGAAAATGTAGCCTCTGCCAGCCAGCAGGTTGCTGCTACCTCACAACAGATGTCACAAGGTGCCCAGGAACAAGCCAGTGCTACAGAGGAAGTATCCTCTTCTATGGAACAGATGGTAGCCAATATTCAGCAGAACACAGATAATTCACGCGAAACTGAACGCATCTCAAATAAAGCAGCCAACGATATTCAGGTTAGCATGCAGGCTATATCCGAGTCAGTAGAAGCCATTACTCTGATTGCAGAAAAAATCTCTATCATTGAAGAAATCGCCTCCAAGACCGATCTTCTTGCGTTGAATGCAGCAGTAGAAGCGGCTCGTGCTGGGGAACATGGAAAAGGATTTGCTGTAGTAGCCGCGGAAGTGCGTAAACTGGCAGAAAGAAGCCAGAAAGCAGCCACAGAGATCAATGAAATTTCTGGCAGAACCATGAAAGTAGCCAGAGAATCCAAAGAACTGTTTGTCAACATGCTGCCTGATGTGAAAAAGACAGCCGAACTTGTACAGGAAATTGCAGCTGCCAGCATTGAGCAAAATACAGGTGCAGATCAAATTAACAGTGCTGTACAACAGCTTTCACAGGTTACACAAGGGAATGCCTCTGCGGCAGAAGAGATGTCTTCTAATGCTGAAGAACTCAACAGCCAGGCTGAAGAACTTAAAACGGCAGTTAGCTACTTTAAGTTGGGGAATGCTGCAACCTTTAGAATACAGAGCAAGCGAACTAAACATACAAAGAGTTCGCATTCTGAAGGTGTTTCTACCTACCATGTAGGAGAATCCAAAGGTTTTGACCTCAAATTCGATGAGGTATCTGACCAGGGCTTTGCAGAGTTCTAAGTTACTTCTTGTTTATTAGTCTTATCCTGACAACTGTATTCTATGCAGCTGTCAGGGTATCTATTTATTCAGATATCTATTGGATATGTAATTGCCAGATGCATATCTCTAGTCTCATTTTATAATGCATTTATAAAACAGATCATTTGTGTATTTACTACCCTTATGAGACACCCCCGTCTTTTTAAAAATATTGCATGTAGTGGCATAGTGCTTTTGCTATGTATACAGGTCATAGCTCAGCAAACGCCTCCCACTCGTATTTCCTGGGATAGATTCCTGAATACAGTCATGCAACATCCTGATATAGTAAAAGAAAAAGAGAAAGTTAATCTGACCCGACTGGATATTGATGTAGCTAAAATTAAACCCGATCCAGAACTGGAATTTGGGAATGTTTGTGGTGATATCAGTGGCATCAACATGGCTCAACAATGGTATGTAGGCGTTAATTATACGATAGAGACAGGAAACAAACGCAAATACCGAATACAATATGCCCGAAGTTCAGTTCAACTGGAAGAGGCTGAATTTGAGTTGTTTGTCCTTGATTTTGCCCGGTCTGCATTAAAACAGTACTATCAGTGCTGGGTGTTAGAGCAAAAAATCAATCAGTTAAAACATTATCATCATCTTTTGCCTCCCATAAAGCCCGGCTCAGTATCTGATAGCCTGTCACACCTCCGTCAGTTGATTATGCTTGAGCACGATAAACTAGCATTGGCAGATGCACAACATCAGTACGAAGAAGCCATCCAGGCATTACAAGGATTTGTAGATTACCTGTATCCGGATAGCATGGTTCTTCCGGATACAGCTATCAATCCAGAATACATATTCTCCATGAATGATGTAAACCAACAGTATAGCATAAAGAACCATGCTGAGCTAAAGGTAAAGTCAATGATGGAACAAATGGCAAATGATGAATTACTCATGACACAACACAACCGGATTCCAGATATCTCTTTTTCATTGGGAAACAACTTCATAGCCAGAGCAACCAATCCGGAAGCGCCATCGCCTGCCTACAATGCCATTACAGCTACACTGTCTGTTCCACTTAAGTTCTCAAACATGAATAAATCAGAACTTAAAATCATACAGTATAACAAGGAGGCCGCCATGGAAGAGTTACGCAATGAATGGGATGAAAAAGAAGACGAACTTTCTGACCTGCAATATCAGCTCCGCCGACTTGATACCCGAATTAAGCATGTAAAGGTGCTGATAGAACATCAAACCTCCCTTGTTGAAAAAGTTGGAAAGATCAATCCTCTTTTGCTCGATGAAGAATACCAACGGTTGAAGCATTACCACCAGTTGTATTGGGAAAGTACTGAAAAACTAATTGGAGTACATCTGGATTTGTCTTTTATGACAGGGCGTTACGAAAAGCTGATTGGTTCTACTGTGGCTGGCATGCCTACTGATTAATGCTCTTTGTTTTAAAGTTATTAGTAAAACCTTCTTACGTGTTGTGTATGAATGTACTGGAAGAAAATCCCTATATACTGCAAATGGATACTGCTAGTTTTCAGCGGATTTCTGCTTATATAAGTAAAGAGTATGGAATCAAACTTCCTGAAAGCAAAAAGCCTATGCTTCAGGGAAGGCTTAATAAAAAGATCCGTAGTCTGGGAATGACTTCTTATAAAGAATTTATTGACTATATTTTCAGTGAAGAAGGTCGAAAACGCGAATTGTATAATGTAGTTGATCTGATTACTACCAACAAGACTGATTTTTACCGCGAATCTGCCCATTTTCATTTTCTTACCAACGAGTTTTTGCCTCGATACCAGAGCAAACGAGGCAGAAGCCCATTGAAAATCTGGTCATCTGCTTGTTCGACCGGGGAAGAACCCTATACGATCATTATCGAAATGGAGGAGTACAAAAAGCGGCATCCGGAATTTTCCTATAACTTGCTGGCCAGTGATATTTCCATTCGGGCATTACAGGCAGCCTATCAGGGAATATACGAGCAATCCAAAATTAGTTCTATTCCTTTAGACATACGGCGAACCTATTTTCTGCAAAGTAAAACCGATCCGCATGTATTTAGAATCAAACCCGTTTACCGGAAAAAGATTATATACAAAAGGATCAATCTTATGGAGGATTCCTTTGGTCTACTCAAAGCGGATTATGATATTATATTCTGCCGGAATGTACTTATCTATTTTAATAAACTAACTCAGGAGGAAGTTATTGGAAAACTTTGTCAGCACCTGCGACCGGGCGGATTGCTGTTTCTGGGACACAGCGAATCGATTCTGGGAATGCAACTACCATTGAAACAAATCAAGCCTACACTTTTCCAAAAAATATAGGGATTTTAGTAAGGCAAATCTAACCAGAGTATCTAAATACATACTATTTTCTAATGAGAAAGCTCAAAGTACTTATTATCGATGACTCTGCACTGGTTCGCCAGACCTTGACTGAAATCATTAACGCTGATCCGATGCTGGAGGTCATGGCAACGGCAGCAGACCCATATCTGGCTGCTCAAAAAATCAAGCAGTCCATTCCGGACGTAATTACATTGGATATTGAAATGCCTCGTATGGACGGACTTACCTTCCTGAAAGCACTCATGTCTCAGTATCCGCTACCCGTAGTCATCATTTCGAGTCTGACACAAAATGGAAGCTCACTGGCTTTGCGGGCACTGGATCTGGGTGCAGTAGAGATCATTGCCAAATCTGAAATCCGCAATACCAGACAATACCTGGAAGAATCCACCATCCGTATTACAGATACAATTAAGGCGGCTTCAATGGTTCATGTACGAAAACGAAGTATCATCCCTGTTGCTTCTACCAGTCAGATTGGTCCAGATCAAACTACTGCTAATCAATCTGGTTTAAAAAGCTCTAGTCATAAAAATACAGATACTGCTAACTCAAAGATATACAATACTACAGATAAAGTTATTGCCATAGGCGCTTCCACTGGGGGGACAGAGGCAATCCGCTTTCTACTGAAAAACATTCCTGCCAACTGTCCTGGTATTCTGATTGTTCAGCATATGCCTGCCGGCTTTACCCGTTCCTTTGCCGAACAAGTAAACACACTCTGTGATATCAATGTAAAAGAAGCTCGTGATGGGGAACGGGTCATGAGAGGCCATGCTTATATTTCCCCAGGTGACAGACACATGCAATTGGTGCGAAACGGTGCTCAGTACACTATACGGTTACGAGAAGGAGAGTTGGTGAACCGTCACAAACCTTCTGTAGATGTGCTATTTGATTCAGTGGCTCAAAGCGCTGGACAGAATGCATTGGGAATTATTATGACAGGTATGGGGAAAGATGGAGCCAGCGGATTATTAAAAATGAAAGAGGCAGGAGCAAGGACTATTGCTCAGGATGAAAGTTCGTGTGTTGTTTTTGGAATGCCCAAAGAAGCTATAAAGCTAGGCGCAGCCGATCAGATTATTAGTTTGACAGATCTTCCTAAAAAAATTCTGGCTCACTTTGGAACACCGTTTGTTTCATTACGTTAGTTATAGAAATGCATTGAAAACAGATAAGGGAAAAATTTCCTCTGTAAGGTAAAACTGCCCAAATCTATTCTGTTCTGGCTTTGGTATATTAAATCTGGATCTTTGTCTAGTTTTTAGACGAGGCTGAATATTTTGACCTACTTTTATACCACAAAACGTATTACTTATCTGAACAATTACAGATAGATAGTATAGATAGTAATACGAATTAATATCCGGAATGGCATCTAATGCCATTCGTGGAACCTACCACTACTAAAAACATCATTCAGGTTGGTCTGAACGTTTTTAGCACTACAATCATTGCTGTTTCTTTCGTAGAACAGGAGTAAAACCTATAAATCTAGACATTTCTACTATTTATTCTATAAGTCTACCAGATTTCATAAGGAGACAGTAGACAAGAAAGAGTTGTTTACAAATGTTGAAAACAACTAGTGTAACTATCTATATACCTATTTATGAGCCATAACTTGCATTTTTGGATGTGTTTTTCTGAATCAGGAAGAAAGGTGATTTTATCTGTTTTGTGCAGTGTTATTTTGAGTAATGGGATGGTTGTATGTAATCAGGCCATAGGACAGAATATAGCACAGCATGTGTCTCAGAATTCAGAACCTCAGATTATAGATACGGACCTAAACAGAATACAGGTAGACTCTGTAATTACCCCTGTTCAAAGGGCCAGTCCTATTGCTATTGCCACCTATAAGAAATCTCCAATATATATCAAAGTAACCTATGGCCAGCCCATGAAGCGAGGCAGGGAGATTTTTGGCAAGCTGGAACCCTACGGCCAGCTATGGCGTACCGGCTCAAATGAAGCCACAGAAATAACTACTACCCAGGATCTGCAGATTGGGAATAAAATATTAAAAGCAGGTACTTATACATTGTTTACTGTACCTGACAAAGACAAATGGAAGATCATTTTCAACAGTGAGCTGGGACAATGGGGTGCCTATACTTATGATCCGTCAAAAGATGTATTAACCACTGAGGTAAGTTCATCTAATGTCGATCACCTTTATGAAGCTTTTTTTATTGCATTTAGTCAGGCTCAAAATGGAGTTGAAATGATTCTTACTTGGGACAAAACGAAAGTAGTCATACCCATGACTTTTGTAAATTAAGAGACTATTCCAAAACCAGCCTATTCAAATCTTAAACATTCTAAAAGGATTACAAAATTTTAGGTGAATGAGAAAAGGAAGGGTGTCATTCAAAAGTTCAGGCAAATATAATATCAATAGCCAGGTTAATTGCCTGGCTATTGATATTATATCAACCTTAAATTGTTACTGCACTACATCTCGTTTCATAGACGTGCTAGTTTTCTGCTGTGAAAAGTGCACACATAAAATTTGTCAGTTCTCACTGATTGACAGTCTTTCGCATCCTCAACATCCGTTAGTGGTGATCTCTTTTAAAAAATGAGATTAATCTATCGCATTACCGGAAAAAGTTTATTTTAGCGCAATCATTTTTTACTGTCCTAAATACACTTAATCAGGCAACTAACTCATCCATTAGCCAGACATATGAAAAAAATCGCTTTTGCTTTGTTCTTGCTTTGTGGGTTTACTCCAATACTGCAAGGACAAAACAACAAACAAGTATATAGTGTTGTGGAAAAAATAACCGACAAGCACACTATACATGTCAAAGTCCCCTCTACAAATATCACTGAACATTCCTATTCAAAGCAGGATACAAACCTCGCTATCACAAGTCCTGATAAACTTTTAACAGTTTTATTGGGTTTGCGAAATGGAATTCCTACCTATTCTGTAAACTATAAAGGAAAGCTGATGTTGGAAGAGTCTCCTCTTGGACTGATAAGTACTATTGGAGACTTTAGTCAGTCAATGACTTTGGTCAGTAAAAAAGATTCCTCTATTGATAAGACATATACCCAAAGTAAGATTAAAAAATCTTCGGTGCACTACCAGGCAAATGAACTGACCTGTACCTATGTCAATTCCCAGAAACAACAGATACAAATTGTTTTTAGAGTAAGCAACAATGATATCGCCTTCCGGTATGTTTTACCTCTGACCGGTGAGACTGCCCGCTGTATTATCAAAAAGGAAACAACTGGTTTTAATTTCCCTGCATTTACAACGACTTTCTTAACCCCACAGGCTACTCCGATGATTGGCTGGAAGCAAACTAAGCCGAGTTATGAGGAAGAATACACCGTTGATTCTCCACTAGGAACTCCTTCAAAATACGGTTTGGGATTTACTTTTCCTGGATTGTTTCGTATTGGAAATCAGGGTTGGGTATTGGTTTCTGAAACAGGGGTAGGAAGTTCGTATTGTGGCTCCCGGCTTAGTGAAGGTACAAAAGATGGGTTGTTTACTATCGCTTTCCCTGAAAAAGGAGAAAATAATGGCATTGGAAACTCAGAGCCTGGTGTCGCTTTACCAGGAGAAACCCCGTGGCGAACTATTACTATAGGAGAAAATCTTAAGCCTATTGTAGAAACAACCATTCCTTTTGATGTTGTGGAACCGCTTTACAAATCATCTATGGATTACAAATATGGACGGGCAACCTGGAGCTGGATCATGTGGCAGGACAACAGTGCAAACTACCAGGATCAGGTAACATACATTGACTTTGCTGCAAAACTGGGATACGAATATGTTTTAATAGATGCCTTATGGGATAAACAGATAGGGTATGAACGTATGTCTGACCTATTGAAGTATGCGCAATCGAAAGGGGTGGATATCTTTTTGTGGTATAATTCAAACGGGTTCTGGAATGATGCTCCACAAGGTCCTAAACAACGAATGAACACATCGGTCTCACGTAAAAAAGAGATGCAGTGGCTAAAAAGCCTAGGTGTGAAAGGACTGAAAGTTGATTTCTTCGGTGGTGACAAGCAGGAAACTATAAAATTGTATGAAGATATTCTGAGCGATGCCAATGACTATGGTTTAATGGTTATTTTCCATGGATGTACACTTCCAAGAGGATGGGAACGTATGTATCCGAATTATGTAAGTAGTGAAGCTGTACTGGCTTCTGAAAACCTAATCTTTAATCAGCATTTTGATGATAATGAGGCTTTCAATGCCTGTCTGCATCCTTTTATCCGTAACACTGTAGGAAGTATGGACTTTGGAGGTACTTTGCTAAATAAACGCCTCAACCGTACCAATACGGGTGGAACAACTCGCAGAACCACTGATATTTTTCAGCTGGCAACGGCTGTACTATTTCAAAGCCCAATTCAGAACTTTGCGTTAGCACCAAACAACCTGACTGATGTGCCTGGTTTTGAGATTGATTTCATGAAGCAAGTACCCACATCCTGGGATGAAACCCTTTATATTGATGGCTATCCTGGTAAATATTGTGTACTGGCGCGTCGTCATGGAACAAAATGGTATGTGGTAGGTATAAATGCCGGAAAGGAAGCCTTAAAACTAAAACTAAATCTACCTATGCTAAAGAATTCGGAAGTAGCCTACTACACTGATAAAAAAGATGGGAAGTCAAGCCTGGAAAAGGCTCAGATAAAGCAAGCCGGAACTGTATCAGTTGAAATTCAGCCTCAAGGTGGAATAATTCTGACCAATTAAAATAGTTGAATTACTAGTCAAACCCAAACTGAACAGAGTTTTGGTCATTTTGTAAACTGATTTGAAGTAAAATCACTTCGCTTGCTGGATGATCGGAGAAAACTAATTTTTGAAACAAGTAAAGTCTGTGTAACAATCGATTAGGTCAAAGATATCATTCTTTGACCTGTTCGATTTTCCGATAGCTATCTCTCAGAATATGTCGAGGGAGTTGTAATGAATATACCGTTAAAACCTATTGTGTATTTATTGGTGTTAATGTCCATTACTTCGATATAGGTGTCATATAGCTTAAAGCAGCTTTGATTACTATTCATACTAACAAGAATATCTTCTACACCTGTACTCTATATAATAGTATCATTCCGGTCTAGCTTGGATACTTGCAATTCCCCATGTGTAAAAAAAACAGTAGCAGCGGAGTAAATGCTAAAACAAGTTATATGATCGGTTTGTACTATCCAATTTAATGTCAAGTCGGGAAGTGCCATACTAAATACTTTGTTTGCACAGCAAATATAAATAGAATCAGTATCGACTATAGCTGAGTGATCATAAACTCCTGTAGCACCACCAACAGCACATACAATAGCACTTTGATATAGTTCCTCATATTTGTAAACTTTAATTCCATGTTTGCTAGCCTGGTATAGTATCGAATCTTTGTCAGTATAAATAAAGTCGTATTGAAAAGAATTGTCGGCAGAGCCAGGTGTATACATTGAATCGTTTCGAACTTCAATTTTATACTTGTCATATTGAAAAGTCAGCATTGTATATTCTTTAGTTTATATGTTTACTTCAGTTTCAGTATGAACAGTTTTTAAAACTTTTTATCAGTCATTCTTGGAAGCGAAATAGCCCTTCTTAGGCATATTTTCTCGCCTTTTAGAATCCAGCCACTTATCGGTCATTTGTAATAACCATCCAGTATTTTTTAGTTTTCTACTTGGATTCTTAGTTCTGCCAGAAATGCCGATGGTAACTTATTCTTTGCTGTCTTATGGTTTCAAAAGTAGATAGTCTATACGGGTAGAAATTTTGTGAGAATGGTACCATTCTTATACGTAATGGAACTATCAAGTTCCAAAGATTTTTGTTCTTTGAAAATAGAAAGACCGTTGCCGATAGCAACAGGTCTTCTAAAAATATAGTATTCATCCACAAGGTTCTGACTGATTAGCGAACTTACAAATGCAGCACCACCATATACCATGATATCCTTCCCTGATTGGTTTTTCAGTGCCTGTATTACCTTTGCAACATCTCGATTTTCTACTTCGAGATTTCTGCCTTTGATGGTTGTTTGTGAGATACTGAAAACAATCTTTCGCATGCCTACCATTTGCTTTGCTAAAGGTTGTTCAGCGCTTTCAGGTTGATTGTCAAGTACATTTTCCCAGTGATTAATGAATGCGGGAGTCATTTTGCGTCCCAGTAAAATAGTATCACATGTATCTGCCAACTCGATCACTTGCTGAAAGATGCCTTCGTCACGTTTCCCGATCCACATCCAGTCCAATTCGCCATTCGGTCCGGCTACAAATCCATCCAGAGTCATTTGTACCTGCAGTTTTAATTTTCGCATAGAAGTGCTTCTTAAAAGTGTTTATCTTTTTCTATACAAAGATCTGAAGATAATCACTATCTGTATGAGTACAATTGCGACATCATAGGGGGTAATTTACGTCAAAATGTATTGAGAGTGTAAATTTTATCAATGGATATAATATAAGTAGCCTATAGTGCATATCTAAAATAGTGCATATCTAAATATGACTCTATGTCACTGAATATAGATTACAAACACAAATGAGCTGTAGAAACGGAATACTAAGTGTTCGAACTGTCGATTGTCAACCAACAAAGACGAGAATATAGTCTTTCTCAGTCTCTGCTTCTTTTATAATTGTTTTTAATTCTTCAAAGTCATCCAAAAGGTGTTGTTCATTAAACGCTAGGTTAGACGAATTGTCTGTGTGCCAACATGCAGGGTAAATACCATTGTCATTTAATTCCTTTGGGTCATAGTCCGAACTAAGATTTGCTTGTGAAATGCTATTCATGAATTCACTAAGTTTTGAAATTATGGGTATGTCCAGATAAGGAATGTAAAGTCCGCTTTCATAAAACTCAAATTGCTCTTCTGGTGTCATATTTTCAAGTTCTTCTTCTCCTAATGCTTGTTTAGGGGTAAATATTTCATTTATTAGATTGGTTGTTGAGTTATCTTTTCCTTTGGACAAAATATAGTCAAGTGCCATAAAAGAACCTTCAAATATTGAATAGCTTTTCGCAGAATCAATGTCAAAACCTTGGGTATTATTGGGGTTGTCTAATTGTTTAAAAGTGTCCTGTGACACCCTATAGAGTGTAGCTGATTGACTCATTGTGGTGGTTGCTTTAAAATAAATAGTATGTAAAGATTTGGATAGTGAAGCGAGATTCCTACCAATATGCTTTATAGGATATACAAAAGCTTGAACATGCACAGAATTAATAATTCAACTACCAATTTTTCCATAACGTTGATACTCTGAAAAGTAAAGAACTATTCTTTTCCCGTTTTTTATGTAAGGATAGAATAATTCGTATTGTCCGTTACGTGCACTAAACCAGACCTGGTCGAAATTTTTGAAAAAAACATTCTCCAGATATTCTCGTTCCTCTTGTGTTGTCTCTTGAATGAAGTCTTTTTTAACTGGACCTGTTTTGTCATTCTGGTCACGATAATAGTCACTAAAACCTAATAATACATGTGATTTATCGATACTGTCAGAAACTATTACCGAAACAGAAGGAAAATGTTTATCTGTCTTTGAGTATAAATCAAGAATGTCATCTGTTTGAATAATCCAACTTTCAGTAAAAGAATAGTTGAGAAGTTTATCTGACTTTTCCTTGTTGTTTTCAATGATTGATTTAGCTGTAGCAATCAGCATTTTTTCTTTCTTTTTAGAAGTTAGATAGTCTCCCCCAAGAAGAAGTCCAAATATCACTGGAAAACTTAGTGCGAAAATAAGTCCTACTTTTTTGCTCTTCTGTTTTATAGCATTCAACTCATCCTGATTGTGTTTTTCTGCAATTCTGGTCAGGTTGAACATTATATTGATAATAAGTGATCCGAACATTAAAGCCAGAATGCCGACCACACTTAAATAAAATGTCTCCGTTATGTTTTCTCTAAATATTTTCAGTTCAAAAACAGTTATCGAAATAAAAATGAATACCCAATATACCAATGATATTATTGAAACGATTCCAATTATGTTGCTTAGTCTTACTATTGCTTTATTGTTCATTTCGTCTTGTTTGTAGTTATTGTGTTTGTTTTTTTCTGTAGTCGTCAACAATTTAGGTATTATTGACGTTCAGCAAAGAGTTCAACCGAGCAATGAGAAATATGTTTTAAAACTTTTCTACTAGTTAAACTATCTGCTATTCTTCATCCCTTAAATTTGAATTCACATTTAGTCATCTTTTCCTGTCGTAAAGGTATATTTTTTGTTTTATTACTTTTCAGTTCTAAATATTTCAAAGTGAATTTGATTAGATAGGAAGATAAACCGTTTAGTAACCTTTAATAGGGGTAAAGAGAAAGAGAAAAGAGATAATAAGGGAGCCAAAAGACAGTTATAACGTGGCACTTTACAGGAAAGAGTGTGGTTATAGTTGTTGGTCAAGCGGGAAGTAAGGTGAATTATCCCGTCCAATCTAGACTGAATAAGGAGCTTGTCAGGAAGAGCTGTAAGTATAAAAAGGGTGTTCCAAGCACCCTTTTAATGCATTATGCAGGTAGGAAGTATATTCATAGCTTCAACATTTATATTGTAGTATTCAACATATTCCTGTTTTGACAAAGACTTACGCTTGTCAACATACACCTGGAATGTATCCGTATCATATTGAACAACAACCTTGCTCCTTAAAAGGTCAGATATAGAGCTTTTAAGGTTATCTACTTTTTTCTCAAAATCTTCCACACTTACCTTACAGGTTTTATTAATCTTTTCTCCAACAAGACTAATCTCATTGCCATCAATTTTAATGTCAGAACCATTAATATTACCATTGTTAATTTCTGCTAATGTAAGCCCGAAAATTCTTTCATAATAAAATGAGTTCATAAGCCATATAAGTAGCATCTTTATTAAGCGCAACCTACGCTACGTGTTGTAACACATGCTACAATCCTTTATACCTGGCTCATAGTATAAGTAACTCCTACTTATGTAATATTTTTGTGGAAAATCTCCTAGAAATTGGAAATCAGGTACTTCGATTTTGTTAAAAAGTGAGGTTATTCTAATTAATATATCGTTTAGATCACAAGTTGCACTTCCTTTTTGGGGTATGGATAGTAAAACTAAAACAACAAAGCTCAAGCCTGTAATACCAGCTGTAACTATAAGATAAACAGGGAGAATAATTAAGTTTTCTGCACAGCAAAAAGTATGTCACTACTGGTGTGGAGTAAGATGAGGTAGAACGCATTGAGTATGGTAAACAGTATGATAACATATTGAATCCTCTCTGTAAAAAATGATAGTAGAGGGCTATTGGCAAAGTATGATATTACTCATGTAAGGGAATATTGGCGCAGAAAATAGAAGAAAGTGTAGTGGTATTACTTACTATACTCAATGAATGTCATGAGATCATACCCAATCTAACTATGAGAAAAAGTTTGCCTGGGTTGCTTCTGATCCTTGATGTATAATCCCTCAAATTCAGTAAGGGAGTGTTTAACTATCCATTTTAAAGCAAAACTTCCTATTCAGGAGAAGACAGATATGTCTTAAATTAAAAGTAGTTTCATATAATTTAGTAAAAGGGCAAAGCAGATTTTGGACTGCGACTTTGCTTGTTTTTCAGCCTATAGCCATTGACTATATCCTTTAAAACAGACGCTCCAAAACGAGTCATTGAATTTTAAAAATTATACAAAACCACTTCAGGTATACATTCTATAACACTTAAAATAATCAAATGGTAGTATATCCGGTCAAAACGAAAGGTTGATTCTTTGTCAGGCACCAATCTCGCCTATTTTAACGTCACATCCAGATAAACAGAATGACGTCCGTATGTTTCATAAAAGGGTTTAAAAACTACACCATCAATAGTGAATTGTAGCTGCTTTGGATCGCCTTGTATAGACTTGCTTAAATCTTCAGCATCCAGGATTACTTTGTGCCAGTCCTTTCTTGCTTCAGGTTCCTGAGCTGCCAGCAATATCGGTCCATAAAATAAACTAGCTATATTCTGCTGATCCATAACCGGGTCGAGATGAAACTGGAAGGGCATTTGTAGTTCTATTGTATCTCCATCTTTCCAGGTGCGGCTTATTGTCAGGTAGCTGCCTGGCTTAGCCTGAAGCTTTTGCTCTTTGCCGTTAATTTTTACATTAAAACCTTTGGTAGCCCAGCCTGGTACCCGTACATTGATAGCAAATTTTCCATTACCCTTAATAGTCAGACGAGTATTATCTTCCTTTGGAAAGTTCGTTGATTGCTCCACTGTTATATTGCGTTCTTTCCACTTTAGTATTGAAGGTATGTATAGGTTGACATAAAGTGCCTGGTTGTCTTTGCTTTTAAAGTAGATTGAGTTTTGTAGTTTGGTACTACTCTCAATGGCTGTGCCATTGCAACAGGTAAATCCTGTCATATCCGCATTACCAAATTGTTTGACAGATCCTGGCCTGAGCGGTACGTGGTATGTATTGGCGGGGCTATCTTTGTCTACCGAAGCCAATATATGGTTATACAATGCACGTTCGTAATAATCCATGAACTCTCCCCGCTGATCAAAAAGAAACAGATCACTGGTTAGTTTTAACATGTTGTAGGTAGCGCACGTTTCGTTTTGTCCTTCGGATGAGAATCCATTTTCATATAGTGAGCCCGGCTGACTAATAAAACACTCTGCATTGGCAGGATTACGTGCACCTGCAACCCCTCCAATGCTATACATATAATCATTGACTGCCTTGTACCAAAAGTTATCAGCTATCTTGTAATATTCCGGATTTCGAGAAACACGATACATTTCGATACTTCCTACTATCTGAGGGATATGTTGATTGGCATGTAATCCACGGAACATATCTACATTTTTGGCCAAGCCGTGCGAATGATTTGTATCACCAAAGAACACCCGGATATTATCAAATAGCTGTGCTGTTTTAAGGTACTCCTGCTTACCTGTAATCCGGTACATGCGGGCCATTACTTCATTCATACCTCCGAACTCACCAGCAATGTAGGTATTCCACATTTTTATGAGTGTATCTGTTGGGACCTTACTCAAGCGGGCATATACCCAGTCTCCCATGCCCATTGCTGTTTCAAGAGCCTTTTTATTATGGCTTACTTCATATACATCCAGTAAGCCGGCCAGAATTTTATGCAAGGTATAGTATGGTGCCCAAATCTGGGTTTTCTGTCCGCCATACTTGGCTCCTTTTTCCAACATAATAAACTGATCGGGAGGATAGGCACTGATAAATCCTTTTCCCCAGTTCCAGTAATCGGTACGAATACCTTCATCGCTAAGATCCGAGTCGTAAGCTGATTTTCCCGGTCCATAGGGTACAGCTGTCGGATCAGCTATCTGTACACCACCTGGTTGCTTTGCCTTGCCCGATAATTGGGCTAAATCGTACAGGGTATTTACCATATACTCCATCTTTTGGGAGAAAATGGCTTGAAGGGATTTATCAAATCCTGTGCCTGCATAGGCTTGTGCAATGGCTGTAAGGTAATGCCCTGTGGCATGTCCTCTTAGTTTCGTGTCCTGACTATCCCATACTCCCAAAGGTGTTGCTCCTTCTGGTTGTTTCTGACCAAACGCATGGCGAAACATATAAAGAAAGGAGTTAGGATCGGTCTTGGCGAGTGTTTGTATAAACTTATCGCGATTTTCGAGAAACTTTGTTTCGTGTCCGGCAGGATCGCCTTTTAGTGAAACCTGGGCCAGATCAAAAGTTTCCAGTTTTAAGGCCGGTGTGGTAGATTTGCCAGCATCTTTTATGGTTACAAATGCCTTTGGCTGAAAATTTGTCCCTGCTACATGTCCAGTAACCGTATAAGTTCCAGGCTTACTAACTGCCGTATTATCGATAGGAGCAGGCCACACAACACGTACATCCGGACCTTTTCGGTTATTCTTGTACGTTCCTGGTACATGACTTGGTAATCTTGGCAGATTTCCTGTTTCTGTTTCTACTTTTACATCAGACACCTGAGTTAAATAGGCGGTATAAAGTTGGGCTTCTGTTGGAGAAAAATGTGGAAGGTCATCTTCTTTCTTGGTCGTCGTATTTACCGAACCTTCATTGAGACCCTTTTGGGCATTGCGATAAATGTCGGCAACCTGTTTGTTGGTCAATGGAACACGATAGATACGAAAATCGTGTATCAGAGCATTCAGATAAGGATCTGATGGTACGAGTGATTTTCCGATATAAAGTAGTTTTTCTTTTGTTTGCTTACCGAATACATCTGTTAATTCCATTGGAATATCTTTGGCTTCACTGACAGGCTTACTATCTACATAACTAATCATCGACTTTGACGGAATATCTATCACAACAACAAGATGAACCCACTTGTTCAGTTCTATAGTCGGAGAGGCAGCGCCTTTTTTAGTAGTTTTTTCTGTGATTATTACTGCCTGATACTCTTGTTGAGTAGTTGTGCCGGCAGGAGCTGCAAAAAAATGCCGGGTAGCATCCTTTCCAAAATCAAAAAAACGTTGGCCGGGTTGGTTCGAACGCAAATATATCCAGCCTGAGATGCTGATTGATTCCAGCTCTGTTAACGCTTCTCCAGGGATTGTAATAAACGTATTGTTCTCTCCTGAGAGTGACAAAACTTTTCCAAACCGATTGTCATTCACAAATTTGACTCCACTTCCTTGAACTTTGGCATGCAGATTATTTCGGGACCAATCTTTGACATCTCCATCAAATACATAGCGTGCAATTATTCCCGTTTCCCCTATCCCGTCCAATATCTGGTCTCCATTTTGAGCCTGAGTAGTGTTAAAACTCTGAGACAAAACAGTGATAAAGAGTGTGACACACAAGGATACTTTGTACATTTTCATATGTAAATCATTTAACAATAACCTTTTATCTATCTGGTAAAACCTGTTTTTTACTAACTATACAGAGTGATTAACTGGTTTTTTTTAGTTTAAAGCTGTACACAATAAAGAAGGAAACTCTTACAAAGCTGTGTATTCAATCTATAATATATTCACTGATATTTATTTATAAAACTAGGATGAATCTGAATGTTTTGATACGTTTATTTTAGCTACTAATTATAGGATATTAACATATATTCTGTACACAAAACAAAGTTGTTGTCTAAACTTCAACAAGTTTACATATCACTCAATTATTTTCAGTTAATCATTGACAGTCCTGTGGTTCTTGGGATAGTTTATATTGAGTTTATCAAGGTAGTAAGTAAAACATTCCAATGAGCTGTCTGGTATGGTTTTAGTTATTTCTTATGAATACTATCTTGTCAACCAAAATAAGCTATTCGTATGCGTTGGGTTATTGGTTTTCTTATTGTATTCAGCTTCTGGTCTTTTGTGGGATTGGAACAAAATGAAACACAGCTTAATTTTTCTCTGATGGAAAGGAGAGATGCTGCCTCTTTCAAGAGTTGGAAAAATGTAAAGAGTGGCTCTGAACTTCACTACAAAAAGTTTATAAGAGATGATTCCCTAGCAGATCCACACAGACACATCCTGTATGAATTCAGGTTTCCTAATTTAAAATCAAGTCAGAGATACAATATGGAAATAGTATCACTCAAAGGAAAAGATACGGTGTCTGTGACCAAAGGAAATCTGAAAACCGATGATGTCTCTCCGTATGTTTTTCAAGAATCTATGTATGGAATTGAGAAGCAGATAATTACATTGAATGTTGGTCGGTCATCAAAAATTACATTTACTGTATTTTTTGATATTGAAAATTTTGTGGGCGAAGGATAACTTGTCAACATTTCAATTTCAATTCCAGAAACCTATAAATTCTACTACTTACACTTATTTCATTTCCTTACTAGTACAATTAAGATTCAGAATGGGACTTGACTATACTTCGAATTACTTTATAAGATGGCTGTAATTTGTTCCCTTTTCTGTTTGACCTTAGTTCCGGTTGCTTTCTAGTTTGACTGTAATACCAGTCACCGACTTGCATAACCATACTTCCGATTGAAAGGCACACGAACAACTACGCAAAACAAAATTCAGTTATACTATGAAACTAAATGTATCGGTGAATGCACAATGCTGTAAAGGTGAGAGTTTCTTTCTTTGATACTCGCACCTTTTTTGCCTTTGAAAGAGTCCCGTAACAAATACAGTTTGTTACCTGTCCTACTATGAATTAATCAGATCATCTGATTAATCTTCAATGGTGTTTTTAGTACTTGGATGACAAAAAGATCTATATACTAAAAAAATAAATCTGAATCATTTCTGCTTACGAAAAGTCTTTCTGACCAACATCACAATCTTATCAATGATAAAGCCTAGCATAAGTCCGGCAATACCACAGGCCAATGCCTTGGCAAACCATGCGAGTATGGGTATTTTAGCTAAGGATTCCTCTAGAATGTGCAATAAATGACTGGTAAATGGAATCCCATGTGCAATGATTTCGGCTCCAACCCAGAGCATAGCTGCTGTACCTATATATCCTAAAAGTTGTAGGAAGTGTGGCATAAACTTTACAATGCCACGACCAAATTTTTGCATGGCAGGGCTATATTTATCTCTGGTCAGGCTTACGCCGATATCATCTGCTTTTACCAGTAATGCCACAAATCCATATACGGCAACTGTAATAAACATAGCTACAGCCAACATGACCACTATCTGATTTACTATCGATTGTCCAGTTACCTGACTATAGGCAATAGCAATAATTTCTGCCGATAGGATAATATCAGTACGAACAGCACCATTCACTCGTTCTTTTTCCAGTTGCTCTGGTGTAATGACTTTTGTTTCTTCTTGTTCTTCGGTATTGGTGTTATGAGATTTACTAAACAGAGAATGCACCTTTTCATACCCTTCAAAACACAAATAAGCTCCTCCTACCATCAAAATGGGTGTGATAGCCCAGGGAGCAAAATAGCCAAGTAATAAAGCCGCCGGACTTAAAATAAGTATTTTATTGATCAATGACTTTTTTGCAATCTGGTAGATGATGGAGAGCTCGCGGGACGGATCAAGGCCCACAACATACTTTGGGGTAACCGCTGTATCGTCAATCACAATACCGGAAACTTTTCCGGTTGTCTTGGCTATCTGAGTAGGTACATCATCTAAACTGGCAGCACTGGTCTTAACCAAAGCCGAAATATCATCTAATAAAGCAAAAAATCCTGAAGGCATCTTGTATAGTATTCACTTGGTTTGTGTCAAAAAAGTTGTCTTATGTCTACTTATACAACTTTAATGCCTCCCATAGTAAGTGAAGTTTACAGCTATTTTACTACAGAGTATACAGATAATACATTAGCCTCATCTAACACACTATCGGATTGGCACATTTCTTAACAGATAGCTTGTATCTGATAGCAAAATTGCCTGGCATAACCAGCGCCACCTCACAATGCTTCTCTCATATCAAGGTAAAAACAATCGCCTTGTTCTGTCTGAAAACATAACAGACAATGACACGTTTTTAAATAATCTCTTGTATTTTAAGGCGCCGCAATCCAATAGAGGGTCTGCTCATGATCTTTATAGGATGTGCATCTTTTCTAATTAGTCATTTGTACCATTTTCCAGACCATTTTACCCTCAATCCCAATTGTATGTTCAGAAACTATCTGTCCTTAAAGCTACTATCCATTGCATTAATGACCCTCATGACCACCGCATGCAGTGGGGATAAGGATACAAAAGAATCAGACCTGAAGCAGGTTAGCACAGGAAATCCTAAGCTTGATAAACTTAAACTACCTGATGGTTTCCGGGCAGAACATCTGTATAGTCCTTCGGAGAAGAAACAAGGTTCATGGGTATCAATGACTTTTGATTCCAAAGGTCGTATGATTGCTTCCGATCAGTATGGAAGTTTATATAGGTTACAATTACCGCCTGTTGGTGATACAGCTCAGCCAAAGGTAGAAAAGCTCATCATTGGGAACCAACCCGATACGATAGTTTCCATGGGGTATGCGCAAGGACTGCTGTATGCTTTTAACAGTTTGTTTGTAATGGTCAACAGCCGGGGAACAGCTAGTGATGAAAACAAAGAGTTTGATAAGCTGAGTGGCCTTTACCGACTCGAAGACACCGATGGCAACGATCAGTTTGATAAAATCACACTGATGAAGCAGCTCAATGGGGATGGAGAACACGGACCACACAGTATTAAACTTTCGCCTGACGGCAAGTCGCTGTATATAGTGGCAGGTAACTACACCAATGTTCCTGAAATGGATGCCTATCGGTTGCCCCACAACTGGCAGGAAGATAATATATTTCCCTTGATTAAAGATCCCAGAGGTCATGCCAACGACCGGATGGCGCCCGGTGGCTGGATTGCGAAGGTAGATCCCGTCACAAACCGCTGGGAGCTGATTAGTGCAGGATTTCGAAATACCTATGATATTGCTTTTGATGATCGGGGTGAATTGTTTGCTTATGACTCCGATATGGAATGGGACTTTGGTATGCCCTGGTATCGGCCAACCCGCATTCTGCATGTCACCAGTGGCAGTGAGTTTGGCTGGCGTACAGGCAACAGTGTATGGTCTCCGATGTATCCTGACAACCTGCCATCTATTCTCAATATTGGACAAGGCTCACCCACCAGTCTGGAATATGGCAGAAAGTCTCATTTTCCGGAAGTCTATCAGAAATCGTTGTTTGCCTTTGACTGGAGTTTTGGCATTATCTATGCAATTTCAATTGAACCCAATGGTGCTACTTATAATTCAAAAGGAGAAGAGTTTGTTTCCGGATCTCCCTTGCCTTTGACTGATGGTGTCTTTGGCCCGGATGGTTCTCTGTATTTTTTAACGGGAGGGAGAAGACTGGATTCGGATTTATACCGGATAAGCTATACAGATGCTAAAAACAAGCCAGCTGATAACACTGTGGTTGCTGAGTTAAATGAAGATACCCGATTACGAAGAAGCTTGGAGCAGTATCATGGAAAGCCACAGCCTGGTGCTGTAGAGGCTGCCTGGCCTAATCTGAAGCATAAAGACCGATATATTCGCTATGCTGCCCGCATTGCCATAGAACACCAGCCAGTAAGTGAGTGGCAGCAACGAGCCCTGAACGAGACTGATGCCCAAACAGTGATTGAATCCATGATAGCACTAGCTCGTCAGGGCAAAAAGGATACAAAGACTGCCGTGTTAGAGGCACTTATCCGCATTGACTACAGTAAATTATCTGAACAGCAGCAAGTGGATCTGTTACGGGCCTTTGAGCTGGTTTTTGCCCGGATGGGAAAGCCAGAAGGCAAAATAAAAGAAGAGGTAGTGAAGTATTTAAATCCGCATTACCCCGCTCAGACAAATACAGTGAACCGTTCACTGAGCAAGGTGCTGGTGTATATAGAGGCACCTGGAGCTGTAGAAAAAACATTGGCTTTGTTGGAAAAAGCAAAAGACGATGCTAGTGAGAAAACGGTAAGTAATTCTTCCGATCTGATCCTAAGAAATCCACAGTATGGATTAGACATTGCCGGAATGCTGGCTAAAGTACCACCTGCCCAACAAACCTATCTGGCTACTGTGCTGAGTACAGCAAAAACAGGCTGGACTCCAGAATTATACGAGAAGTATTTTGCCTGGTTTAAGAAAGCATTCGGGTATAAAGGTGGCATGAGCTATATTGGCTTTATCAATAAAGCACGTGAGTCAGCTTTAGCCAGTGTACCTAAAAATAAGTTTGAGCATTACAATAAATTATCTGGTGGGGATCTCATCACTCAGTCAGGGAATGAATTGGCTACTCTGGTTTCACCCAAAGGCCCCGGTAGAGACTGGAGTGTAGAAGAGGCCAAAGCTATTATAGACAGTGGATTAATCAATCGGAATTTTGAAAATGGAAAGAACATGTTTGCTGCTGTGCTTTGCCAGTCCTGCCATGCCATGCGGGGTGAAGGTGGAACTATTGGCCCTAACCTGACACAGTTAGGTACCCGGTTTTCTACAGACGATATGCTGGAGCATATCATTGATCCCAACAAAGAAGTTTCGGATCAGTATGCATCTACTGTATATACCTTGAAGGACGGCAGTTCTGTTTTGGGTCGCCAGACCAATGAAAATAAGAGTACGTTTTTTATTTCCCAAAACCCTTTTGCACCTGATGTAATCCGGGAAATTCCCAAAAAGGATGTGGTCAGTGTTAAAATTGCCCGTTCTTCCATTATGATGCCTGGATTAATTAACCGACTCAATCCGGAAGAATTGAAAGACCTGCTGGCTTTCCTGATGGCAGGAGGTAATAAAGAAAGTCCGGTATACACAAAAAATAACCAGACAGCCCAACGTAAATAGCCTTTATCCATTCTGAAAGCGACTAGTCCTATGATAAAAAGAATAAAACTACCTCTCTATCTGGCAACGGCTATCCTTAGTGTGTTGCTGGCTGGAATGGGTAAAACTCCTGTTTTTAGCCAAACTAAGACAGACAAATCAAGCCCGAAAAAAGATAAAGAGGGTTTTGTATCCATATTTGATGGAAAAACACTCAATGGTTGGGAAGGAGATGCTAGCTACTGGCGAGTAGAAAATGGGAGTTTAATAGGTGAAATCATACCTGACAAACCGTTGAAAACTAACTCATTTATCATCTGGCGAGGTGGAAAGCCTGAAGATTTCGAGCTGAAAGGGCAATTTCGGATCACAAAATCCGGTAACTCAGGCATTAATTACCGGAGTGAGCAACTGCCGCAAATTCCCTTCGCCCTCAAAGGTTATCAGGCCGATATTGATGGAAATAACCACTATACAGGTCAAAACTATGAGGAACGGGCCAGAACAACATTGGCTTACCGGGGTCAGAAAACAACTATTAATCCGCTGGAGCATCCCTCTGCAAATCTGTCGGATGATGTAGAAAACAATGCGTGGAAGGGTCTACATGTAACAGATTCGATTGGTACAGCAGCATCTTTGAAAAATGTCGTCAAAAGCGAGGACTGGAATGAGATTCGTCTGGTAATCAGAGGGAACCACCTGCAGCATTACATCAATGGGGTGCTCATCAGCGATGTAACGGACAATGACACGGCAAATCGTAAAATGTCAGGACTACTGGGGATGCAGGTGCATGTGGGTCCACCCATGAAAGTAGAATACCGTAATTTGAGGCTGAAAGGATTGTAAGCGAGCTACTATTTCCAGTTTCGTTATTCATAATCTGGTTGATGTAGCCAGAGATTTTCGAACATACTACTATATGAAAAGCCAATCTTTCATAGGATTGGCTTTTTATTTCTCTCTGCCTCTGATTATACTTACTTATTCAGTTTGCAATGCTAAATAAGCAGAACATCTGAAAATAGCTTGAATAAAATCCGAGCTTTGGCAGGTTATTTTAGAAGCAGGATGAGATAAAGCGAGTTACCTGTTGTGGAATGAATATTATCTATTAATACCTTGTTTCTTTTATGATAAAATTATTCTGATGTATAGTAGATATTTTGAAATTCTAGTTTGATTATAATGTCAATTAAAGCAAAAGGTATAGCTTTGGTTGATACTTCTCTTTCAAGAGTTATATATCACTATAACAAAAGATGAGTCATTAAGTTAATAGCTTTTCTGTTAGACATATTCATACAATAGCTGAAAATATATGAAGGGCGTATTTCTTTTTTCTTAGTATTTTAAATGTAGCTATTGTCTATAGCCAGAATGTCACAAATCCGCTACTCATTCAGATTCCGATGGGAAAGCATACTAGTGATAGCACATCAGATATACAGACACTGATGAGCTTTGATTCTAATACTGTTTGGAATAAAGCTTTTCCTGATTTGAAAAATGTTCCTAAAGACTTTGACAGTGTCAGAAGAGTATCTGAGTTTATCGATCACGGGCAAGTGATTTATCAGGCTTATAAACGGGGAGATATGCCTTTTTCATTCTTAAAGGGAGTTATTCAGAAATGGGGAGTAGATACCCTCAGTTGCACACCTGTTACTATTACTACTTACATAAGAGGTCTAATCGGAAAAAAACGAAATACCTGGTATTATATCCTGGATGAGGATGGGAATGGTGATTTAATAAATGACAAGCCCGTTAAATTAAAAAAAGTCTCCGGGACACTTTTTAGTGGTAAAGAACATGTTATTACATTTCAACGGTTTCAGGATGGTCAGATACAAACCTCTTCCACAAAGATTAAAGTATTAGATGTGCAAAATAATAATGGGGAATTTAGGAGTTTGAATTATCGGTATCTGGAAAGTAGGAAAGGGCTATTTACATATCATAACACGTCATATACTGTATTACTCTCCTCCAGGTTTCTGAGTGGTTTCAACTATAAATCTGAGCCACAGATTTTTGTTAAGAATAATAAGAATGGGATTACTGTAGGGCCTTTTAGAGAAGGCGATTATTCAATCTGGATTCTGATACTCTTTTTATTAAAGATGTAAAAAAGGATGGTGAGGTTATTACTTTGAGTAAAAATGCAAACTCAAGAAGTATTTCTTCTACCCAAAAAGGATATTTAGCCCCTTTATTTGCAGGAATGACTCTAAATCAGGATTCAATAAAATTGTCTGATTATAGAGGATCATATACATTACTATATTTTTGGAATTCTACCTGTGGCGCCAGTACTTTCCGATTGGAGGAAACAATTGTACCATTAGTAAATAAAATAAATTCTTCTCAGCCTAGACTAAAGGTTTTAGGAGTTGCTCTAGATTTTCCAGAGGCTGTTTCTTCTTATATAAAACAAAAAAAATTGACTGGCCTCAAATGGTTGCTTCTGCTAATAGCCCTATTAAAGAGTTATATAAAATAACTCATTATCCCACTATCTTCCTTGTAGATCCCAATGGGGTTATTGTTGAAAGCTTTTTAGAAGAATCAATTACTATTAAGGAAATATTGCTATTACATTTGAAAAAATGAGAATAATGCCCTCACCCTTCCCCGCAATAGAATCATTAGTTAAGATGAAAAATAAAGTTTAAACTAGTGGCCCTAATTTGAAACATGGTGCATGCATGCACCATGTTTATCCATTATACTCATTGCTATGCTGGATATAAAAAGTTAAAATTAACCAAAGTACATACGATCTATGGATCTATATCATCAAAAGATTGCTCAGTATCAGAGTACTCTTACAAAAACGGAAGCAGAATTAAGTCGTCTTTCTTTGCTACGGATAGCTGTTTTTCTGGCTTCTGCCATCGTTGTGGTTATACTGGCAAACAACAGGGCGTTAGCTCCACTACTCATTGTGGCTCCGATTTGTTTGGTTGCGCTGGGTATAATGATTAAACGTTACAATGCATTGCTTTATGTGAAGAAGCAAACAGCCTTTCTTAAAGAAGTGAATGAGCAGGAAGCTGCCAGGTCAAGCAACCGATTGTCTGATTTTCCCACAGGAGATATCTTTGTAAATAGAGAACATCCGTATGCTGCTGATCTGGATGTTTTTGGGAAACATTCCCTTTTTCAACTGATCAATCGGACAACAACCGAATCCGGAAGCATGCGTCTGGCTGAATGGCTATCCGAACCCGCTGCGAATACTATTATTCTGGAAAGGCAACAGGCTGTAAAAGAACTGACTCCAAAGCTGGAATGGCGACAGGACTTCCAGGCAGCAGGTATGCATCACCAGAATGCAAAAAGCGATTATGCCAAACTGCTTACCTGGGTAGAAAAACCAGAGGTATTGCTTCCTCATCGAACGAAACATTTGGTGACGGCAATTTCACTTGGTGTCCTGACTGCTGTTGCCACAATCTATGCACTGGCTAATATCTTTAGTTCGACAGCCTTACTGGATATGGTTCCTCTTCTAGTACTTCTGATGATCAATTTTTTTGTGTTAAAAAAAGTAGGACCTCTGGCAGAAGAGACTATTGACAATACACACCAGAATGTAAAAATATTGGCAGGATATCAGGCTTTGATTACCCGAATTGAAACAGAACAGTTTCATGCCCGACTGCTGGTTCAGCTACATTCTGTTTTTAGTCAGAATAACTATTCTGCCGCACAGGAAATCGACAAACTAAAAAATATACTGGATGTATTTAAGCTAAGAGGCACCAGAGCCAATCCGGTAGGAAGAAATCCTTTCTATACTGTCTATTTTAACACCTTCTGGCTGCTGGATATTTACCTGATCCTTCAGACAGAAAAGTGGAAGCACAAAAACAGAATTTTTCTTAAAGAATGGATTTCGTCTGTCAGTGAGTTTGAGGTTTTGAATAGTATAGCAGGTTTTGCTTACTCCAATCCTTCCTTTACCTTTCCTCAGATACAGGATGAACTCTATGTGATTGAGTTTACAACATTGGGCCATCCCTTACTACCTACTGAACGAAGAATTTGCAATGATTTTACTTTAAAGGGTAGGGGAGAGATTGCTGTTATTACCGGATCTAACATGGCCGGGAAAAGTACATTTCTGAGAACTGTTGGCCTCAATCTGGTTCTGGCTTTAATGGGTGCTCCCTGTTGTGCCCAATCCGGGCGAGTGTCTAATATGATGTTATTTACAAGTATGCGTACACAGGATAATCTCGAAGAAGGGGTATCTTCGTTTTATGCAGAGCTCAAGCGAATAGAACAATTACTGAAATTATTGGAGCAGCAGCAACCGTTATTCTTTTTATTGGATGAGATCTTTAAAGGAACCAACTCCCAGGATCGATATAGAGGAGGTGTTTCTCTAATCAGACAATTAAACGAACTCAATGCTTTTGGTATTATTTCGACACACGATCTGGAACTGGCAAAGCTAGCCGCCAACCATATGATTGTTGCCAACTACAGTTTCAACAGTGCCATTCGGGAAGGTAAAATGATATTTGACTATACACTTACTGAAGGGATTTGTACTGACTTCAATGCAAGTGAATTAATGAAGAAGAGTGGCATCCGGATTCTTTCAGATATTGAGCAGTTGTGAAGAGGTTAACTGCTCGAAAGTCGGAATTTACTTTATTTATAGGGCTTGTTTTGATTGTGCATGCTGGAATAAATAAATTATTTGTAAAGTTTAAAGTGCTACAGAAGCAATTTATTATCATGAAGATCATGTGATAATACTGAGGGAAAAATCGTAAAATTACCTAAAAAATCGTCTACTGACTTTTACAAAGTAACACTCAATGAAAACAGTCTCTACCAGCTATTTAACATCGAAATTGATGCGATATTTGTATTTCTTGGTTAGTATCCTATTACTTTCTTCTTGTAAGAAAGAAGAGGAGCCTGTCCTCTTATATCCCTCTATTTATCATACTAAAGAAATTTTTGTTACTTCTGATGTCCGTCTTTTTACAAAACAAGGTGAAGTAAAAGATCAAGCCATTATTACTGATTTTACAAATCGTTTTCATGAGCCTTGGGATTTTATTAAACCTAAGTCAGGGGTAGTTGCTTCTAGTGATAGAGATACTGTAAAGATTCTGGCAAAGGATAATGCTAAGATAGGTCGTTATGCAGGAAATTTTCATGTAGAGTTTCATGATAACATGATCTATTTTGTACCTCAGGATACTGCAAGATTTGAGGTAGATTACATGTATGAGTTAATGCTGGCTATTCAAAAATATAAGCCTTTGTACGAAAACAGATTCCCTGTTTCTACTTCATCAGGATATAAAACTATTGCTCAAAGTGTAGTAGGTAGCTACGCAAAGTATACTTCCAGCCAATTAACGTTTCCTATGCTTTCTTTTCTGCTTACACAACGTGGAGGGTATAGTTATTACTCAATAAGATATAATAATTCCTTTGACCCTACAGGATATAAAGCCTTGAATACAGGAGATACACTGGTTGTTCAGGAGTCTGAGTTGATATATGAAAAGTAAAGAGATCGTTTACTTATGTTTATAGGTAAATGTGCATCTAATCTAGTAAATAGCCCTTATACAACAAAAATAAGCTGGTTGTATAAGGGCTATTTACTGAAGCAGGCTGTATTAAGTCCCATGGTTTATCTTCATAAATTTGCAGAGAAGGCTGGAGCAGATCTTTGATTTGTCTTTTGAACTCATTTGACTGTAGAGACCACGTAAAAATTGAATGAGAATATGAATTTCAGAAATCCAACAATTAAGGATTTAGAACCGATATACCAGATTGAAAGTATATGTTTTCCTCCCAATGAAGCTGCATCCTTGGATTCTTTTTCAAAAAGACTTCAGGTTTTTCCTCAACATTTTTGGTTACTGGAAGATAAAGGCCAGCTTATTGGGTATATCAATGGCATGGTGACTGATAATCAAACAATTGTAGATGAGATGTTTGCTCAGGCAGAGTTGCACAATGACAATGGGACCTGGCAATCTATTTTTGGGATTGCGGTATTGCCAGAGTATAGGAATAATGGGTATGGGGGTAAATTAATCAATCTCCTTATTGAGAAAGTAAAAGAGCAAAACAGAACTGGCATTACATTGACCTGTAAAAAATACTTAATTCCGTACTATGAGAAATTTGGTTTTGCTGATTTAGGCATATCCAGATCCGTACATGGTGGAGAAATCTGGCATGACATGATATTGAAGTTTTGACTTTATAAATGGTGTGTTAGTTTATATAAATACAAGACAATTTGTAAACAACATGTTCTTGTACAGGATCAACCTTACTATTCTTCGTTCAGCAATTAGGATGATTTGTGAATATATCGACGCCAACCTGTAACGATTAAGTTTCCAGCTATAATTCCCAGAGGTACTCCTACCAGATGCCACATCAACATGCAAATTCCTGCTCCACAAGGACCTGATGATGTGCAAGCTTCTGCTGCAAGTGTTGAAATAATAAATGTAGACCCGAAAATTCCAATGAGAGTACCTAAAAGTGTATCTGTTTTTTTCATAGTTTGTGTATTGATACTATATATACGTGTACCAGATGAATGATAACCATTATTTTATCATATAACAATTTTTCTTCAAAATTCTTATTTACTATTCTGTTTCAGAGTATAAAGATCTTCTATATTAATAGTAAACAAGTAAATCGATTTGTAAGGATATACATGAATCGTCCCGAATGTTGGATATGAGTAAAACCCAAGCCTATGCTTTTGAAAATGTGGGCTTGGGTTTATTTTTGAGAACTATCTCTTTCTGCATTTCTTACTTGTCCCTTACATTATTCTACTTGTGGCTTCTTCATTTTTGCTTGTTTGCAAAGTCGGTTTATAATCCTGAACATTTCTCTTCCTATCGCCGTGTCACTTTTTTGCTTGCCCAAAAAAGTAACCAAAAAAGGGCACTTTTCTCCGATCCTTCCCCCCGCAAGGCCAAAGGCCAACCTCACGGAGAAAAGATTGCCTACGCACCTATACGACCAAACGCGATTGAAGGCATCACAATTCTCTTTGTAACTACTTTGTTTCTCTTTTTTTAAAGGATGTGATATTGTTTTCTCCAAAACTCGGGATGACTTATGTTTCCTTCTCCATCCATTTTTGCGAACTACTACTGTTTGTCTTTAGGTTTATTACCCATTTGTAATAATAAAGTTCCTCCATTTGTCACAGATGAAAATGGAATAAAAGGTGTTGAAAGTTGCTTTCCATTCAAAGAAAACGACTGTATGTAAAAATTCTCTTTATTATTGTTTCGAGCCTCTATCACAAACTGTTTTCCTTTATAGTATTTGTTGTTAAGCTTAATTACAATACGATCAAAAAGCGGGCTGCCTATTCCAAAGCTAGGTGTTGTTTCTGTGAGACCCTTTACATCAAACAGTCCCATACTAGCCATTACATACCACGCTCCCAGTTGTCCCTGATCCTCATCCTGCCCGTAACCATATCCGTGTACAGGCTCAGTTCCATAAAATTCATTGCAGATAGCTCGTACCCATTTCTGAGTCAGAGAAGGTTTTTCGGAATAGTTGAATAACCAGGAAATATGCAGATTGGGCTGATTGCCATGATTGTATAATCCTTCCAGACCGGCAAAGGCATCTATGGTCTTTCCTCCTCCGAAAACAGCTTTCTGCGAAACAGTAAAAATGCTGTCGAGGCGTGCATTGAATCGTTCCTTTCCAACTTTTGCAACCAGACTTTCGGGTTCATGAGGCACATAAAATGTATATTGCCAGGCATTCCCTTCCTGGAATCCACGCCATACCTGTGTTGGTTTGAAGTTGTCAATAAATTTTCCGTTGGCATATTTGGGGCGCATAAACTGTATCTGGGGATCATAAATTTTCTCCCAGGCTTTAGACAATGGCATTAACTTCGCATAATCGTTTTCCTTTCCCAGCAGCTTTGCCCATTGAGCAACAGCAAATGAACTGAAGGCATACTCAAGCGTGTGAGAGCCTGAGAAGCGCCAGGCTTCATCTGGGGCCGCCATTGTATCCAGGTGATTCACAAAGCCATATTTCACAAAGCGTTCTACATCCAGTTTGCCTGCACCTCTCGGGCGATTGTTTCCATCTATCTCATTTTTTAAAGATGCCTCATAAGCCATATTTACATCAAAATCCCGGATTCCACACATATACGCACTTGCTAATGTCAGACTGACAAAATTAGTACCTACCCCAGAGACATATCTGCTGTTGGCAATACCATCACCCAGCCATCCGGCATCTTTATAGACAAGCAACTGACTTTTGACAAACTCTGAATAATATTCGGGATAGGCCAAT
Organism: Xanthocytophaga agilis; assembly: GCF_030068605.1. Taxonomy (NCBI): domain Bacteria; kingdom Pseudomonadati; phylum Bacteroidota; class Cytophagia; order Cytophagales; family Rhodocytophagaceae; genus Xanthocytophaga; species Xanthocytophaga agilis. Next base: position 805,764 of record NZ_JASJOU010000001.1, read on the forward strand.
GCCCAAAGCTGAGTCAGGTTCCAGAATGCACCCCAGATTGCGTCAGTATTGTAATGATGATAGAGTGGGCGTTTGTTTTTATCGAGAGCAATCTGGCCTATGGTTCCATCATTTTTTGGATAGGCTCCATTGACATCACTTGCTAGTCCCCGACCCAGCAATGCGTGATACAAACCTGTATAAAATTTTACTTTGTCTTGTTTGTTAGGTGTTTCTACCTGAATGCGGCCCAGATAGGCATTCCATTTGGCAAGAGCCTGCATTTTTGCCTGATCAAAGGTAAGGGTAGGGGCTTCAGTCTGAAGGTTAAGTCGTGCATTTTCAATAGAAGTATAAGAAAGCCCTGCTTTGATTGTAATAGATTCATTGGCCTTAGTCGAAAAGGTTAGATATAAACCGGAACCCTCACCCACAATTTCTGTCTTGCCTGCTTGCTGCTCATTACCTTTAAACACGCCAACAGCCTCTGGCTTTTTATTAACAACCGCTGAAAAATACATACTCACTTCTGCTCCAGGCTGATATTTTTGAACGTACTCTGGCAGTGTGGTAACAAACCCTTCAATTCGTCCATCAGGTGTAATATATACCTTAGCATCTTTTACACGTCCGCTTTCTCCCTGGCGATTTCCAATATCAAATAAAATATGTGACTCTCGTCCTTCCGGAAATGTATACCGATGAAAAGCTACCCGCTCAGTAGATGTCAATTCAGCTTTTATACCATACTCTTTCAATACTACCGAATAGTAACCAGCCGTTGCGTGTTCATCTTTCCGGTCAAAAGCAGAACGATAGCCTTCCAGTGTACTTTCCAACTTTCCTGGAATAGTTTGTAGCTTACCAGTTATAGGCACAAAGACAATTCCGCCAATCTGAAACTCGTGAAAATTAGCAAAGCCCTCAATGGACTCATGCCTAAAATCATATCCGACTGCTTCCCATCCTGAATTATTACCATAATGTCCGTTGGTTGAAGGGGCGGGCTTAGCCATTCCAAAAGGAATAGCTCCAGGGGTAAAATGAAACCAGCGACAGTGTGCTGTCCCAATATTTGGATCAACAAACGAAGAGAAATCGGTTTGACTTGTTTGGGCTAAGGCACCATTGGAAAAGATTGCTACCGGAATAAGTGTTGTTACCAAAAATAGTGCAATTTGTTGAATGGTTGGTCTTCGACAGACCGATGAAATAAGATAGGTGTAGGACATGAGTTACTTAACTTTACTTAGCTGTTATGAATAGTTCTGTTCTAAGTACCCATCACATTGGGAACTTGGAAGTTTTATAGGATGCTTTCCTTTGATCAGTTTATTGATGTAGTTGTGGAGCAAGATAGTAAAATTCCGTGTTGTTTTTGAAGTAATCTACGAGTTGTGACGGAATAATTTTACACGTTTTTGTGTAATGGTTGTAGGAGATGGTTTTACAGCTGTAGAAATGTAAGCTAAGCACAACAAGTATTTTGAGCTTACTCTTTCTGTGCTGATGTAGTGAGTTTATCAGTTGCTTTGTAGATTATATCAGTATATTCTTCCTAAAAGAATAAAGCCTAACGAGTGTAGTTCTCGTTAGGCTTTATCGATTGAAGTAAAAATGGCTTGCTTATTGTACTAATACCTACATTTTACCATGCACTGATTCCTGTTTCAGGTGAATTATCATCACTGAAAAATTGACCTGTAGGGCCATCCGGACCAAACGTGGCAGCTTTTACTACTCTGGCAGCCGCATCGGGTATCGTGCCGGGACCGGAATGATGATTAAAATCGGTCGCAGTATATCCTGGGTCAACAGCATTTACTTTAAATGCAGTATCACGTAGGTCATAAGCCAATACGGTAGTATAGGCATTAAGAGCTGCTTTGGATGGAAAATAGCCGGCTAGTTTAACCTGGTAGTATTTCCATGCCGGATCATTCTGTAAGGTGATTGAGCCAAGACCTGAGGTAACGTTTACAATTCTTGGTTCAGAAGATAGCTTTAGCATATCAATAAATGCCTGGGTAACTGCTATAACCCCAAAGAAGTTGGTTTCAAAAACCTGTCTGATCAGGTTGATATCTGTTTCCAGTGCAGGTTGTGGCAAGATACCACTGACTCCTGCATTGTTAACCAGCACATCCAGCACTTTTGTTTTTTGACCAAGTATCTGGCGTGCTGCCTGTATAGATTCCAGACTATCTACATCAATCTGGATAGGCTCTACCTGAGTTAAACCTTCTGATTGTAACTGACTCACTGCTTGTTGACCTTTTTGCAGATTTCTGCAACCCAGATATACATAATATCCTTGTTGTAATAGTTGTCTGGCTGTTTCAAAGCCAATACTTTTGTTGGCTCCTGTGATGAGTACTGTTTTCATATGTTTGTCTTAATTTGAATAACAGTACAAAACTACAGTGTGTAACGTGCCCGGAAGTGACACATCCAACGGTATTACTGGTACATTTTACGGGTAGTGTCCCGATAGTCAGCGGGAGTAACACCTGTTTCGCGTTTGAAGAATCGATTAAAGTAAGAAGCATCCGAAAAACCCAGATCAAAGGCAATTTCCTTTAAGGAATCATTGGTATGAAAGAGCAGCCTTCTGGCTTCCAGTATCAGCCTATCATGGATATGTTTAATTGCAGGCCTTCCACTTTGCATTTTTACCATCTCACTTAAATGTCCCGCTGATAGATTGAGTAGGGATGCATAGTCACTTACCTCATGTAGTTCGCGGAAAGACTCATTGACTTTTGCCTGAAAGCTTTGTAAAACAGGCTTGTTCGCTGTATTATCTTCATCCGTAAATTGCTCTGTATACAGGCGACTCAGATACGTAAGCAATACTGTCAGGTAAGCAGCCAGCATGCGTTGCTGCCATTCACTGGGATGTAGGTATTCACTGGTGATCTTTGCCAAGATGTCTTCTACAAAAGCAGTATCTGTCTCAGTAAGTAACAGTTCATGACCGTTTCGGGGATTTTGGATCAATGGGAGATTACTTAAGGATGCATTTTCCTGAAACGATAAAAACTCAGTGGTAAAGGCAATGCCAGTACTCCATAAATGATCAATGCTATCTTTTACAATGACCTGGTGGGGTACAGTAAAGTAAAAAGCGTTGTGTTTAAGTACATAGGGTGTCATATCTATCCATTGGCGACCACCTGCTTTTCGAATAAAAACGAACAGATAATAGTCCTTGCGATGAGGTATCAGAAGTTCCGATTGATCAGGTAAAGTACCCTCAAAGTGATACATCCTAAAATGTTTGTTGGCCGTTACATCGTCTGGCTGTAAAGAATAAATGGGGACTTGCTGAATATCATTACCTAAATACATGGCTTGAATCTATTATTTTGTATCATTATGCAATTTGCTGTATAATTCAGGAAAAGTAAATACTTTTATTTAGTAGAACCCCATGTCGCTTAATCAGGAAGAACAGGAAAATGTATATCGGCTTTTATACTCAGGGCAGCTGGAAAGTATTCGATTGGGATTAAAGCTGGCAAAAACATTGCAGATAGATATTCAACCATTTCAAGCAGTTATCGAAAAACTCTATAAACGGGTCTACCCGAATAAAGATGCTTTCAGGGTTCCATTGGCTCAACAGATTAATAACCTTCATCAACTAAAAGAAGTGAAGATGCGCGACCCATATGATCCAGTTATCCTTAATCAGATTCTACATCTGAGCCAGCTTATTTCATTGGGTATATATAGTACAGATTTAACCGAAATTTCAGAAGAAATAGGTAAGCTCACTCAACTTGCTTGCTTATGTATAAGCGATACCCAGTTAAGAAATATCCCTTCTCAAGTAGGTCAGTTAACTCAATTACGCCTACTGGAGTTGCCAAATAATAAGTTGACAAGTCTTCCAAATGAAATAGGTAATCTGACTCAGCTTACTCAAATAGACCTATGTAACAATAATCTAACAACATTGCCTGAGCAGATAAGTAATCTAAAGTTAGTAGATACTTTATTTTTGCAGAATAATTATTTTGAGGAATTTCCTATTGGAATTACTCATATGTCAGGCTTGGGTATTTTAGATTTTTCAAACAATACTCTTTGTGACTTACCTCCGGAAATCGGTAACTTAACCCGGATAGATACTGTAATTCTGATTAATAATTGTCTGGAAACCTTACCACCTGAGATTGGAAAAATGACCAATCTGTATAAACTGGAGTTAATAGGTAATATACTTGTCTCTATACCTCCAGAAATAGGAAATCTGGTTCAGTTACAAGAACTGAATCTCTGTCAAAATCGTCTTACAAGCTTACCTGTTGAGATCCGTAATTTAAAAAGTCTGAAAAACCTGATTCTGAAAGATAATCCGATGAGTAAGGAAAGTATTACAGAAATCCGATCCTGGTTGCCAGATTGTTATGTTTTTTTTGAGTAGTAGCAAAGCCTGTTAAGTTGACCGATTTGCTGTTAGCTTTAGTATAAACACTGGCTTGGGCAGATGCTCGAGCCAGTGTTTAAAAAAGTTGAATTTTATTTACTCCAATCATTTATTTAAATCCTGCATAAATCTTTCAGGATAACGATTGCCAGAGACGATTCCTGCTGGCATAATAGCTTCAATGGTCTGTAAGTCCTCTGTGGTAAGCTGCACATTTTCAGCTGCACTATTTTCTTCCAGGTATTTGATGCGTTTGGTGCCTGGAATAGTAATGATATCATCCCCTTGAGCAAGCACCCAGGCAATAGCTAGCTGAGAAGGAGTGCAGCCTTTTTCTGCTGCCAGCGTTTTGATCTTTTCTACCAGTTCCAGGTTTTTATAAAAGTTCTCTCCCTGAAAGCGTGGCATATGTACACGATTGTCTTTCAAATCCTCGGGTGTTTTGAATTCACCAGTTAAAAATCCGCGACTCAGAGGTGAATAGGCAACCAGACCTATGCCTAGTTCACGAATCGTTGGAAGTACTTCCGCTTCAATCTCGCGGCTCCAGAGAGAATATTCAATCTGTAGAGACCTAATCGGATAAACACTTGCCGCTTTGCGAATGCTTTCAGCAGAAGCTTCAGACAAACCAATATATCGAACAATACCTTTTTGCACAAGGTCCGCTAGTGCACCCATCGTGTCCTCAATAGGAATAGTGGGATCTACCCGTGCAGGCGTATACAGATCAATGTAATCAGTTTTGAGACGCTGAAGACTAAACATAACCGCATTGCGGATGTAGTCAGGATGGGTATTTACTGGACCACGTCCCATTGATTTGTTAGGACCAGGAGCAACCATCTGACCCGTTTTTACAGAAAGAAAAGCTTTGTCCCGTTTACCTTTTATTGCCTGAGAGATGAGTTCTTCGTTATGTCCCATCAGGTAATAATCTGCAGTGTCCAAAAAGTTATGTCCGAGTTCCAGGGCTCTTTCGATGGTAGCGATAGATTCTTTGTCATCACTTTGTCCGTAGGCACCAGACATTCCCATGCAACCTAAACCTATTGCGGATACAATAGGGCCATTTTTTCCTAGTTTTCTGTTCATGATTTACGTTTTTAGTAATAGAACAAAGATCAGGAGAACAGTACAAAAGGAGCCGGACAAAACATATTAGTACCCTGACAAATCCTGAACAAAGATGTTGATGGTTTTACCAGTTACCTTTTTAAACAGACGGGAGAAGTATTCCGGATCATTGAAACCCAGATCATAGGCCAGTTCTTTGATAGAATGACTTTCTGAATAATACAGACGGCGTTTGGCTTCCAGTATGAGACGATTGGTGATAAATTCTTTGGGAGAAAGTCCGGAATAGTGTTTAACAATAGTATATAAGCTGTTGGTATTAAGCGTCAGTTCCTCTGCAATATTCTGTATTGGGGTATGGTCAGTGAGATTGTTTTCTACATAGAGTTTAAAAGAGATGTATTTGGATAGCTTTTCATCTACAGGACGTTTGTCTGTCGCAAAATAGGCAGTGTTGATCTCTGTTAACAGGCTATTGAGATGTGCAAGAATGAGTTCAGGATCTGTATCCATTTCGCGGAGTAATTCGCGTAGTAACTCAAAGATGGATTTTAGCCTTGCCGCCGCTGATGGAGTAAGATGGATCTTCTGGTTGTTGAGAGGATTGATCAGAAAAGGATAGTGTTTGGGTAACAGTGAAAGGCAACTTTCATCAAACCCGAGTTTGAAATAGTCGGTACCTTTTTGGCCAGATGGCAGCTGGTGAATCTGGTGAGGAAGGATGAATAGAAGTTGGTTGTTTTTTATTTCAAATTGTTGGAGGTCAACGCCGTGCTTAGTAAAACCTTCAATCATAAAGAAGAAAAAATAATGATTTTTGCGATGAGTAAGACCGTACTGGTTGGCAATTTCCGGAGAGAGATGTCCGAAGGTAGGAGAGATAAGGAGGATAGGAAGCCGGTGATTTTGTTTATAAAGAGTAAGAAGTGGTCCGATGTCCTGCATAGTCTTTTAGTTGATATTGATTACACGCCAAACAACTTTTTGTAATCCTCTGTTCAGTGTCTCCTGAAAATACGTAATTTCTCTTGTTGTTATTTAATCATGTTATATTATTAATTGGGGTAATGGAAGAAGGAAAATCATGAACTTCAAACGTTTTCATAAATAAATGATTCCTTACCTTGTACCCATTCTATATCTTTGAAAAGAGTTGCGACTTTTATTTAAAATTGCTAACTGTGTAATATCTATGAATACCATCTACAGAGTTTTGTTCATTACGTTGGGTTTATTGGTAATCCCACAAATTATTCCCAAGCCTCAACGTAATAATATTGCACAGAGACTGGTAGGAGAGTGGAGGTATAAAAGTACTATGTGGGATGATTCTGAATTGCTTCTGCGAAAGAATGGTACATTTTGTTTTCATGAACGAACTTGTTTGTGGGAGCATTTTACTGAAGGAGTATGGAAAGTAGATAAAAGAAGGATTCTTTTAACAAGCTATGATACCTATAAACCTGTTAAGCAGATTGCTATATCAACTGAAACTTCTATTGACTCATCTTCATCAACAGGTAAGTATAAAAAAGGTAAGTTTAAAGCCTCTATCAATCTTGAAAAAATCTACACTTTTAAAATTACAGGTCCAGATTTCACATCAAACATCTATTTTAATAATATCGCATTAACCCTCAAGAACGATACATTGTATTCTGATAATCAGGATATATCCTTGGGGAAGCGTACATTTAGTAGAATAAGGAAAGTGCCTGTATTTCCTATATTATCTTATGTGAAAGAGTGATATCTATTTTTCTTATCAGATATTCAATGTCTACGTACCTTCAATAAAGAACGATAGTAAGACTGTTCTTTATTGAAGTACATGTACATACTGTAGGACAATGTTATTATGTATTCTGGCTAACCAGCAGCTTGTCAATCCGGTTTCCATCCATATCTACTACTTCCAGTTTATAGGTATGCCAGGTAAAGACTTCACCTGTCTTAGGTATGCGACCTGCCAGATCAAGTATCAAACCTCCAACCGTATGAAATCCTGCTCTGTCTTCATCATCTACGTCATCTAGTTCAAAGTAATGAATGAATTCATCTACTGGTAGGCGGGCGTCAACCAGACAGGACCCATCTTCTCTGGTAACAATCCATTTTTCTTCTTCACTGCCTCCTGCACCTTCTCCAACCATTGCCATAAACAGATCTTGTAAGGTTACCAATCCCTGAACCGTACCAAATTCATCTATCACCACAGCTGCTGGAACCTGTGCATCTTTTAACAATTCCAGTATCCGAAAGGCATCCATGGATTCAGGAACAAATACAGGTTTAAGCATAACTTCTTCCAGACGGCTAAGCTTTTGCTGAATCAATGCATCCAGCAACTTTTTTGTACTTACCACTCCTTCTATCTGATCAATGTTTTCTCGTCCGATCAGGAAAACTTCCTGATCTGTTTCTGCTATGGTTTTGAGATTTGTCGCTAAGGAGTCTTCTATATCCAGCCAGATAAGGTCCAGTCGGCTGGTCATTACCGATCCCGCCTTCCGGTCTGAGAGATTAAAAACGCGTTCTACAATATCCTGTTCAATTTCCTCAAATATACCACTGCGGGTACCATGTCCAATCAGAGAGCGTATTTCGGCTTCAGTGACAGGTGCTTCTTCTGATGTCTTTACCTGAAATATAGTCAGAAGGAACTCTGTTGACTTACTTAATAACCAGACAAACGGTGCTGTAACTCTGGATAAGATGTCCATAGGACGTGCTACCAGCATGGCTATTTTTTCGGGTGCATTCATCCCGATTCGCTTGGGAACCAGTTCACCTACTACCAGTGAGAGATAAGTGATTAACAATACCACAAGTGTTAACGCAATAGTTTGACTATATGGTGCTAGCAGAGGTATTTTAGCGAACGTAGGTGCTAACATCTCTGCCATACTGGCCCCTCCAAACACACCTGTTACAATACCGATGAGAGTAATACCTATCTGCACTGTAGATAAAAAGGTATTCGGTTCACCTGCAAGTTTCAATGCAATACGGGCACCACTATTACCTGATTTAGCTGCCTGTTCCAAACGGGTTTTTCTTGAAGAGACAATGGCAATCTCAGACATAGAAAAAATGCCATTGAGGATAATTAATAAAAGTATGATAAGGAGTTCCATGTAGACATTTTATGAATGTAAATACTAATTGTAACCTCAGCTTTTTTGATTTTTTAAATTGTGACAGCTTTAGTGGGCTGAAGGAAATAAAATCAGGCCTGTTTTTTGAGATTGAAAAAAACAGTGATTGAGGCTAATTACTTTGAAATCAGAAACCAGAATAAAATATACCATGCTCCACATGGTATTGAGTGTGGAATACTAATTTAGTAAAGGAATACTTTATCCCAAAAGAGAGAAAGCCTTGGATTTAGGAGGAGGGGAAATTATATCAGGTTGGTGATCAGGGTAACAACATTCCTGATATACAGTTAATACCCGAGTAATTTCAGCACCATTTTCTGGTGCAATAACAAAAGAAGGTGCTATATATACATAATCAACTATCTTCTGAATATCTGAGTGTTCATCTGCCTCGTCATGTTCTGGGATTGCATTGATATGTCCCAGAAAGTTTTCGACAATCAGTTCTGCAAAACTTTCAATGTCATTTACCGACAAGTCTTCCTGAACGGATTGCACAATACGGGAATTACCTACATAAGCATCCGGCGAGTCGATACTGAAGTTTAACACCCATAGTGCTATCAAAAAACTGAGTATAGCTTTCACACTGAACTGTGAGCGTTTTTTCATTAAAGGGTTTACTTTTTTTACAAATATAGAGGAATTGTCTCAGGGGTTGTAACGTTGTTGTTTATATTTTATACGTTTACTGGTAGGTCTGTTCACAATATATGATACTTTCAACCAAATCACTCTGCTCCTTACTGCAGAGTGATTTGACAAAGGCTTACATAGTTGTAGTAATAGGAGTAATAAAAGACTTTACTTTATTGCCTTTTGTAAAATGTCTGTGTTTTTAACCAGTGACAAAAAGAATGCGGTACCCGACTGCAACCATTTCCCGGTAATACCCTCTGACGACATTGTTCCCTCATAAACCATACCCAGATCAGTAATTTCAAACTTTACATTCGGATAGTGAAAGCTCGTAGTTGTTACTAACAAACCTGCAGCATTTTGATCAGGACTATCCAATGTGGCTTTGTATCCGTTGGTTGATTTAGTTACATGAAAGACTATTCTTAAGGGTTTACCTTGTATTTGAAGTACCCCATTCCATTGCCCGGTCAGATCCTGACTATATAGTTTAGTGACGATCAGGAACAATACGATTGCTTGCAGAAGTGTTTTTGTTTTCATTGTTTGTGTTGTTTAAATGGATAGTTGTTAGTATGGAGTAGGATATACAGATGTATTTCTGTTTGTTAGAAGATATGGCTACAGTTGTCCCTATAGGGCATACTCTCCCTGCCGGATAACTAGTTATCCGGATCGTCAGTCTTGTATGATCTGTCTAATGAGTTTGAATATCAGATGGAGTGTTTGTTTTCAACTGATTCTGCAACGTTTCCAGTTCGCGTTTGCGGGTTTTGTAGAGAGTATGCTCCCAGCCTGTTGCGTAGTGTACCAGAGCCAGAAATATAAACAATACGACGGCTATCCAGATAGGCTTGTCACTTTCTAAGAGAGAAAACAACACCAGTATGCCAATTGGTACTATGTTCCATCTTCCCAAAATAGAAATATGTACCTGATAGGTGGCTACTGAAAGTGCATGCTCCATATCTCCCTGTATAGATCGATCAAACCGCTTGTTGCCCTGAATCCGACGGATACGGCTTATCAGTATATACAAACCACTAACCAACATCCAGGCTGCAAGTAGATACAGGGATATACTCGACTTATTGATACTGGCAATAAAGCAGCCACAGCCCAGGTTGACAATAATTAGCAGCAACTCACTGATCTGAGTAATATGAAACGCCTGCTGTTTTTTTTGCTGAATGCGTTCATATAGCGCCTGCTCGTTGATAGAGTAGAGAGGCTGATTATTTTGTAGATTCCAGATAGTCTTCATTTCATTAAAGTCCATAATCGTTTTTAACTTTTGTGATAAGCTGTTTTTTAATCCGGTTAATTCTGACTCCTACATTGGACTCAGTTATACCTACAATGCCTGCCATTTCCTTGTAACTAAAATCATCCAGTAGCAGTAAGGCAAGAGAACGGTCAATGGCATCCAATCGGGAGATCTGCTCATAAAGCCAGTCCAGCCGGTCATCTGTCTTGGGATTACTTTCCAGCAAAACTGACTCAGATATATTTGTCTGATCCAATGTTTGAGTCTGATTGTGCTTCCGTTCTTTGCGTACCCATTTAATCGCAATATTCAATGCAATACGATATATCCATGTTGTCACGGCTGATTCTTGACGGAACGCAGGAACAGAATGCCATACCTGAATCACAATCTCCTGAAAGAGATCTTCCTGATCCATTATATTAAATGCATAGGCTCTGACAACTTTAAAGATGACTCCTTTGTACTGTTTTAACCAGATTTCAAAAATATGCTTGTGTTCCTTTTCCGTCACGGCCGTGATAGTTTTGCTACTGTTTACACAATTAGTACTACTTACAGAAGCGTTTCTTACAAGGAGTAAAAAAATAATCATACTGCTTGTAGAAAGAAGCAGGAGTCAACAAATTTTCAGATTTGGGTAATAACTGCTGGGTCTATTTACTGGTAGATTGGAGGGGGCAAAGCTAACGCTGGTGGAAAGTAGGCAATACTCTAGTGAATAAACTGTCTATGATTCTTTGTCCAGTATTTTTTAATAAAATCCCATTTGTCTGAGAAGGTAGGAATGTGTTTGCTATAAGGTAGAGTTTTGTATAGTATATGGCCTTTGTCTTTGATTTTATAGATCTTTATTTGGCGAGGGCTTTCTTTTGGATTTTCATATTCGCATCCTCTTCCATCTATAAAGCCTATATCAATTAATTTAAAATCTACTATTTTAGACAGATAACTTTCCCAGTTATAATCGGCACAACCTGCTCGTGCGTATGAATAGAAATAGGGTGTGTTTTTTATTTGCTGAATGTCTAAATCACAATTTTCCAAAAATCTGTATTTCTTCGTCTTCTCATCGAACAAATAAGTTTCACACACGTTGGGAACATTTGCGAAGCCAAAAATCCGAATATCTTTATTCCCATCCCCATTGATATCTAATATATCTGCATAGAAATAATCTTTTCCAAATTTAATCAGAGTATCTCCCTTTAGAGTAGTTAATCCGAAAAAACGATTATTGGGAAATGAATATTTGATAAGTTTTTGACGATTTATGTTTAAAGTGTCAACTATGATTTCTTCTTTGGGTTCAGCAATAGTATTGGTCAACTGATTTTGTAAAACAGTGCTATCCTGTGGCTTTTCATTTGTGTTTTTATCAGAATCTGTGTGACAGGCAATTAAAAATAAAGTGACTAAAATGAGATAACAGTATTTCATGAATCATTGGATAGGTAGGGCAAATATATAATTTACATACTACATATTTCTTTACTTCTCTTGAATTCCATGGTATAACCTGATTCTTCTTCTATACTGTTGACTTGAAACAAGAGCCGCAGATAAAATTCTTCCTATACTTAGCTTCCTGATGACAATCCTCTATCAATAAGTGTAACTCATGCATTGAGAAGGGTATCCTCTTACATAACACTTTGGTAACATCTTCATTACAATTTGATATTACAAAGCAACATGCTGATTATTAGTTGTTTGTGTTAATTTGTAGCCTCTTTGTTGCTTTCTGTAATGTCTCTTGTTGCTTTTTTGTTTACGCTCTACGTGCTGGTTTGGTGAGGCATTGCTGCACTTTTGCAGAGTAATCATTTGTGGCAAACTACCCAAAGTATGAAAAAAAAATGTACATTCTTTATCCTTCTGTGGCTGTGTTGGTACGTAGGCGCAGCACAGGGAATTATCAAAGGTAAAGTAATAGATGACCAGAATAATCAGCCATTACCTGGAGCTAGTATCACTGTGGATGGAACCAATGCCGGTGCTTCAGCTAACCTGTCAGGCGAGTTTGAACTGAACGTATTTACTTCTGGTAAAGTTGACTTGAAAATATCTTATCTGGGGTATAAGCCTTCTATGGTTTCTGTTGAAGTTGTTTCGGGCAAAGTAACTACTGTCACTATTCCTCTTCGAAATGAGAGTTTTGAAATTCTTGGTGTGACCATTACAGGTCAGTTGCAAGGTCAGGCACGTGCCCTGAATCAGCAACGTACTGCAGATAATATTAAAAATGTGGTATCAGCTGATCAGATCGGACGATTTCCCGACCCTAACGCTGCCGAAGCATTACAACGAGTACCCGGTGTAAATATTGAGCGTGATCAGGGAGAAGGTCGTTATGTGTTGGTACGGGGATTATCGCCACAGTTTACCAATATCAGTGTAAACGGAGAGCAAATCCCTTCGCCAGAAGCCGGTGTACGATATGTGGCACTAGACGCGATTCCTTCTGACCAGCTATCATCACTGGAAGTCTCCAAGTCATTAACTCCGGATATGGACGGAGATGCCATTGGAGGATCTGTCAATCTGATAACTCGTACGGCCCAGAGTGGAATCACAACACTGAATGGTACACTGGCAGGTGGCTATAATAATCTGATGAAACGTGGCAACTGGCAGGGTTCCTTACAATATGGGCAACGATTAGGCAAAGAGGAAAAGCTGGGTGTGATGCTCAATATAAGCCATTATACCAACAATCTGGGGTCTGACAACTGGGAACGAGATACCCGTGATAATGTAGCTGAGCCGGAAGAGCATCGATTAGAATTACGGGATTATGAACTTACCCGTACCCGCTTTGGTTCCAGTGCTACTATTGACTACAAATTCAATCCAAACCATCAGGTATATGTACGTGGGCTATACAGCCGGTTTACAGACCGTGAATGGCGTCGCCGCTATGTATTTCTGCCAGCAGATGATGAGGTTGAACATATTACCAAAGATCGGTTTGAAGCCCAGTCCGTGACCAGTATCAATGTTGGCGCCAACCATTTATTTGGAAAGTTTACACTGGATTATGAAGGATCATATTCCTATGCTACACAGGATACTCCTTTTGACAATGAAGCAGGTTTTATTGCCAGCGATGTTGCCTCTGACATTACTTTCCAGACAGATTACCCTAGATTGTCTTCAGCCCATTACCTGGACAATACACTGTATTCATTTGACAGCTTCGAGACTGGACACACTTTTGCGAAAGACCGGAATATTACCGGAAAGTTCAATCTCGGAATTCCATATCAGTGGGGAGGCAATGGGGGTTTGATCAAGGTAGGTGGTAAAGTGCGATTTAAAGAGAAGAGTTATGCCATCACACAAAATAAATACGAAGCATTGAGTGATATTCCGGATCTGTCTTTCTTTGAAGGTGGTTTGTTGGATAAAAACTTTATAGGCAACCGATATCAGTTAAGCCCTAGCGTATCTATTCCTTCTTTTATTCGATACTTTAACGCTAATCCACAGAATTTTGAATTGCAGATTGAAGATAAAGCCGCTGATGAAGCACTGGAAAGCTATACTGCAACTGAAGATGTCTATGCTGGATATGCAATGGCTCGCCAGCAGTTTCGTAAGTTAATGGTGCTGGGTGGAGTTCGGTATGAACGTACGAATGTAAGCTATCAATCCAGCGATGTTGTATTTGCTCCCAATGGTGATTTGCAACAAATACTTCCTGTAAGTGGAAAGAGTAATTATGAGTTCTTTTTACCTCAATTACATTTTAAATACAGTGCTAACGAACTGACAAATATCCGCTTAGCGGGAACATTTTCTTATGCTCGTCCTAACTTTGACCAGATCATTCCTGCTCAGGAAGCTAGTCTGGAAGACCTGATTGCAACAGTAGGTAATGCCGTTTTACAACCTGTCAAGGCATTTAACCTTGACCTCTTAGCTGAACGATACCTGGGTACTATCGGTATTATTTCTGGTGGATTCTTCTACAAAAAGCTGGATAACTTTATCTATACCCGTCGGTTTACCGGAAGCTATCCGCTCAATTCAGCTACACCAATAGCTACGGATCTATTGATTACTCAGGTACAAAACGGTAAGACAGCAGATTTGTTGGGTGTAGAATTGGCTTATCAGCAAAATCTGAATTTCTTATCAGGTGCTTTGTCTGGTTTGGGTGTCTATCTGAACTATACCTATACTCATTCTTCTGCTATTGTACAGCGCAATGAGGCTCCGGAAACTGAAATGCTGAATCTGCCCGGACAGGCTGCCCATGTAGGGAATGTATCTCTGTCCTATCAATACAAGGGATTCAGTGCCCGTGCTTCCCTGAATTTCAATGGTCGCTACCTGTCTGCTACCGGAGCTACCCCCGCAGACGATATCTACGTGAAAGACCGCATGCAACTGGATGTGACACTTGGATATACTATTACGAAGCAATGGAGAGTCTTTGCAGAATTCATGAACCTGACCAATCAACCGTTTGAGACCTATGCAGGTACTCGTAATTTCACTACCCAACGTGAATTTTATGGATGGTGGACCCGCTTTGGAATCAAATTTAACATACTGGATAAAACAAAGTAATCCATTGATGCAGCATTGCCAGTTTGAGTGGTATCCATAAACTGACGATGCTGCAGACAATAGCCTATCCATAACTATAAACTGACAACTTTATGAATAAATATACCCGAGTAGGGTTGGCATTGCTAACCTGCGGGCTGTTGGCTGCCTGTGATAAACGCCACGACGATGTAGTAGAACCGATTTCACTGGAAAAATTTCCGAAACAAATTGTACTCAGTGATGAGGGCGATGGGGATATAGAAGACGAAGATAAAGTAAGCATTGGTATTGAACTGCTTAAGCAATATGACCCATCCGGTGAAGAGCTGGGAGGGATTGTGAACCCACTAAAAGAGGCAGTTACTGTGTCGTTTGAAATCAAAGATCTGGAAGGATTTAGTAAGCTGTCGGATTATGTGAAAGTAGGGAGGGCCTTCTATGAAATAGATGACTGTACAACTTCTGAAGATGAGTCTATAGATTTGAATTTTTCACTAGACCTGGCTACTGGTAAAGGTTCCGTTGTGTTTCCAGCCGGTGTAGAAAGTATTGAAATCGAACTGGAAACGGATGAAGACTTTTTTGATGACAAGACCCTCAACACAGAAAAACGTGGCTTTACTTTCGCATTGGCCGGAATAAGTGCTTCTACTGAAAATGTGGTTGTGAATACAGTCAATGAGTTTGCCTACCTGGTATTGGATGATGAAGCTGTTTTTGGTGAATGGGAAGTTGATGCCAGTGATGCCACTGAGTTTGCAGCCTTCAAAAACCTGTTTGGGTCATTTGATGAGTCCATCGCTAATCTGGAAAGCACAGATGTAGACAAGATTGAAATCGAAGTCGGATACGAAGGTTTTCAACTGAAAATAACCCTGAACGAAACCGAACCCGATGAGTGTGATGCATCTGAACTGGTTAACAAAGAAATTGAACTGGAAGGGGAGTATGGTGGAGATATAGAAGATCTATTTGCGACATTAAACGGTTCGCTGGAATTTTCAGAAGAAATTGAGCAGGAAGATGGAAAGGTTGTGGAGTTTACACTGGAAGGTGAATATGTCATTGATCCGGTAGATACTGAAAAATTAATACTGACGTTGAAGGGAGAGTATCTGGATGACATTCCTGAAACCATACTTCATCTGAAAAAATGATTCCCTGTATTTTTGATCGAAATTAGTTAAGTCATTTGTTTTTGATACTAGATAATAATCCATGAAATATATTTTCTTACCTGTAGTGCTGTTGTGTATGGCTTGCGGGTCCAACTCAAACCAAACCACAACATCTACCCAACCATCTGCAGATACTATACATACCTTTAGTCCAGTGTATGATACTGCAACAGTGATTCAGCCTGTTTATACTACTGATACTACTCTATATGATACAGACGATCCTGCCATTTGGATCAATCCAGCTAATGCCAGTGAGAGTTTGGTATTGGGGACTGACAAGAATGAAAACGGAGCGTTATATGTCTATAACCTGAAAGGAAAAATCATCGCTGATAAGGTAGTAAAAGGCTTGAAACGCCCTAATAATGTGGATATAGAATATGGTGTGATGATAGGGGGGAAGCTCACAGACATTGCTGTGGTGACCGAACGCCTTACCCATAAACTACGTGTGTATAGCTTACCATCCATGCAGACTGTAGATGGAGGTGGCTTACCTGTTTTTGAAGGAGAACCAGCTGATAACGAATTTCGGGATCTGATGGGAATTTCCTTGTACAAGAATCCTGCTAATGGAAAAATATATGCTATTGTTGGCCGGAAAACAGGCCCATCTAAAGAATACCTGTGGCAGTATCTGCTGGAAGATAATGGAAAAGGTCAGCTAAAAGCTACTCTGGTGCGTAAGTTTGGTACCTACAGTGGAGCTAAAGAAATTGAGTCTATTGCTGTAGATGATGCGTTGGGATATGTATACTATTCAGACGAAACTGTAGGTGTACGCAAGTATTATGCAGACCCGGATAAAGGAAATGACGAACTGGCTTTGTTTGCTACAACGGGTTTTAGTGGTGATCATGAAGGTATTTCTATTTATGCGGTAGATGATAAAACAGGCTATATACTGGTGTCAGACCAGCAGGCTGATAAGTTTCATATCTTTACTCGTGAAGGCTCCAGCAAGAATCCACATCGGCACCAGTTGCTGAAAGTAGTAAAAGTAGCTTCTCATGAGAGTGATGGCTCGGACATAACTGCATTGCCACTGGGTCCGGACTTCCCACATGGCTTGTTTATAGCCATGTCTGACAACCGAACCTTTGGATTATATTCCTGGGATTCCATTGCAGGTAAGGATTTAAAAAAAGCTGAATCCGTTAAACATCCATAGAGGAAGAATATTCCTCTCTACTCCTGAATGGAATGTTCTTCCTTCTATGTGAACGGATTACTCCCTTCTTATCCTCCAGAACGGAACACTCATACTTAGAAAGCCCTCTATTGTCCTCCTGAAAGGATCTTCAAGCCAATGCGGGACACATGTGACAAATATATTTGTGTTTGGTTTGTGAGTAAATAGCTTCAAGTACAAAAGCCGATTCTGTAAAGGGTCGGCTTTTTGTATAATACAAGCAACAGTATCTTTGCTTTTTATTTGCATTATCTGCTCTATCTTTGCCGAATAATACTTATACCTAATCTGAATTTGCAATGTTTTTAAGTACTGTGGTTATTGCCATTATTGCATTCATTATTGCCGTAGCAGGTTTTTTCCTTTATAAAAACTATGCATTTCGAAACGCAGGCAAAAAGATAGCCAACGCTCGTTATGAAAGAATAGAATCTCTCCATCACCAACTGGAAAATAAGCAAACTCCCTCTCCTGAAGAAATGCATAGATATGTTAGCAATCTGTTAACTCGTGAGATGACATTTTTGTTACTGAAGAAGTATAACAAGACCCAATTGTTTCCCAAAGAGTTTTATACGATTGAAAAAGCTGCCGCAAGTAATCTAGCAGGCTGGTTGGAGTTTCCAACAGAGTTGGATGCTTGTCCAGATGAACTGGAACATATAAAGCGAGTTATACTGAGTCTGTATGATGCTCAATCAGAAATGTATTATGAAGTATTTCGTTTCAGGATAAATCAACCTCACTGGGCTGCCAAAAATGGCTGGATGTTGGGAGTGGTTGGTCCATATTCAACTACCAGTCAGCCTTACGATCCTCCTCAGGCTACCTTTAGTCGCTTAAGCAAACTGTCTGATAATGTAACTCCTGAAGAGGAAGTGCAATGGGTGCATGAAACAATCTATAAAGCGCATTGAACTAGCTGAGTCCTACTATTTATTAAAGAATAAGAGATCAGTGGATGGTAGTTGATTGCATTATAAATAGACAAGTTCATATACTATTTCTCTGATGTTCTGATAGTGAGTAAGTTCATGAAAAAGTAAAATTCCGCATTTACCAGAATGACTTTCGGAGGATTAATACAATGTGTACGCCTGGTTATGGAAGTTTTGATTCTAACATAAGGCTATCGAGTATCTGTCTTCTAAAACCTAACCTTTGAAAATATCTTCTGACACATACTGTCAGAAGGATACTAATGTAAATACTATGTACAAAAATCAAAGTGGACTCGTTTCATATGATGCAAACGAAGTTGCAAAAATCAAGTTTGAAATCGAGGTAGGATGTAAAAGTATCTTTGTGGAAAGCTGGGAAGCGGCTATCCTGTTCTGTGAACAACAATATGATGCAGATCATACTCCTCCTACTGAAACACCAAGAGATGGATGTTGGATTTCCAATGATAGCTATATCACCATCACACCAACCGATGAGGTATCTGTGCGTAGTAAATACTCTGCCAAAGATGAGATACATATGTATCCGGAAGCCTTTGTCTTCTAGATAGAAAACAGAATAATACAATTTGACAATTCAAGAGCCTGCTTTAGCCTAAAAGCAGGCTCTTTCACTATTTTTTGGATGTGCATATTCCGAACAGATTCAGGAAAGGATGAAAAGAATGAACAATATAATAACCCAAGATAAGCTGGCTGATAATGGAAACCAGTTATCTGTCAATCAGGCCACTCTGGTATAATCCGGAAATAAGGTGAAAGCAATGGCTGACCTGGCTAATCATTCCTATATCAATCGCTATATAGTTGTTAAAACTACAGACTAGAAGAAGCCATTTAACTGGCTAAAACCAATCCTATTCTGGAAATGGGAGGGAACATAGAAGTAAGAGATGTTGTACCACTTGTAAGTAGTACTATCCAATAAATGATTGTTATTGAATGGTTTGTGTATTAGAGGTTACTTTTAAAAGCATCATTCATTAAATGAGGATTTATCGGCCACTCTGATCCTCCATTCTATGAACCATAATCTACTCTTTACACTATTACTGATAGCTTCTCCTGTGGTATCGGCGTTTCTGGCTAGTGTAGTTACATATAGATACCTAACCAGAGCCCAAAAGAGAGAATATCTCTATCAACACAGGTATGCTGCTTACAAGGAACTATCGTTTCAACTGATAGGGCTTAGAAAATACTGCCTGGATAAAATATCTGAAGGTGAATTAAATGCTTTTTATCATTCCTATACACTGGATATTGGTTCTGCTCAGTATCAGAATGAAATAGTTCATGTAGTAGAAACCAATGCTATGTTTTTGAGTAACAGTATTCAAACAATAGTACAATCTGTTGTAGATAAACTTTCACTTTTATGTAAAGCAGAAACAGTGATTTTAGGAATAGCAAATGAAAATGAAAAGCGAACCTATTATTCGTTTTACCCCATTGTACTTACAGAAATAGAAAAATGTCTCCAAGAGTTATCTGCAGAAATAGAGCTGTAATGACTGTAAATCAGAATATTAGGCATTGTTTTTTTGCGAGTAGTACTACCACCTCACTGTGGTAAATTGGTTTCGCTGTAGTTGCGAATAAAACCCTGTGTTCGTTGAATGCAGGGTTTTGCTTTTCTGCCACGTCAATCCTATAAGTATGTGTTTATTCTGAATGAGTAGTTATCTTTAACACCTTTTATCTGAAACGTATAGGATATTCTTCTTATAGAAGGTCTATGGATAATACTGAAATGCGAAAGGTAGTTATTGTTGGATGTGGAGGAGCTGGAAAATCTACTCTTGCAAGACAATTAGGACAGATTATACAGATTCCTATTATTCATCTGGATGCAGAATTCTGGCAGTCAGACTGTAAAATGCTATCCAGAGAAGAGGAAGCACAACGGCTGACACATATTCTAATCAAAGACCAATGGATCATAGATGGTAACTATAGTTCTACTATGGCAGTACGGTTTCAGGTGGCAGATACCATCATATTTTTAGAATTTTCTACTATTTTATGCCTTTGGCGGGTTATCAAACGATTCTTTCACTATTGGGGGAGTACTTGGCCTGATATGGCCGAAGGATGCCCTGAAAAATTAGACTGGGAATTTTTGATGTTGATTTTATACTACAAATACACAAATCGGCCTAAAGTAATCAAACACATAACAGAATTTGCTATACATTGCAGGGTGCTGGTATTTCACAAACATAAACAGGTTAGGCAGTTTTTGGCTGCTTTGGCCAAATAAAATTTTGTTTTGAATTAATGTTATACAACAAGCTTTGTAAGATAGCTACAAAAACCTGATAAAAACGGGAAAAATACCCTTTTATATGAGTATGTAAAGTGGTTACTTTGTTATGTTAATTTACCATACGTAGTTACATACACATATGCACCCAACTATTAAACCATTTGTATTTCTTGGGGGATTGGTATTGCTGCTGGCATGTGATGGAAGATTTGCTGATCAACAAATTAATAAAAGCAATTTATCTACGCTGACTGACTCTATTAAAGATAAGTTCTGCATACTACCAAATCATGATCTGATGGCTAACGCTAAAAATGTACCTGCAAAAGCAAGACCTACTATCATGCGACCACGATAAGCCAGGCAATAGTTTGTCTGATTACGATTAAGTAGATGTTGTTATAAAGTATAGCAAATACAAATGATTAGTTTCCTATCCTCTGAGTTCTGCCAGCTCTTTTAACTATCCTTCGCTGTTCTTCTTAATTTAAAGTTTGTGTTTATTGAAACAGATCTACTTTGTCTGGTAGCCCATGTTTTTTGCATTCTATTTTAAAAGGTAAGTAAATTGTAGCAGGATCTGCATGTTTTGGTTTGTGTCCTTGATGCTATAGAAATCGCAAGACCTTATTGGTATAAAACAAAAATTCTCCGAAAGATGCTTTCGGAGAATTTCAGTAACAAACCACTTACAACCTAAATTCGTATTTTTATATTTATATCAGACTTACATCTGAGGATATATCTACTTGACTTACAATACAAAGATACTACATTCATACCCCCTTTGTAAAGTCATAATTTGTTCATTATCATACATATATACCTTCCTTCCAGATTTATGGAGGAAATAAGGGCTTCATACATGTAATACTTTGTAATAGAACTAAATAGAGCTTTTTAGAGATACATAAAATTGATTGTTTTTCACAATTGTATGGTAACATATACAAAAATTTACCAAATATGTACATTGGATTGTACTGGTTTATGACGGGAGACTCTGAAAATGAGAGATTTATTTTTGGTCCGATACCGTAATTACTAACACTTTCGCCGTTACAAGTAGTTGCCCTACATGACGCTGGGTATGTTCAGCAGCATGGAAAAGCAGACCTATTACTGTAGAGGGAATCTGAGCTCTACCGACTCTGCGCACTTCTGTAAGGCTTTGTTCCTCTGTTATTCGCAATTGAGCTAAAGCCATTGTTAATTGTGTATCAAAAGCTTGTAATAGTGCTTGTGTAGTTGTGGATGGAGTAGGAGACTTGCCTTCCAAGGAAAGCGAATTTAATTGTTGTTCGGTCAGTGCTTGTCCTTTGGCATACGTAAACAACCTATCGAGTACTCCTGCCAGATGCTGGAGATGGAATCCAACAGATGCTACACCACCAGGACGTTCCCAAAGCAAGGTATCTGGAAAATCTTTTAAATAGGTATATAGTTCTTCCTGGGCTTGTAGAAGGGCATGAGCTACAGGCTGAAGCAAAGGAGGTATATTTGGTAATGGCCCTCTGAGCCATACTTCCGGATTTTGTATTGTATTGTTCATAACCAGCGATCAGAGATAATGGGCTAAATGTAAATATTTCCATCCTATCTGCAATGGATCACTAACCACTCGTTGATTAGATGTTTCCTAGCCAGTTGTGTTTATTAGCGAGTTGAATCGCCTCTACTTTGGAATGTACGTGGAGCTTCTGGTAAATATTCTCTGTGTGTTTACGGACTGTTTTGGAGCTTATAAATAATTTATCACCAATCTGCTGATAGGTAAGTCCTATAGCTATGTGTTCCAGAATTTCTAGTTCCCGTTTAGTTAGATCAAAACTTTGCGGTGTCAGAGTGGCTGCGGTTGATGCCGGAGGAGGGGCGTTTCTGAGCCATTGCAGAGTTTTCTGTGCAATGGAGGGAGACATAGGCGCGCCACCTTCTACTACTTGTTCAATGGCATCTACAATTCGTGCACTTTTTTCATCTTTTAACAAATACCCAGAAGCCCCTGCCCGTATCGCTTCAAAGATTTTATCATCTTCTGTAAATACAGATAAGATGATGATTTTAATATCAGGGAAATATTTTCGTATCAAGGCAGTTGCTGTAATGCCATCCATTGGCTCCATTTCAATATCCATCAGGATCACCTGTGGTAGTTCTGCTATATTTTTTAGCTTTTCAAGTACTTCACCACCATCATAAGCAGTAAACAAAATCTCTATTTCTTCAAAACATACCAGGTTTTGACTAATGGAACGGATCAGATACCTGTTATCATCTACTAATGCTATGCTTGTCCTCACTTGGTAACTAAGTTAATGAAGCTAAATGACAAAATTACATCAGACAGTAGTAGAATAAAATACGGCATTTACCGTATTTTATTCATTTGCTTATATGGTCATTGTGACCGAAACGGTAGTTCCCTGGTTAAAGGCAGATTGAAGTTCAAATCGTGCACCAATACTTTCTGCCCGCTTCTGCATATTTTGTAAGCCAAATCGTTCCTGAGCAACAGTTGAAGGCTGTATGGAAAAACCGACACCATTATCACCTATTTGCAGGATAAGTTCGTTATCTGTTGAGATGGATACATAAATCTGGATAACAGAAGCCTGGGCATGTTTGAGTACATTATTGAGCGCTTCCTGTACAATACGAAACAGATTTAAGGCATCTCCCGGTTTTAGAAGTGGATTTTTATGCAATAAGAATGTAAGTTGGCATACAGGTTTTTCATTGTAGCGAAACCGCTGATTGACATAATATTGTAGCCTTTTCACTAACTCTTCGGCAGTGATACTTTCTTTGTGAACGGCCCACATGGTATCCCGTAATAAATGCATGGTTTCGCGGGCATGGTTTCCTACCTCTTCGAGAGTGGGTTTCAGTGAGTTTTTTTCTTGTGTTTGCTCAGAATGATGGGCTATATAATCAAGATTAGAGATAATAAATGTAAGCTGTGAACCTACATTATCATGCAGATCCCTTGCAATTCGCTCTCTTTCTGACTGATACATTGTCTGCATTTCCAGTGCCCGAAGTTCTTCTTTCATTCGTTTGCCTTCTTCTTCCTTACCCTTTAGTATAGCTTCATAGGTGCGCTGTTGTTCCTTATTAATTTCAAGGAGCAGGTTTTCGTTTTTGCTTTTATATATTTTAAAGCGGTAAATTAATCCCATGCATAGTATAAAGACTTTACATACTACTGCAAATGGCAAGCCTTCAAAAAATATAGTTCTATGACTGATCAGATTATAGCTCAGTAACGTCTGACCAATTCCAATAACGATAAAAGGAAGAATCGCAACCAGATAAAAAAGGGCTGGTTTATAGCCTTGAATAATACGCCATATAACCAGGAGTACTATACTTAACACGATCAGTATAATTAATGTATTTCCAATTTGTAAAAGCAGATGATTGGAAATATGGTAAAACAAATAGACATAGATGCTAACTAGTAAGGCAAGGGTGGCGTACAATGCATATTGGATAAACACATATACACGCGAATGGGTTTGTCGACCAATAAAGAGATATAATTGCGAGAACTTAAGCAAGGCTGCTACTGTCAGAATAGAAAATAGCGGACGGGCTTCGCTACCTGTAAGCCAATCAGGACCTGTAGGAAAAAAGTAACGTATGATACCTTCCATCAGATACATCAGATACATAAACCCTAGTGTATAAATAGAAAAGTAAAGATAGGTTTGATCCTGAAATACCAGATATAGAAATAAACCAAACAAACTCATAAAGAACATAATTCCCCCGAACCAACCCCATGCTATCATACGTTGGTCATCTGCCTGATAAAATCTTTGTTCATCCCATAAAGTTATAGGGAGTTTTAGTAATCCTATTTTATTGCTTGCCCGAATATATACAGTGTAGTTAGTATTGGCTTGTAAATCTAGCGCAGTTATATAGTTACGATGATTGATGTGTCGCTTGTCCGATGCTAATTGCCAGCCCATAGGTCCCCACTGACCAACCAGATGTGTCTTATCTTTGACCAGAAAGATTTGAAGGTTATCAATGTAAGGAAAGTCTATTTCAAGAATCCATCGCCTGGTAGTTAGGCTTTTTACATGAAAACGTGCCCAGTGAACACCTCCTGCCCGTCCAAAATTTGGTACAATAGAAGAACTTGGAATAAAGGAAGAAGCTTTTTCAATAAGTAGACTGTTGATAGTAGCTGAACTACAAGCATTTGCATAGATGTAAACATTTTTATTCAGGAATATCTCATCGGTGGTGGGAGAAAGTTCAATATATGATTGCTGGCCATAAATAGAAAACAGGGCAAAGAAGAAGAGAAAAGGTAAATAATGTCTCATGCACAGTAAGTTATCTTTGGAGGAGCTTTGCTGAAAAATACGACAAATGCCGTATTGATATACGTATCGAAACTATATTTTTTTGTAGCAGATCTTCAAATGATCCCACCACTTACCTGATATAGTCTCTCAAGCAAATTTTAGTCTCTTAACTAACTTCCAATCGTTATGTTCTTATCATTACCTTTCAGAGTAGTGTGTGTTATCTGTGTGTTTTGTATTCAGAATGCCTTTGCCCAGCAACTGGAAAAAGAAGTCAAACAGGATGTATCCCGAAAGGCGGCCAGAGGGAAACTGAATGAAATTGTCAATCATGCCGATACCAAACAGATTGAACTTTCATTTGTGACTAAGTCAACCAACAAAAAAATTAAGTATGAAAGTTATTTTTTTGACTATGACCTCAACTTTATTAAGGAAGAGAATTCTGAAGATGAATTGGTAAAAGTGAAGAGAGGAAAGTTAAAGCGATACAAAGGAGATTCATACTCTGTTATTGGACTAGAAGCCAAAGCCGATATGTTTGGTAATGCTGTATTTAAACGCAAGGAAATTACCTATGGGTGGAACTGGATGAAGATGGGTTATAGCAAGAATGTAAGAACCCTGGATAAAATAAAGCCCAAAACAGATGATGGAAGTAAAATGTGGTTTTTTGATGCCTATGAAATGGATACCAAAGGGGAAGTGCTGGCATTGGTAGGAGAAAAGGATAAAAAAGATGCGGCTGCTCGCCTGAAAAACTTTAGTGTACTGCATGTAAACAAAGAGCTGGACATCTTGCATAAAATCGAGCTTCCGTTTGAGTACCTGCAATACCCTATCTATTTTGGTAGTGTGCAGTCTGATGAGAGCCATGATGCGGAAGATGTATTGACTGACTATGTGATTGTATTTGCACCAGCAGAAGGAGCAGGAATGAATAAAAGCAAAGGAGGGGCAGCCAACAACTATACACTGGTTCGCATCAATCCTGATGGTGTATTGGTGGATCGCATTGCATTCAACAGTAAAGGAAACGACTGGAAAATCGAAGGTATTTATCAGATTGGAGAAAGTCTGGTAGCCTATGGACCCTGTAAGGCCAAAGATATAACCGAATCATATTTTGATGCTTATAAAGACCCAGCCAAAATGGCTGAGATGGATAAATTCACCCATTTTCAGATGGTAGGATTAAAATCTAAAAGTGTTGGTTTTGTAAGCCTGTCTTCCATTGAAGATTTTGAGAAGAAAACCAAGACGCCTTCCAATCAGAAAGGACTAAGTTCCTACAATGGCAAACGGGTAGAGATTGCTGAGATGCGTACTGCTCCCAATGGGGACATGTTTGTACTGGCACAGGATTACAAACTAGAGCTACGGGATAAAGAACGGTTGTATGAAGATGCTTATATTTTTCATTTTAGTCCAGGAGGAGAGTTGAAAGCGAGTTATAGCATAGATCCTGAATCGAAAAAAGGTGGTTTGACAGGTGGAGGATTAACAGATGCACGACATTATCACTGTACATTAGGCCTGGTTTCAAACTCAAATGGAGATGTGGTATTATTATTAAAGTCTCCCCGTGTCATTCAGTCTGAGTCGAATACATCTACGTTCTTATCTACTGTCACCACAACCTCCTACTACTGGCCACGATATCAGATTCGTGCAGCCCGGATCAATATGGCAAATGCTTCGATCAGTGATGTAAAGATATTTGGCAATGACGACTATTATTTATTTGATGAATATGGCGATTCAGAAATAGTTATTAGAGAAGGTGGTACTGAAAACGGAACCGCTAAACTTATTGTGGTTTGTGAAGGCAGAAAGGAAAAGAAAATATGGTTAGGTAAACTGAATCCTGATAAGTTCTGATGAATAGAAAAAATACGACAAATGCCGTATGGACTTACAAAAGAAAAGTACGGTTCTTTGTTGGAAAGAATGAATAATTATCTTCTGCTCAGTTGAATGCAAAATGCCTGTTGTTCTTGCGACAGGCATTTTTTATTTTGCAGGGAATAATAGCAACCAAAAATAACTACCAACAACTATATATTACCAAAAATGGGTTGAGGCAATACATAAGTCGTTATCTTCCATTATACTGACAGATTCG
The DNA here is from genome assembly GCF_030068605.1 of Xanthocytophaga agilis. Classification (NCBI taxonomy): domain Bacteria; kingdom Pseudomonadati; phylum Bacteroidota; class Cytophagia; order Cytophagales; family Rhodocytophagaceae; genus Xanthocytophaga; species Xanthocytophaga agilis. Next base: position 832,933 of record NZ_JASJOU010000001.1, read on the forward strand.
ATGCAATGAAAGCAATATTTAAAAGGCATTGGTTAGGTAATAGAATGTAGACTGTTGGTATCAAATACAACAACGATTATAAGATAATAACATGAGCAAAGAAATAAGTCATACAACGAACTATTTTGACACTTTTATTGAAGTAGCAGAAGATACCAAAGTTAGTTGTGGAACAATACCAAAATCAAAAGGTGGCAATAAAACAGTTGCTGAATGCCAATATGAGTTACTTATAAAGAACCCTTACAAGTTTACTTCTGATGATATCTTTTTTCAGGTTTTTGCAGAGAGAAATAACTTGACAGAGCAAGAATATGGAGAGGCAAGAAAAAACTTCTTCTCAAAGGGGCAGCCTTGCTTTCGCTCCTCGCCTTTGACTAAGACTTACGGATTTGGAGTTCACTCTAACAGCGAAGGTAAAGTAGCTATCTTTGGAATGGAAACAGAACTATACCAAAAACTTCAAAGTGACCCCAAGATCAAAAAGATAAAGGCAATGCGAACGTCTAAAAAATAAATCAACTGACAGGAGAAAGCAGTTGGTTTATCGTAAGATAAAGAGGTTCGAAATCTATATACCCACGGGTAAGCAGATAATTTTGCTTTTCTGTAAGTAAAAGAATAGTTGGGAACGTGGATACTCCCATTTCATTTACAATCTTGAATTCTTCTTTTGTTTTTCGTGTATAGTCGGGGTGGTACATCTTTTTGACAAATTCTTCTCCATCAATACCAAAAAGTTTTGCCAGTGGATGGTAAGTTGCATCTTCGTTCAGATCTTTGCCGTCGTAATAAAATGCTTCCTGCAAATGGTGGATAAAGTAAACAATATTCTCAGGTTGATAACTCTTGAATGTTGTGAGCGCAATACAGGGTTTTTCCGAGTTGAGAATAGCTGTGCCTGGTTCTAAAATATGCTGGACAAAGTTTTCGCCAAAAGGGACGCCTGTTTGCCTTTCTATTTCTTTATAGGCAGTTTTGAGATAGGGAGACACTTGACTGACTGTGCCTGCCTGATTCCCAATATACATACCTCCGGATAAAACTTCGAAGTGGATTTTATGATGAAGGGATTCAAAAAGTTTTTGTAAGATTGGTCCAAAACCATAACACCAGAAGCATAGCGGATCGTATATGTATAATATGGATGGAAGTTTCATAGGACAATAGGCAGGTATAGGTAATACAATAAAAAAATAGAGTCAACAGTACTCAATTATTCGCTGGAAAATGAAATAAAATACTCATTTTTACTTGCTTAAAAATAATTTTTGACTCCTCATGAAACCCCATATTTTTAGAAGTAGTTCCAAGTGGCAACTGATCTGCCTGATTGGATTGTTCTGTTTCTATAGTTGCAACTCAAAGCAATCCTCTGATGCACAGATACAAACGGAGCATTTAGATTCGGCTGTTGTTACTCGGGACACTGTTTCCAGAGATACTGCTACATTGATACCAAGCGAGGCTATAAAAGCCGATACAGTACCACAGGATGTTGTTAGTGCTCCAGACATAGCATGGGAAAAGAAATTTACAGGAAAGATTCAGGGATTTAAGTCACAGGCATTTGAGTTTGCCTTAGAATCTGAGTCAAGAGTTCAGATTCAGGTTAGAAATAAAAAGCAGGCTGTTTTTAAACTGTATCGTAAAACCTCAGATCTAAACGAGACGGTTGTAAAAGATGACACACATACATGGAAGGGAGAATTAGAAGAAGGAGACTATCAGCTAAAGGTTTTTCTCCCTCTGAAATTAGCCGCAAAGAAGAAAAGTGCAGATTTTGAGGTAACAGTAAAAGTACTGAAATAGGAGAGACCCTTCTGGGTTAAAATTCAAGATGGACTTTGGGTAATAATTCCGCCAGTCGGCTTTGATTGGTTTGGCTGATTGGATTTTCTGATAAGAAAATAACAATCAGTTGTGACAAGTCCTGTAGTGAAGCAGGAAGATAAATTAGTTCATTTTTGTCTAGTCCCAATGCCTGTAATCCTGTTAGTTGGTTAATCTCTCCGGGTATGTTTTTCAACTGGTTTCCATTGAAATATAATTCTTTCAACTGGCTAAGTTGAAATACTTCTTTGGGGAAACTGGTAAACCGATTGTTTGACAACATCAGTGACCGAAGTTCCCGAAGTTGAGAGATTTCAGCAGGAAGTTTTGATAACTGGTTATCACCCAGATAAAGTTCTCGTAACTGAACAAGAGTTAGAATTTCTTTTGGGAATACTTTGAACTGGTTATGTGACAACATCAACGATCTTAACTGAGTCAATGCCCCCAAATTGGCAGGAAGCTTTAGTATTTGATTATCTGCCAGATCCAGAACTTCCAGATTGGCTAGATTTAATACAGCCTCTGGAAAACTTGTAAAATTATTATGGGGTAATTCCAGCCTTTTTAAGGTAAAAACGGTTCCCAGCTCTATTGGTAGTTCCCGAAGCCGGTTTTGCCCCATGTTTAATTGTTCCAGTTTAGGAAGTGATAGCAATACATCAGGAAAAACGGTAAACTCGTTTTCATTGAGATTGATCTCGCGTAACAACTGGAGCTTGGCAAGTTCGGTGGGTAATGTAGTCAACTGATTACTATGTAAAATCAGTTTTTTCAGATTCAGAATCTTACCAATTTCTTTTGGTAACGTTGATAGCTGTTTGCCTGACAAATATAGTTCTTCTACTTCTAACGGATGTTTTAAAGCCTCTTCCAGAGAATGAGCTTCCTTATTAGGATTGGCAGCAATTACCAGTCCACAACTTAGAAAGAAGCTAACTACAAGAAAGAGACAAACATTTTTCATAAAGGTACTACATTTTGTCGCCAAAGTAATAAAAAAACAGACTCGGGAAGGTTGCTTTTTCCATGATTACCTACCTGGTAAGATTTTTGCCTGATAAATATTATCTCATCTACAACAAATAGGGAAATATGCAGAATAGGAAAGAATTCTGTTTTTCACTGATTACTATCAAAATGTAGTATGTTACAGAATTCTTTCCTGTTTAGATATTACTAGTGAATATTATTTGCGTTCCATATGTTCTGTAGTTGTGAACTCAGAAATAAAGTGAAACTGGATTTCGGGATTGTTTCGAATAGTCATATTTAGTTGCCACTCAGTTTCTGCCATATATACACGGTTATTGTCTTTATCAAATGCAATGTCTTTGGCTTTGATACGACAGAACGCATCCAATACCTCCAAATTCTCGGAAGTTAACCAACATGCTTTGTATACGTTCATAGGGATGAACCGACAGGAAGCTCCATATTCGTTTTCCAGACGGTACTGAATTACATCAAACTGAAGTTCACCTACTGTGCCAATAATTTTACGGTTACCAGGTTGCTGAATGAATAACTGAGCAACTCCTTCGTCTGTTAGCTGTTGTACGCCTTTCTCCAACTGCTTTGTCTTCATAGGATCTGTATTGATAACTTCCCGGAATATTTCTGGAGAAAAGCTAGGAATTCCTTTGAAGATCAGATCTTCACCTTCTGTTAGTGTATCTCCGATTTTAAAGTTACCTGTATCATACAAACCGATTACATCACCAGGAAAGGCTTCTTCGATTACTTCCTTGTCCTGAGCCAGAAAGGCATATGGGTTCGAGAAACGAAAGTTTTTATCCAAACGCACATGGTGGAAAAACTTGTTTCGCTCAAACTTTCCAGAGCATACCCGTAAAAAAGCAATGCGGTCACGGTGACGAGGGTCCAGGTTGGCATGAATCTTAAAGATAAATCCGCTGAACTTGTTCTCTTCTGGTGCAACAACCCGATTGGCAGATTCTCTTTCGTGTGGAGGAGGAGCAATACGGGTAAAAGCATCCAATAGTTCTTTGACCCCAAAGTTATTAAGTGCACTACCAAAAAACACGGGAGCCAGTAACCCAGCCCGATACATTTCGATATTGAACGGCTCATATACACCTTCTACCAGTTCTACATCTTCACGTAGTTGATTGGCTGCACGTTCACCTACTGTCTTGTCTAGTTCCGGGTCATTTAAATCCTGAATGGCTACAATGTCGTCTGAAATTTTTGTTTTGTTGGCACTGAATAAGTACAGACTTTTTTCATAAAGATTATATACTCCCTGAAAGTCACTACCCATTCCAATCGGCCATGCTAGTGGACGAGTACTGATGTGTAACTTCTGTTCTAGTTCGTCCAATAAATCAAAGGGAGGACGGCCTTCACGGTCCATTTTATTGATAAATATGATAACGGGTGTATCACGCATTCTGCAAACTTCCATCAGACGTTCTGTTTGTTCCTCAACGCCTTTTACACAGTCAATAACCAGAATTACACTATCCACAGCGGTAAGGGTACGATAAGTATCTTCAGCAAAGTCCTTGTGACCAGGTGTATCCAGCAGATTTACTTTACAGTTGTTATAATCAAACGACATCACGGAAGTTGCTACTGAGATACCCCGTTGCCGTTCGATTTCCATAAAGTCGGAGGCAGCCCCTTTTTTGATTTTATTCGATTTTACAGCCCCAGCAGTCTGAATAGCTCCCCCAAATAATAGACATTTTTCTGTCAGTGTTGTTTTTCCGGCATCCGGGTGACTGATAATGGCAAATGTTCTTCGCTTTTGTACTTCTTCTTTTAAAGACATGTATATTCGTATTTATAATTACTAGTTAAAAATTTTAGTAAGAAAAGGCATGAAAATCAACCTATAGGTTTTCTAAAACTTCCAGTTCTTTTTGAAGTATTCTTTTTCGTTGCTCAATCAAATAAAGATCTCCATAAGACCAATATTCTAATACATAATCGCTTAACTGACGTTTGATTACAATTTGTGTAAGCCTTTTTGTTTCACTATCGATTGTGCCAGTTAGTAAAAGCATATAGCTATTATTTCAAAATCAATCTCTTCAATTATAGTTAAACGAGTTTCTTCATTGGTAGAATTAATATCTGTATATACCAGATCTTCCTTCTTTACCTGGCTATCTTTTAACAATGATTTCCGGATGAACACTATTGCTTCATTATCTGGATTTTCTTTTTTCCAATCATAAAAGTTGCTGAAAGCATCACTACCTTCATCACTTCCAAAAGTGGCAAACTCATCAGACGTATCCCAGAAAAAATCCTCCTTTAATACTTGTAAAGCATCTGGATGAGCAATTTCTTTCATATAAAAAAAGTATCGTGAAAGACGTTAGATACTTGAGATTAACCAATGTTATTGAAATAGAAACTTATTATTTTTGGATAAGTAGTACTTCAAATTTGAAAATCAGCACCTGTCACCAAATGATTTGCAAAATTACGTCTATTCTATTGATTTGCTGCAATTATTTTTCCTGTATCTTGCAAAGATGATTGTTGGTAACCTTAAAAAAGGTGTTAATCTTTTACTTTTGATTCTGATACACTACAGATGTCTATATCTTCATCAACTACTCCCAGCGCACTAACCGAAAAAGTACAGGAGCAAAGCCTCTGGCTGGCTACTCTTACCTCAGAAGTAAATAAAGTGATTGTAGGACAGGCTAATATGGTGGAAAAACTTTTGATTGGTTTGTTGAGTGGGGGGCATATTTTGCTGGAAGGAGTACCTGGTCTGGCTAAAACACTGGCTATTAAAACACTATCATCGGCTATTCATGCCAAGTTTAGTCGTATACAGTTTACTCCTGACCTGTTACCGGCAGATGTGGTAGGAACTATGATTTATAATCTGGCACAAAACGAATTCTTGCCTAAAAAGGGACCAGTATTTGCTAATTTCGTACTAGCAGATGAAATCAACCGGGCTCCTGAGAAGGTGCAATCTGCTTTGCTAGAGGCAATGGCTGAAAAGCAGGTAACTATAGGAGATCAGACTTTTAAGCTAGATGAACCTTTTCTGGTACTGGCTACACAGAATCCAATTGAGCAAGGAGGAACCTATCCACTACCCGAAGCTCAGGCAGACCGCTTTTTACTGAAAGTTCTAATAAGCTATCCAGGTAAAGAAGACGAACGATTGATTATACGTCAGCACCAATTATCTGAGCAACAGAAAATTCAGGTTGTATTGAAACCTGAGCAATTACTAGAGGCTCGCCAAACTGTTAAAAGCATTTATATGGATGAGAAAGTAGAAGATTATATTCTGAATCTCATCTTTGCTACCCGTCAACCGGAATCTGTGAAATTGGAAAAATTAAAGCCTTTATTAAGCTTTGGGGCTTCCCCACGTGGAAGTATAGGCCTTACAATGGCTGCCAAGGCACACGCCTTTTTACAGCAAAGAGCCTATGTAACTCCAGACGATGTACGAGCTATTGTAGCAGAAGTGCTACGTCACCGTATTGGTTTGAGTTATGAAGCACAGGCCGAAAACATACTGCCTGACGATGTAATTCGGGAAATTTTAAATACTGTTCCAATGCCTTAACTAATAACAGCTAAACTGAAGAAGTTATTACCTTTGTTGGGTAGTTTTTAATTTTATTATTTAATATGACCTTTACTGCTGAAGAAATACGTAAGAATTACGAAGGTTTTTCGAATGAGAAGCTAATGCGGATTGCAACCGAAAATGCTGGTACTTTATCACCAGAAGTTGTGTCTATCCTGAAAGACGAATTGAGGAAACGCCATCTTATAGATGAACATATTGAGAGAAGTATTGCGATACAGGCAAAAGAATTGACAGAACAGGAATTGGAAGCTTTTATTAATTTAATAGAAACATTGCCTTGTCCAATCTGCTCAACAACATCACAAAGACTGAATCTGAGTTCTGTATTTTCTGTCACTAGCTTTATCATTATAACCCAATTCAAAGGTAAAAATGTAATTGCATGTCCTGATTGTCTTGTTAAATCATTAAGGCGTGCTGATACATCAACTTTTCTATTGGGATTATGGGGTATTCCTTGGGGAGTGATTCGATCTGTAAAAGCATTGGTAAACAACTCTATTTCCAGAAAAAGAGTCCATCAGCGTAGTCCATTAATGAAGGAATTTGTAAAGTTGAAGAAGGGTGAGATTGAAAGATGGAAGAATGATTCTACAAACTTATTGAATTTGATCAAGAAAAATAACGAGTATGTGGGATAATGATACAGTAATCATTAATTCAAAAATATAATCTGTTTTGATTACCACTGATCTTCTTAAAAAGGTTCAGAAACTGGCTTTTCGGGCCAGATATATTTCTGAACACCTGCTGGCTGGTCAGTACCACAGCCATTTTCGTGGTAAAGGAATGACATTCAGTGAACTGAGAAAATATCAGTTTGGGGATGATGTGCGCTCTATTGACTGGAATGTCACTGCCCGCTATCAGGAACCCTATCTGAAAGTGTTTCAGGAAGAGCGGGCACTAAATCTATTGCTGTTGGTTGATGTAAGTGCCTCAATGAACTTTGGTACATCTTCTCAATCCAAACGGGAGCTGGCGCAAGAACTAGCTGCTGTACTGGCACTGGCCGCACACCAGAATAATGATCAGGTAGGGTTGGTTTTGTTCAGCGACCAAGTAGAGCATCTTGTTCGTCCTCAAAAAGGGTATCAGCATATACTGCGTCTGATTCGAGATATGCTGGAACATAAACCTGTGGAGAAGAAAACCAATATAGCGGTGGCTTTGCAATTGGCAATGAGTCTGGTAAAGCAGAAAAGTATTGTTTGTATTATTTCCGATTTTGCTTCATCTGATTACCAGTCTTTATTACAACTGGCATCTGCACGACATGAGGTAATTGGACTCCATGTCTCAGATGTACGGGAAACGGAGTTACCCAATGTTGGGTGGCTGCCTGTACAAGAAGCAGAGACAGGTGCTAAAGCCTGGTTACCTACTTTTCTGAAAGGGACCCGAAATCAATACAACAATTTAGGTTTGCAACATATAAGAGATACTCAAGCTATATTTAAAAGTAGCAAAGCAGATTTGTTGCAGATTCATACCGGAGAAGATTATGTCGACAAGCTTCGAACTTTTTTTGTAACGAGATGAGTGAGTTAGTTTCCTCAATAGTAAAGCGTTTGGTATGTTTAACTGTATTGTTTCTGTGCGTATCAGGAATAGGAGGGACTTTCACAAACCTTAGAGCACAGAGTATTCAGACAAATATCTCTGCCAGACAAGTGTCTATAGGGCAGGTATTTTATGTTTCATTTAGTATAAAGGATGCAAAAAAGGAAGTTATAACTTTTCCTGTTATTGACTGGAAAGGAATATCAGTGCTGAAAGAAGTGACTAAAGACTCAATTAACACCAAAGGGGAAGTAATAGTAGTCGGTATATACCAGATGATAAGTCTTCAAGCTGGGGATTTTACATTACCTCCACAAACCGTTGTAGTCTCAAATAAGTCCCTTACATCCTCTGAAGTTTCAATACATGTAGAGTTACTTCCTGTAAATCAGCCTGATTTTCGAATTGAACCGATTGAAAAGGCTTCATCTGATTTCTCTGTCTGGATGCCTTCTGTTGTTTCAGGAGTAATTGTGGTGGTGTTGGGATTATTATGGATAGGCGGAAAAAAGATAAAAGATGCCTGGCCTTCAAAGAAATTAAATCCAAAGAAGGAAGCTCTAAGACAATTGCAGAAGCTTCCACAAGTATATTCAGGAACTGATAAACAATATTATGTACAACTTAATCGGATTTTGCATACATATTTGAGTAGTCAATTAGGTTTACAGACACCCTCTGTTTCAGTTAATGAATTAAAAAATAAACTAAAACATTACTCTATAGATTCAACAAAACTAACACAGTTGGAGAATTTACTGGAAAGACTGCAATATATACTCTATTCTTCTGATCCCATTTCTTTTTCTGACGCAAATTCTTTGCAGAAAGAAATACAGGATATGATTCAACAGCTTACATTGCATTCCAAACATTCAACATCTTTTTTGTCTGCAGTCTCTTGAATCCATTTGTTATCCCTTCTTTCGATCGTTTTGCGAATCCTGAAGCATTTGGGATTTTACTGATATTGCCATTGATATGGTTGATACAGGTATGGATTTACCGGAAACGGCAACCTGTCATAATCTTTTCCGGGGTGAAATCTCTAAAAACATTGGACTTTTTGATAGGTAAGACGTTCCGTCTTATTCCTGGATTGATACAAGTTATAGGGGCAGTATTTGTTAGTATTGCATTGGCCCGACCCCAGATACAGGAAAAGAGTCAGGAGAAACTTCCTCAGGAAGGAGTAGACATAATGATAGCCATGGATGTTTCCAGAAGTATGGAAGCTGAGGATCTGAAACCTAACCGCTTAGAGGCCGCAAAAAAGGCTGCTCAAGATTTTGTGGCAGCTCGATCGCGTGATCGTGTAGGCCTTGTTATCTATTCTGGAGAATGTATAACTGCCTGTCCACCTACTACTCAGCATGCACTGCTGCAAAATGTAATTCAACAAGTTGATTATCAGAATCTGGAGGATGGTACCGCTATTGGGTTGGGATTGGCCAATGCAGTAAATCGGTTGAAAGATAGTAAGGCTAAAAGTAAAGTTATTATTCTATTAACAGATGGGGAAAATAATGCTGGTTTTATTGCTCCGCAGACAGCCGCAGAAATGGCCCGGCAAAAGAAAATAAAAGTATATACTATAGGTGTTGGAAAAAACGGGCTGGCCCCTTTTCCTATGCATACCTTTGATGGTTCCAAAGCCTATCAGCAGGTTCCGTTTAGCATCAATGAAGATCTGCTACGCCAGATTGCATCACAGACAGGAGGAATATTTTATAGAGCTGATAGTCGGGAAAGCCTGCAACAGATCTATTCCGAAATCGACAGACTCGAAAAAAGTACTATAGAAGAAAGGATACAATATCGTTATACAGAAGTTTTTACTCCTTTTTTAGTATGGGCATTGATGTGCCTGACTATATCCTTTCTATTTCGCTTTGTCATCCTGCGAAGTGTATTATAGCTGTATTACTAGCATCCAAATAGCTAAATAATTCTCTATCAACTCTTTTTACCTTTTTTTTTGTTAGGGGATACTGACCCCTACCTTCTGCTATATCGAAAAATAGTATGCATGCATATTTTTTTTGATGAATTTGTATAATTTAATGTTTTTATTGTGTTATTTGTAAAAGAAAAGATCACACTGACGTAATGGAAATACCCATAACGGCATTTATTTTTTATGTAATCACTTTTTATACACCCAAAACAACTAAGCTAAGAACATGAAGAAAGTTTTCATGAGTATTTTTTTGATGGCTTCTTCTTCGTTTGCTTTTGCTCAGGGATTTCAAATTAATCTGCTGGGAACAAAGCAAACTGGAATGGCACATGCTGGAGCAGCATTGAAAACCGATGCATCAACGTTGGTATTTAATCCTGGATCCTCTGTTTTTCTGGAGGGAAACCAGGTCTATATATCAGGAAATGCCGCAATTATCAACAATTCCTTTCTTCGTGAAGGCGCTTCCAAAACAGAATATGCAGACAATGGGATTGCACCTCCTTTCAGTGCTGGTGTGATGTTTGGTCCTAAAGAAGGAAAATGGAAAGCCGGCCTTGCTGCATACACACCATTTGGTGGCCAAACAGACTGGGGAAAAAGCTGGAGCGGACAGATGGCATTGACTTCATTGGAATTACAGGCTATTTATTTGCAACCTACCTTCAGTTATAAGATAAGTGATAAATTGGGTATTGGAGCAGGATTCATTATCAACTTTGGACATGTTGATTTACAAAGAAATTTGCCAGTAACAGGATCTGCAGGTGGCACGGGATCAGCCCAGTTACAAGGCAATGGAATGGGATATGGTTTTAACGTAGGACTGTATTATCAGGCAACAGACGCTTTCTCTTTGGCACTGACTCATCGGTCAACAGTGAAAACAACAGTGGATGATGGGGACGCTATTTTTGATGTTTCTACTGCTTTATCAACTAGCTTTCCGCAGCCTAATACCTTTAAATCTACTCTAAATCTGCCTTCTACTACTACCCTAGGTTTGGGTTATAAGGCAACAGATAAGCTTACTCTGGCTCTGGATATTAACTATGTACACTGGAGTGTATATGATACATTGTCGTTTGATTACAAACAAAATACCCCACAGCTTCAGGATACTAAATCGCCAAGAAATTACAAAGATTCGTGGGCATTTAGATTAGGTGGACAGTATGGTGTAACCGAAAGACTAGCTGTGCGTGGTGGGGTAGGGTATGTATTAACTCCTATTAAAGATGGATATGTAACACCAGAAATTCCAGATGCAAACCGAATTATATTGACATTAGGACTAGGATACCAGATTACAGATAAATTCAGTATAGATGCTGCATTTATGTTTGAGGATTTGGAGAAACGTACTCAAACTAATATAGAAACTGGTCTGCAGGGTACTTATAAGACCTACGCTTACATTCCAAGTCTGGCTTTAGGTTATAAATTCTGATTATACATATTTTATTGTTGGTAAATCTGGATCAAAATCGTTCAATTCTGACTAATATCTATGAAAAATATAGTTAATTATTCTCTACTCACCCTAACTACAGCCTTTTTGTTTCAGGGATGTAAACCTGATCTGGATGTAGATGTTGCTGCAGCAAAAGGCAGTGCTGATTTTTCCAAATATGTCGCTGTGGGTAATTCACTCACTGCTGGTTATGCAGATGATGGGTTATATCTCTCAGGACAGCAGGCTTCCTATCCTAGTTTGATTGCAGCACAAATGAGTGAGGTTGGTGGTGGTACTTTTACGCAGCCTTTATTTACCTCAAAGCCTAATGGAACAGGTTATTTGACGTTAACAGGCTTTTCTTCTACAGGTTTGCCTGTATTGGAAACTGTAAGTACAGACCTTGCTGTAAGAGGAGTTACAACTCCTGACCCTGTATTGAATCCAAGTGGTGTTTTACTGGATAAATATACCGACCCTATCAATAATTATGGAGTGCCAGGTATACGTTTATCTGACATTGCAGATGCTAATTATTCCAGACGTAATCCTTTATATGAAAGAATATTGATGGATGGTGAGGTAGGAGTAAAGCCCTATCTGACAAAAGTAGCCGAGAGCCAGCCTACCTTTTTCTCCTGTTGGCTAGGAAATAATGATGTCTTGCAATATGCTGGTTCAGGTGGATTGGTTCCGTTAACTCCCGTTCCTGCTTTTCAGCAATTGTATGGAGTATTGATAAATACATTGACACAAAATGGTGCCAAAGGGGTTGTTGCCAATCTTCCTTCTGTTACCAGTGTGCCTTTGTTCAATACTGTCTTGGCTACGGTTTCTTCTACAGCTAAAGCACAGCTAAAATTAGCTCTTCAGGCAAATCCGAAGCTTCCAAATTTTGTGGTATGTCAGAGTGGTACACCTGATCGCATAGGTCAGACATCTCGCCCTGCGGATACCTTGCGTATTATACAGTTGCCAATAGATAGCTTGTATGGAGGTGGACAAGGACGTTCCTTACTGACTCTTTCTGTACGCAATAATCCAAGTCTACTCGGAATGCTTGGGCAACCTACTGGGGCCTACTGGAGATCTTTTGCTGCACAGAATGGGACAACTGTACAAAACATCATTGCCGCCTTTAAACTAGATACAACCCAGGCTTTTGGATTTTCCCCTAATAATCCTTTTCCGACAGGTTTAGTATTGGATGGGCGGGAGCAGGATGTAATCAACAGTTACACAACTCAATACAATAGTATTATCAAGGCAGCTGCTGAAAGTAAAGATCTGGCTTTTGTAGATGCTAATTCCTTTATGAAGCAAGTAAACGCTGGTTTGCTGGTAGATGGAATGGATGTGAGCGGAGCATTTATCAGTGGAGGGTTTTTCTCACTGGATGGAGTACACCTGACGCCTCGTGGATATGCGATTGCGGCCAATAAATTTATTCAAACTATTAATGCTAAATACAACAGCAAGATTCCACTTGTGTCAGTTGTAAAATATGCAGGTGTGAAATTTCCATAAATAGCACCAAATTAGTACTTTACCGACGGGTTCAGAATTACATTCTGAACCCGTATTTATTTTGGAACATATTTCTATGAATCTAGACTGGGAACATAGTGAGTATATCTATCTTTTACTAGGAATACCTCTCCTGTTTGGTATATTTCTTGGCTATCTGTTGTGGCGAAAAAGGAGTTTGAAGAAATTGGGGAATCCCCAGCAACTACAATACCTGATGCCAGATACCTCATATAAACAGTGGATACGTATGGGATTGTATCTAATACCTATTTTATGCTGTATACTGGCTGTTGTAAGTCCACGTTATCCGGAGACAGTTACAGCACCTGCAATACCTGTGGCAGATGTTGTATTTATGGTAGATGTATCTACCAGTATGTTTGCTTCAGATGTGGCTCCCAACCGACTAGAAAAGGTAAAACAGATTCTTTCCCAGTGTGTTGCCAATTTAGACAAATGCAGAGTTGGAGTTGTGTTATATGCAGGCCAGGCCTATCCATTTCTGCCATTTACAGAAGATATGAATGTTGCGGTTTCCTTCATTCCTGCGATCCAGCCCTCATTGATCTCTCAGCAGGGAACACAGCTAACAAAAGCTATGGAGATGGCAGGATATTATTTTAGTGATACATCCCGAAATAATCAGGTGATTTTTTTGTTTTCTGATGGCGAAAACCATGATAGTGAGTTCCTGAAATCAGTTGAGAAACAGGCAAGGAAAGGAATAATAATACATACAATTGGAGTAGGGACAGAAAATGGAAGTCAAATTATAGTGTCTGATGCATACGGAAGGAGTAGTGTGAAAAAGGATGCCACGGGTTTACCTGTTATTACCCGTTTGGAGCCAAACAATCTTCGTCAAATTGCAGAAGCTGGGAAAGGACAATTCTATCCGATATCCTCTACACAAGAAACCATACAATTCATTCAGCAACAGATTGAAGCTGCCAGATTATCTATCGGAAAACCTCCACAAATTACCGGATATACCTATCTGTTTCAATGGCTTGCAGGAATCTCGCTTGTCTGTATATTGCTGGACATGATACTTGGTGTTTTTTATAAATATCGCATACCTTCACCATTTTCTTCATACAAATGATACGGACATTGGTGTTTTTTCTGGGAATTGCTGTAGCTGCACCCTGGATAATTTATTTTTTCACAGGAAGGCCTGTTGGTGTATCCAGTGACAAACAACTTTTAGGACAAGGCAATGCTTTTTACCAGCAGGGAGAATATGGAGAGGCAGAAGTGAGTTTTCGTAAAGTTTTAGCCGGTAATCCTGAAATTTCAGAAGCAAAATTTTATCTGGGATTAAGCTTGTATCAGCAGCAACGATATGCTGAGGCTCTTCCTTATGTAAATACTAGTAGCCAGTTTTCTGGTAAATTTAAACCCCAAGCATTACACCTCCAGGGTAATATTTTGTTAAAGATGAGTCGATGGACAGAGGCTGCTTCTTGTTACCGGAATGAGTTGCTTTTGAGACCGGGTTATCAGCCTGCTCAAAAGAATTTATCCTATGTACTACAGAAAATAGCTGAAAGAATCCCAAAGAAAGATCCAATTCGAAATATAAATCAGATGCAAAAACAACAGGATCAGTCTATGAATAGAAGCGAAGAAGAGAAAGAGAATAATTCGTCTGACGATTCACAAAATCAGGATGCAAACCAGTCTAAAAGTAGTTCAAAAAATAATATACAATCTTCACAACAGCAATTAAATGCTTCAGATATGGAAAGTATGCTGAAACAATTGGATCAGGCTGAAAAACAGATCAGAGGCAGAAACTCAAAAGCCAGAGCACAGAAAACGGTACCATCTGATCAGAAAGACTGGTAAACTGAGTAAACATCTATGATTCAGAAAGAGATATTTTCTATGTATATATACCGTTTTGCCATCTTGTTATGGATGGTGGTCTTGTGTACTTTCTCTGCAATAGGGCAGGATGGGGGAGGAAAAGCTTTTTTACGTTGGGTGCCTTCTCAAAAGTCTGTTTATCAGGGTGAATCCTTTGTTGTAAAACTGCAGCTATATTATGAAGGCAATGTCTCTTCCCCTGAGGTATTTCCGAAACTATCTGTGGCGAATAGCTGGGCGCAGGAGATCAAACAAAGCCAGAAACCTGTACCCTTTCATGAGCAGATAAATGGGAAAACATATGGAGTTGTAGTATTGAAGAAATACCTGATCATACCTCAAAAATCGGGTATGCTTTCATTGCCAGCTTATGCTGTTACCATTAAACTGACTGTAGCTCCCAAGCCAGATGACTTTTTTCAGGTAGAACAAACAGTGGATCAGTCGTTAACTGCTCCTGAGTTATCATTTTCTGTAAAATCATTGCCCGAGCCAAAACCTGTAACGTTTTCCGGCGCAGTAGGAAAATTTTCATGGAAGGTCTTATCTGATAAGGATTCCCTGATTCTACAAAATCCAGTCTTGATTACATACAAAATAGCAGGGGTGGGGAACATTCCTTTTGTCTCTCTGCCTCTATATACATTACCAACAGGTTTGGAAGGATTTGAGATAAAAAGTACAGAAGAGCAATCTCTGACAGATAAAGGGCTCTCAGGAGGTAAAATCTTTACACAAACGATAGTCGGTGAACAAGCAGGTATATATCCGTTGCCTTTGGGATTTACTTATTTTGATCCTAGTCAGGAAAAATATATTTCCCTGACAGATTCTCTTCTTATTACAGTGAGGGATACAACGCAGAAGGCCAGGAGTCAGACCTCAACCCAATTACCAGATAGAAAAATTTCAGACAAAGGATTGCCCTGGGATACTCAACAACCCAATTTCAACCATATCCCACCATTTTGGAGATCAGATCTATATTGGCTTCTTTTTGTATTACCCTTTGGCGTTGTGATACTTGTGTGGGGATATAGTCAGTGGGATGCATACCAAAAACGTTCCATACACTATCCTCTTCAAAAAGCTGTTAAGGCTCTGCAACACTTGAAAAAGAAGGGAAACTCTCTCTCTGCTGAAACGGCTAAAGAGATTGAGACGATATTGTTTAGTTATTTTTCAGGACGTTATCAGCTTGAAATGGTTGACTGGCATCTGGAATATATAAATCGACTACTGGAGCAGTATAAGGTATCAAAAGCTGTCAGAGAAGAACTTTCGTTTGTATTGAAAAAATGTACTGAATTACGGTTTGCAAAGCATATAACTGGACAAGTTTTAGGGTCGTCAGAAATAACAGTCTCTCAGATTATACAAATACTAAAACAGATCGAAAAACAAAGTCGTCCTGACAATCGAAAGGAATTAGCAATAGGCTTTGTATTAATGCTATGGGTAATAGGAAGTAGTTTACTGGCTGCAATTCCTGAATCGCAATACAGACAAGCTGAAACCTATTATCAGAAGCAACAGTTTGATAGTACCATCACCATTCTAAACCACATAGTAAAGCAGGGTAATAAAGATAAAGTAGTTTATAGTAATCTGGCCAATTGTTATGTTCAAACAGGCAAAACAGGATTGGCAATAGCTAATTATGAAAAGGCCAGAGGAATAGAGCCTATGTATTCTGCAGCGATTCATAATCTGGATCAGCTGCGAAAAATGAAAAACCTGATCCCACCTGTAGAATCGCCCTGGCAACAAGCTGTAACTTTAGTGAACTTGAATCTAGTGGCTGGTGTATCACTTGGATTGATCTGGCTAGGAGCTGGGATTATACTACTATACATTCTCAGCAACATACGCAGGCAATGGCGTATAATAGGTTATGTATGTGTTATCTTGGGAATACTATCTGTTGTCTTTTTACGGCAAGTGGAGGTTTCGAGGCTCCGAAAAGATATGTACATTGTAATCGCTTCTACAAAAGGATATTATGCCCCGAATATAAAAGCACGAGAACTGGTACAGTTACCTGAAGGAGCCGCAGTCTCTAGAGAAGATTTATTTTCAGGATGGGCTAAGATTCGAATTCCGGATGGGCGAAAAGTTTGGGTAAATCAACAATATATCACAGGGGTAACTCCTTATTGAAAGCCGAGAAAACCTTTATGTTTGAAAAGCTACGACAACTTACTGGAATAACTACAAACAAATTGTCTTTTGATTGGGAAACAGAACAAGTTAGTTATAAGAAAGGAACTATTATAACACGACAGAGTGAAGTAGAACAATATATCTATTGGATAAAAGAAGGAAGTGTTAAGGTATCTGCCTTTGTTGACATAAAAGAATTTATACTGGACTTCTGGTTTGCTGATGATTTGTTTACCTCATTTGCTTCATTGATTGAACAAACTCCCTCTCAAACACAAATAACTGCTCTGACAGATGTAATCGCAGAACGAGTATCCTATACACAGTTACAACAGGTCTACAAACAATCTCATCAGGGAAGCGAAATCGGGCGGAGGATGGCCGAACGTATGTATGTTCATAAGACCCGAAAGGAAATAGAACTACTTACACTGACTGCTGAGCAGCGGTATGAAAAGTTGTTGGAACAATCCAGACGCCTTATCCTTGAAATTCCTGTTAAAGATGTTGCTTCCTATCTGGGTATATTGCCAGAAAGCCTGAGCCGTATACGAAGAAAGGTAATCTCATAAAAGTTCAGCTTTGAGATCTGCTTTTTCCTAACATAGGTTAGGTGATCCTTTTTGTGCATAGGACTACCTTTGTAAGGTAAACTAAACGCTAATTAAAATGAAACCTTTGATCGTTCTCTTTGTTGTTTTTGCTCTTAGTATAGGAATTATGTGGCTGGCGTTTTCCTCAATAAATTATATGCTGGCAGGAAGAATTGCGTTGGCTGCTATGTTAGTACTTACAGCTTTTGGGCACTTTAAATTTGTTGAGGGAATGGAGATGATGATACCGGATTTTCTTCCATTTAAACGCTTTTTTGTATATAGCACAGGGATATTGGAATTGCTTGCTGCTGTGGGATTACTTTTTGATTCTACTTTTGAGATTACAGGTTTATTGCTGATTATCTTCTTTGTATTAATCCTTCCATCCAATATTCAGGCAAGCATGCGTCATATCAATATTGAAAAGGGAACATTGGATGGGCCGGGATTGTCATATTTATGGTTTCGGGTGCCATTACAGATCTTATTTATCGGATGGACCTATTTTGTTACACTACGATAGTTAACTTACTTTTTCTCTGCTAATCCATAGGTTATTCCTATTTCCCAAAAAAAGTTTTTCAATAGATCCCATTTTTCAGAACAGAAATCGCCAAGCTGAACTTTAGGAGAATGTTCTTCATTTTGACATTCAAAACAGAGTTCTATAAAGGCAAATGCTTTATTGTGAGTGTTATAAAAACAATCTTGTGTCTGGGAGAATAGCATAGACTTGTGGTTTGCATTACTCGTCCTTTGTGATGATTTATTTTTGAACAGTTTGTACCAGTGATGCATTCGGGATGGTGGTTTGTTGCGAAATCCAGTCCCGATACCAGTAGCCAGAATCTTTGATAATACGTTGTTGGGTGTCAAAGTCTATATGTACTAATCCAAACCGGGGGCGATATCCTTCCGCCCATTCAAAGTTATCCATAAAAGTCCATACAAAATAACCATCAACCCGGATTCCTTCTTCTCTGGCTCGCAATACCTGTGCTATATGGTCTTTAAGATACTGTGTTCGTTTGGTATCATGTACACGATTATTTTCAACTTTGTCTGGAAACGCTGCCCCATTTTCGGTGACAAATATCTTCTTTACCCCTGGATAAGACGCAAATTTATGGAGCATTTGATAAATACATTCCGGATACACTTCCCAGCCCATAAGAGTAGGTTCAATACCGCGATTAGCGGCCTTTACCAGATCTGCATTGACAAAAGGCATCCACCAGGAATATTTGGCTACTTCGCGTGTGTAGTTCTGAATACCAATAAAGTCATATTCGAAGGGAAGTAATTTCTCATCGCCATTTCGAAAATACTTTTCGACCCTGTTTAAAAACGGCAGATCTTTTACAGGGTATCCCATACCCAATGATGGCTCTATATACAATCGGTTGAGCAAAGCATCTACACGTTGGGCTGCCTGTACATCACGAGGGGAGTTGCTGAATGGCGTTACATAGGAACAGGAAAATGTAGTGCCAACCTGTGCCTGTGGCTGATAATGCTTCACGATACGGGCTCCTTCTGCCTGACATAAAGCCGCATGATGCATAGCAGGAATAAAGTTCTTTAACCAGCGTTTGCCAGGGGCATGAATACCCAGAAAGTATCCAGCTCCTGTAAATACCATTGGCTCATTAAGAACCATCCAGTATTTTACGCGATCTCCGAAATGTTTCAGACAGATTTCACTATAATCCTTAAACCAGTCTACCACATGTCGGTTAGTCCAGCCACCTTTTTGTTCCAGCACGTGTGGCAAATCCCAGTGATACAGAGTAACCCAGGGTTCAATCCCTCTTTTAATACAACTATCAATCAGACGATTGTAGAAATCAATACCTTTTTGATTTACGTGTCCTGTTCCCTGAGGCATGATACGTGACCAAGCAATTGAGAAACGAAAATGCCGAATACCCAGCGACTGCATAATATCTAGATCGGCTTCGTATCTATGATAGAAATCACAGCTTATATTGGCTGTCTGGTTCAGATAGGTATTTCCTCTTTTATTGGAAAACGCATCCCATACAGATAATCCTTTACCATCTTCCTGCCAAGCACCTTCAATCTGATAGGCAGCTACTGAGGTTCCCCAATAAAAATCGTTTGATTGACTCACTATTTATTTTGTTAATAGAGAAAATACTCCCTCTGAAAACAGAAAGTGTATTTTCTCAGATACTATTCATTCTATTTCTGCCAAGATCAACCTCTATTACCTCTTATTTTACATGATTAGCAATTACCTGATCTATAATCTTTTCAGTGATATCCGGATAGCTAACAGGAATTGTTTGACCATATTTGAGCCACTCAGCTATTTTGGGTAAGTGTTTTTTCTTGAATTTCTTTATAACAGGTACACCCATTTTTTCCAGAGCCGCTGCATTGCAGTGCTGCTCATATTGATTTTTCATAGGGATAACCAATACTTTCTTCTTCAAAAACAATGCCTCCGCTGGAGTTTCGAAACCTGCACCACACAAAATACCTGTACTGGAAGTCATGCTTTTTATAAAACCATCATTGTTAACAGGTTGTATACTCACATTGTTTGTAACAACTGGCGTTTTGCAATGCTTGGAGAAAACTTCCCAGCGAGCATCAGGCAAACGGGTTAGCATATCCTGCAGATGTTCGTCATCATAGGATGGAAGGTATACTGTATAATGTCCATTGTCTGTAGGCTTCAGTTCCCGTATCTGCTGACGGATAACAGGTGTAAACGTATGATCATCATACGACTGAAAATGGAAGCCATACGCACTGGTAGTCGGTGCATAGGATTGTAACACTAGCTTACCAATAGGGTCTACTGTATCGGGTACAGGAGCTTTGGGAGATAGCACAGCTGACTGATGACTTAAGCCAATACACTCTTTTTTTCGAAGGCGGCAAGCCCAGGCGGTAACAGGTTCAAAGTCATTTAAAACCAGATCATAGGATTCTACAGGCACACTGCGTATTTCCTTGATAAATTGTTTGGATTTGGCCTGTTTGAAAGTCTTATATAAGTCTACTCCACCTTTCTTTCCAAAGACAAAGTATAATCCATGAAGTTTATATTTAATCTCATAAGGAAGAGATATATCTACCTGTTTTCCACTGACAAGCAGATCGACTTCTCCTTTTTTTTGTAATAAGGGTATAATATCCCTGGCACGGCTTAAATGTCCGTTACCAGTTCCCTGAATAGCATAAAGTATTTTCATAAGTTACTATATTAATATGAGATGGGTAAGTTAAAAAATACTGAAGTGTAGTACAAACATCGTTTGTAGCCGATATGTACGTTTTCCCTTTCTCATTGATGTTGTTTCACAATAAATAACCCCACAAGTGAATACACTTGCGGGGTTACGATGCAGGCTAAAAAATACAATCGAATGGGTTTTGATGTATCATAAAGTTTTACCCGCCTTTGGATGGCGTAATGCAGCATTCTGAAAAAATATACGATACAAGAACAAACGTTCCTGTACATACTGACGGATAAACATAAATAGTTTCATGGCATAGATACGTTTGCGAATACACGAAAGTACATTTCATATATGAAGTGATAATTGTCCAGACGTGAAGTTTATGTTAAGAATTACTCGGTTTACAAGCAATCTGTGTGCAACATTATTCGACTACTCCACCTGATACTATAAATTTCATAATAGCTGTAGCTGAGGTATTAAGCATTGTTACATTTTCCCGAGGGACAATATATAAATCGCCTGAGAAATTGTACGAATGGGGTAGGTATACAGCTACTTTTTCTTCAATACCCAGATCATCCAGATTTTGCTGTGTAATGAAACCAAGCTTATACAAAGAAGCTTCCTTATTAAGAAGTACCAGAACAGGCTGGTTGAATTTCTTTTTGTCTCCCACAAATGCTGAAATCAGATCTTTTAGGGAAGAGTAGATAATACGAACCAGTGGTAGTTTGGTGATTAGCTTTTCCAGTGAAAAGAAGATGGGTTTTACAATGAAAGAGGAGCCAATATAACCAGTTAATGTAAGCCCTGCCAGAACAATTGCCATCCCGACACCAGGATAGTGATCCAAAGGAAGCAGGTTATCAAGCCATTGGAAGGATGCTATCAACACATAAATAGTGACACCGATAGGGGCACAGAAAATCAGACCACGAACGAGATATTTAAATACAGCAGTAATGAGTCGGTTCATAAGGTGAAGGTAAGTGTTTGCAATGCTGCAAATAGAGACACAATTTTTTGCAAAAATAAAAAAGGCTTCACATTCGTAAAGCCTTTTTGTAAAGTGTAATTAGCTTTTAGTGTGCCATCATCGGAAGGTTTTCAATATAACGTGCTACATTTTCCATCAACCACATGGGCGTGGATGTAGCACCACAAATACCTACAGATTCCACATTATCAAACCATTCAACATTGAGTTCAGTTTCGTTTTCAATAAAATAACTGCGACTATTTTCAGATTGGCATACTCCGAAAAGAGCTTTTCCATTTGAACTCTTCTTACCACTTACAAATACAATTACATCATGTTCATGGGAAAACTTACGAAGTTGAGGTTCACGGTTTGATACTTGCCGGCATATACTATCATTGGCATCTAGCATTACATCCAGGCTAGCCTCAGGATTTATTTTTTGAATACGCTCTTCAATGCGATCTTTCATTTTATAAAATCCTTGTGTGCTTTTAGTTGTCTGACTAAACAGACTGACAGGTCGGGAAAAATCAATCTTATCCAGATCTTCTTCCGTAGTGATAACAATGGCTTTATCCTGTGTTTGACCGGTTAGACCAATTACCTCTGCATGTCCTACCTGACCATAAATCACAATCTGCCCATTCTCTTCTTCCATCTTGTCAAAAGCATGTTTTACCCTGTTTTGTAATTTCAATACTACAGGGCAAGAGGCGTCAATCAGTTCAATATTGTTTTTCAATGCCAATTCATATGTAGCAGGAGGTTCACCATGTGCCCGGATTAGTAATTTGCAGTCATGCAGTTCCTTCATCTGTTCACGGTCTATGATACGTAAACCTTTATCATGCAACCGTTTTACTTCCATACTGTTATGAACAATGTCTCCCAGACAATAAAGAACTTCGGCTGTTTCCATTTCATCTTCCGCCATTTGAATAGCATATTCTACACCAAAACAATACCCGGAATTTTTATCAATGGTCACTTTCATATGTAATTAAATAAACAGTTAATACTGTTAGTGGTAAAATGGAAGAATTGTAATCTTCTTTAAACGAATTTTTATGACAAATCAATGACTTTCCTTTTGTTCCTTTTCAATCATCTTACTGATCGCCAAATTTACTACAAATTCAATTTGTTCTTCTATCGTAATATAAGTAGTATCTAGCAAATACGAATCTGGTGATTGGACAAGTGGGCTTTCTTTGCGAGTAGTGTCCAACAAATCCCTGTGCTTCAGATTTTCAATAATATCTTCCAGATCCACCATATCACCTTTCGCCATTAACTCCTGCTGACGCCGATAGGCTCTCACGTTCATATCGGCATTCATAAATATTTTAAGTTCCGCATCCGGAAAAACTGTAGTACCAATATCTCTGCCATCCATAACAATCCCCCGTTTATGACCCACTTTTTGCTGTAATGTAACCAATGCCTTTCTGACCTCTGGTACTGCACTTACTTCACTGACCCGTTCTGAAATATACATCTTACGGATTTCTTCTTCAACATTTAATCCATTCAAATAAGTTTCACTGGCGTTGGTCTTTGAATTGTATTTAAACTGGATATTTATTTTTTGTAATGCTTCGTTAACCTGGCGGGGATCAGTAAGTGTGATATAATTTTGGTGAAAGTACAGCGTTACAGCACGGTACATTGCACCCGTATCAATATAGGCATATTTAAGCTTCTCGGCTACTTTTTTGGCGGTAGTACTTTTGCCGCAGGCTGAGTATCCATCAATGGCTACAATAATTTTTTTCATTTAGTAAGGGTAAAATACCTGAAAAGTTATTTACAGACTTTATCTGTTTGCAGGCAGAATGATTGTCTGTAAATAAAACAACACTGCAAATATAAAACCTCTTGGTTATAGAATGGCGTTTTATTAGAAGTTGTATAGAATAATTTTATAAGCTTTCAAAGCATCTTTTGTGTTGTAACGTTTCCTGTTTAGAGATCTATAGGTAGCGACTGATACTCCTTGAAATAGATATGTCGTGCTACAAAGTCTGTTTTTTTCTGCTTAGAAATCATACCATATCACTTCTTTTTATGGAATAGAAATAAAAAAGAAACGCAACCTTATGTGGGGTTGCGTTCTGCTTGAAGAGGAGTAATTATGTATTTTCAATATATAGTTTCGATGGAATGATTGCAAAAGAGATAATAGCCTGTAGCCTGAGATATGCTCTACAGTATTAGCGTCTATCGTGTTTCTTTCTGGTATGATCTACACTGAAGCTGCGTTTAGGCTGCCATGATTGTTGTGGAGGATGATAACAGGATGCCAGAATAGCACCTAAAATAGTCATAGCGATGATCTTTTTCATAGCTGTAGTAAATTGATTAAAGTTTTTTAGTTATGTTCTCTGTTCGTAGATACCATTAAGTGAGTAATGGTGACTCTGTTTTTCAATCTGTTGATGTAAGAATTAAACGCATGATGAATAACTAATTCTCTTAACGTTTCTGGTGTTTCCTTGGGCTTTTGAATGAATCTCTTGAGTGATCCTTTGGTGTCCAGGCTTTAATCAGTGGATTATTATAACGTGGAGCACAAGCTGCAAGGCTTATACTTATTATCAGGAATGTACAAAGCTTTTTCATGTTCCTATGGCTGGTTGATATTGTTTAAAATTGTTGAGGCTACTTACTAATTGGTTTGATAATCAGTTAGTTTGAGCCAATTTTTCTTTTTATTTTTTAATTCCATAACCTTGTTATAAGGTAACCAGCTAATCTTGTACAGGTTTATTTGTTTTCGGTTATATGTATGTTTTGTTTTTATTTGCTACATTATTTGACATTTAGACTCTATTTCGCTGATTTTTTAAATGAATACTTCAGATATAACAGGACAACTGGTTGATGTATGCCAGAAGAGAATTTACCCAGCCAGAATAGTTATTCAACATGGTAAAATTGCTGAGATAACTCCCATAGATTCAGCACCAGAGGTTTTTATAATTCCCGGTTTTGTGGATGCGCATGTACATATCGAAAGTTCAATGCTTACTCCCTCTCAGTTTGCTCGTCTGGCAGTGGTGCATGGTACGATAGCTACTGTTTCAGATCCTCATGAGATTGGAAATGTGCTGGGTCTGGAAGGTGTAAGGTATATGATTGAAAATGGTAAGATGGTTCCCTTTTATTTCAATTTTGGGGCTCCATCGTGCGTGCCAGCCACTATTTTTGAAACAGCAGGTGCCGAGATAACAGTGGATGATGTACAGGAGTTATTACAAATGGAGGAAATAAAGTATCTGGCGGAAATGATGAACTATCCTGGTGTATTGCAACAGGATGCTACTGTAATGGCAAAAATTGATGCTGCGAAAAAGGTAAACAAACCTGTGGATGGTCATGCTCCCGGATTGAGAGGAGAACAGGCATTAAAATATATAGAGGCAGGTATTAGCACTGATCATGAGTGTTTTACAGCAGAAGAGGCGTTGGATAAGCTGAAAGGAGGGATGAAAATACTGATTCGTGAAGGAAGTGCTGCAAAGAATTTTGAAGCATTGATTGGACTTCTGCCTGACTATCCAGACCAAATGATGTTTTGTTCTGATGACAAACATCCCGATAGCCTGGTTGATGGACATATTAATGTGTTGGCTGCTAGAGCGGTAGAGAAAGGTTGTGATGTGTTTGATGTCTTACAGGTGGCTTGTATAAATCCTGTGTTACATTATAAACTGGATTCGGGATTGATTCGGGTTGGAGATAATGCTGATTTGATTGTGGTACAAAACCTGAAATCTTTTAAAGTGCTTCAAACCTACATTAAAGGAAGCCTGGTTGCTGAGAATGGTCAGACGAATATTTCATCTTTCGAAAGTAAGATTATCAATCACTTTGATGTTTCTTTCAAGTCTCCTGACCAATTCCTTGTCAAAGATACCGGAAAACAGATTTTTGTGATAGAGGCCATTGATGGGCAACTTATAACAAATAAGCTAACCTATCCAACACTTGTACAAAATGGGTATATTCAAAGTGATGTTGAAAAAGATATACTCAAGATTGCTGTTGTGAATCGTTACCATGAAGCTCCTGCTGCCATAGGATTTATTAAGAATATGGGATTAAAAGAGGGAGCTTTAGCATCCTCAGTGGCACATGACTCACATAATATCATTGTAGTAGGAGTAGATGATGACTCCATATGCAAAGCTGTGAATCTAATTATTGAAGCCAAAGGGGGATTAGCTGGTGTGACCAAACACGAAAAACAGATTATTCCTTTACCAATTGCTGGTTTGATGACAGGGGTAGATGGCTATCAGGTGGCTCAGCAGTATGCGAATCTGGATTTGATGGCCAAAAAAATGGGCAGTACCTTATTATCTCCTTTTATGACATTATCTTTTATGGCATTGCTCGTGATTCCATCTTTGAAACTAAGTGATAAAGGTTTATTTGATGGAGATACATTTCAGTTTGTGCCAGTGGTAAGATAATGTTCCCTTATCAGATGTACCTGAAATATGTCGAATTGTGGAGAATATATCCCAGTTTGGATGAGTAAAAAGAGGAATTTGGTGTGGGTTATATAATGAGTATTGTCGTTTAATGTATTGGTATTCAATGAATTATTATTGAGTTTGAATTTGTACTGTCGTTTGTGCACACATTTTTTAGTAAAAGCTGTATTAATATTATTTTTTGATACACTAAACTATTTCAAAGATGAAAACGACAAAATTAACTTTTTTAGCTGTTCTGATGTGCCTTTTCACAATTAGTTTTACACTGCCAAGTTGTGAGTCTAAAACTGAGAGAGCGGCAGAGAATGTTGAAGATGAAAAAGAAGATGTACAAGAAGCACAGCGTGATGCACAAGGTAATGTAGCTGAAGAGCAAGCTGAACTAGACAGTGCACGGGTAGATCTGGCTGAAGCATGGATGAAAGAAAGAGAAGACATGAGGATGGAACTTCAGGAAGAACGTGTGAAACTGGATACAAAAATCAATGATCTGGAAACAGATATGAAAGCTGCCAAAGCAGATGCCAAAGAAGATTATCGTAAGGCAATTGCTGATTTGAGAGAAGAACGTCGTGAGATGGATGCTAAAACTGATCGTTTGCAAAATTCAACCAAAGCAAATTGGGAAGAAACAAAAGCAGATGTTCGTCAAACTGCTGATCGGGTAGAGGCTAAGTTGAAAAAAGCAGGTAAAGACGTAAAAGATTACTTTAAAGGTGATAACTAAGCAATTGTTATCTAGTTAAACTGATGCTGACCAGAAACCTGGTCAGCATTTTTTATTTTCAACACATTCTTATTTCGATTTTTTAGGTGGGTTTAGTACTTCCAAGGCTTTATAAACAGCCTGGTGAAGAATAGTAGCGTGATTCAGGTCTGGAAAATAGCCGAAGCTTACTTTTATATTTTTATTCTTTTGCAAAATTTCCACCAGGTTTTTTGCATCTCCTTCCATAATGGGACCTTCTTTGCCCACTGCTACATAGATATCCATTGGAGAAGCTGAGAAAATAGGTTTTATTGCTAGTAAGGATTCTTTGTCCCACCACAGGCTAGGACTTACAATAATATACTGAGTAAAAAGATACGGCTTTTTAAAGATTATTTCAGTTGCAAGCAAACCTCCTAATGACTGCCCAATCAGTGTTTTTGATGAGTTTGTATGATAGTTTTTACTGATAAATGGTTGTAGTTCCTTTTCAATAAACCCTAAAAACTTTTGTGAACCACCCGTAGTTGGAAAATCCTTTTTGTCTTTGGCGATTGTCGTTGGGAAAGTGAAATCGCGTCTTCTGTCTACATTGGCGATACCTACTACTATACTTGGAGGCATCATCTGCATCATGGTGAAAAACTGGACAAGTCCACAAATATGAACAAAGTCTTCATTTGCTGAGCCATCTAACAGATACATTACTGGGTAACGAGTTGTATCTCCATTTGAATAGACTTCCGGTAAATAAATATTGATAATTCTCTTTTCTCCCAGTTGAGAGGACTCTAATTCTATAGTTTGTCCCAATACAAAAGGCTTAGGGGCTGAAGAACTATTTTGTGCATGTAACGCAATTGAAAATAGAAAGAAGCTTAACAGGTAGAGTTGTTTCATAGATAATCAGTATAGAAATCAAGTTTTTAAGCAAATGTATCATTTTTTGTGAATGGACAGTAATGACCTTTTGTCAAACTGTTAGAGCTATCTTCTGTTAAATAGAAGAACAATGATTTTTTACAATTTTCTGCTTCTCTGCCCTGGTACATTTGTCATAGAAACAAGCCAATAGTATCATGAAAAATAACCAAATATGGATCTGCCTGCTTGGCACTATGTTGCTAACAGGGATAAGCACAGAAGCTCAATCCCCATCAAAAAAATCAATTAAACATACTAAACACAAGGAAGTTTCTATGACTACATCTGCAGCAAACAAAGAAGTGATACAAAGTTTGTATGAACACGGACTTAACCAGCGCAATCGCCAGGTATTAACCGCGTTGGTTTCAAGTGACTATACAGCAATAAGCGGTAAACGAGGTGTTGAAGGGTTTGAAGAAACTATTTTAGCTTTGCTTAAAGCTTTTCCAGATGCAAAGTGGGAGATGAGAGAATTAATCAGCGAAGGAGATAAGGTGGTGGTTAGGCAGTCTGTACATGGTACACAAACTGCTCCATTCCAGAATATAAAAGCAACCCGTAAAACCATTGAAACAAATGCTATCGTCATTTATCAACTGAAAGATGGAAAGATTATTAGCAGCCAGATATTGACAGACAGACTGGGATTCCTACAACAGTTAGGTGTATTGCCTGTTGATCTTTCAACTGTATCTGTAAAAGCTAAAAACGAACAGCAAGTTACTTTTATAGATAAATTTTTTGTCCCTAAGGCTGCCAAGGAGGAGTTTCATCAAAGAGTAGTAATAAACCGAAACTTTATCAAAGAACTCCCTGGATTTGTAAAGGACGTTGTGTATGAACACACGGATGAAAATGGAAATCTTTCGTGTATTACTGTGGCAACCTGGGAGAGTCAGCAGGCACTGGATCATGCCAAACAGGTTGTACAGGCAGAATATAAAAAAGAGGGATTTAACCCATTCGACATGTTTACACGTTTAGGAATTACCATGGATAGATCTGTTTATGAGGAAGTAGGAAGTAATTAAGAAGTGGGAGAATCTGTAGAGTTCTTATCTTGTTCCATAGTTTTTGGCAAGGCGGTCTAAATAAATAAACCTCCTCGTTGTCCTTCTGAAAGAAGCTTGTGGCAAGGTTAGCGGCCTTTCCCATTGGAAAATAATCTTTTCTCACAAACCAAACAGGGCTCTATTTGTCAAAAGTTTCTTTCAGAAGGACAAAAAAGTAGTAATACAAGGCAAAATATTCAAAAGATGGTCAACACAGATAATTGACCGGAACTATGGTCAAAATGGTAATCGAAGACCGAGTGATCGGGCAACTATTCAACAAGGTGAGTGAACAGAAATCGAATCACTTTGCTAAATGACCAGAACTCTGTTCACTTTTTATTTTGACCATACTTCTGGTCACTTTTCAGAAATATTCGAACTCTGTTCATTTTTATCTTTGACTGGTAGTCCGGTCATAACTGAAAACTATCCGAATGTCTGTCAAACAATTGTTCTCGAAATTATTGGCCCTGAAGAGTCAACGTAATACCTAATCGGAAGGTAATCTGTTCAATGTACGACTTGTATACATTGCCTACATGGTGTTCATGAACAACCTGACTTTGGGTATTGATAAATCGGGCAGTATAGGGAGTCGATCCATCTGCATTCGTTACCGGATGGTGATGATTTACCGGATCAGGATCTGCAGGGATATTGACATTCATATATCGTACAGACCCACCCTTTGTGTAATCTGCGGATAGATCTATCCAGAATCTTTCTGGAATTGCTTTCTTAAATACTGTACTTATATCCCATCGAACACCAGCCCCTAGGGTAGCAGCAAAGGCCCCATCCTTCAAAAGTGAGGTGTTTTCCAGGGGCTTACATCCATCTGTATCCTGAGGGTCAGGTATACTTAGATTTGTCCAGTAGTGGAAGTATCCTCCTTTGGCCTGTATATAAGGAATTATGCCTCCTGTTTGTATAAGATTTACCCTACTAACCAGCATGAAAGAACTAAAACTATTATTGACATTAACATCTACTTCTGTAGAAGACCCATCGCTGAACTGATACCTCTGATGTGTTTTCTGGCTGCCATAGCCATTAATCCCTATTTCTGCGCCAACAGAAAAAGGGGTATTAGGTAGTCTGTACATACCTTGGAGATTTAGCCCACCAGCATGTTTAATATACTTTCCCATGACACCCTGAGGGCGTGAATAATTCCCTTGTAACGACCATTCCATCTGAGCGGATGCAAATTGAAAAATGGCCAGAAAGAAAATAAGTAAAAATGGTTTTTTCATAGTATGCAAGTAGTTGAGTTGAAAGATAAGATATTGTAAGAGAGGGAATTGTGATGCAATCTTTAGAGCAAAATTCATGCTGAACTCATGTGGATATACTTCCTTATATGAGATTTATTTATATTTACTAGATTTTTTACTGGTAATACCTATTTTATTTAGATTACAGAAAAGCCTAACATAAAAACTTAGTGTTAGTATGAAGAAAGAATCGTTTAAAACCTGGTGTTTCCGTTTGTTTATGAACTGGTATCCTATGTACATGGGTACAGGCGGTAAGATACTGCGTATCTCGGGTGACTGGCAGGAAGTTAAGGTTCGTTTGCGTCGTAGTTTGTGGACATACAATTATGTAGGGACCATATTTGGCGGAAGCTATTTCAGTGCTTCGGACCCTTTTTATATGCTTATGTTACTTCATAATCTGGGTAAAGGATTTGTTGTATGGGATAAATCGGCTAGTATACGTTTTAAAAAGCCCGGTAAAACCACTCTATATGCTGACTTTTTAATCACACCTGCCATTTTAGCTGAGATCCAGTGACAGATACTTATTTCAGGTGAGATAGATTACTCGTTTGTTGTACACTGGAAAGACAAAACCGATAAGGTCTATGCAGAAATAGAAAGAAGTGTATATATTGCCGATAAACAGCATTACCTAAAAAAACAGGCTGCCCGTCAGCTTTCTGCTCATGAAAATCCAAATTCGTGAAGGTACCATAGATGAAGTACTTTCCGTTTATCAATCCATTCCTGAATTTCAGAATGCTCCAGCCAAAAAGGCTTATGAACAGCGTTTGTTTCATTCTAACCGATATCTGATCCTTATAGCCTGCAATTATACACAGCCTATTGGTTTTAAAGTAGGATATGAAAAGGATACAGATGGTTCGTTTTACAGTTGGATGGGGGGAGTTGCCAACGAATACCGCCGACATGGTGTTGCCGGGCAATTAATGGATGTAATGATACAGTGGGCTAAAGATCAAGGATACATAACTCTTCGCTTCAAAACACGTAATTGTTTCAAACCTATGCTGATCTTTGGCATAAAACGTGGATTTGATATTTATGGCATTGAACCCAGAGAAACACTGGAGGATTATAGAATTTTATTGGAAAAGAGATTATAAAAGGACAAACTACATACTTTTACATGAGTCAAAACCAACAAGTTATAGAAACCTTATATTCTTCTTTTTCCAGAAAAGATTATAAGGGAATGGCTGCCTGTTATCATCCGGATGCTACCTTTACAGATGAGGCTTTTAATCTGAAGTCAGCAAAAGAGATTGCTGCTATGTGGCATATGTTGATTGAGTCCGGAAAAGATATGCGCATGGAGTATAGAGATATTCAGGCTGATCAACAGACAGGTAAGGCACATTGGGAAGCCTACTACAGTTTTTCCAGAACAGGGAACAAGGTACATAATATCATTGATGCTACTTTTGAGTTTAAAGAAGGTAAGATTATCAGGCATCGGGATTATTTCAATTTCTGGAGATGGGCAGGCATGGCTTTGGGGATGCCTGGGAAACTTTTGGGATGGACTCCTCTGATCCGGAATAAAGTCCAGAGGACAGCCCGGCAAAATCTGGATAAATTTATAGCCAAACATCCTGAATACTCATAAGCTTTGTAGTCTTCTTTAACTATAACCACACTATGACTGATTATATAGAGGTAGTAAATGTTGTCCAGAATATCTTCATTGGTGCAGATGAACGAGACTGGCAAATGGTGCATGCTTCTTTTGCTCCCAGGGTATTATTAGATTATACATCTATGACAGGAGGCAAACCTACAGAACTAGTACCTGAACAAATCATTGATGCCTGGAAAGCATTATTACCCGGTTTTCAGGCTACTCAGCATCAGTTAGGAAATTTTAAGACTGTTGTACAAGAGAATAAGGCAGATGTGTTTTGTTATGGTACTGCCACACATTATCTGCCTAATCCCAGTAATCAAAATGTCTGGACAGTAGTAGGCACTTACTTATTTCAGTTAATCAAAAAGGATAATGAATGGAAAGTGAGCAGGATGAAGTTTAACTTTAAATACCAGGATGGCAATCTGGAATTACCCAAACTGGCAACTGAAAAAGTAAAATGATAAATCCATCCACTAGACATATAACTAGTGGATGGATTTATGCCTCTATATAGTAATCATAGCATCAATGATGCATCGAATGTTTGTTCATCATAAGCAGAGAAGGGGTCAGACGTATATATACCTGTGCTGAAAAAGGTGTCTTCCCATAGATACTTTCCAGTGTTTTTTCTGGCATATAAAGTGATCCCTGTATACCTGCGTTCACATTGGTATGCAGAAATGTATATACAGTGTAACTAACTCCAAGAGTAATGGCATGTACACTGAAGCGTTGATCTGCTAATAAAGGGTCTCCAGCATCTGCATCTAAACCAAGTTCTTCTGACGATTTTTGTACAAATTCATAACGCCCATAGGTTGCAAAACGGTTGAGTTGTAAATTGCTTTCTGCCAGCACAGAGTGCTCTTTATGATGCCCCCCCGCATCATTGAGCCCCCATACCAGGGATGATGTCCAATGGCTATTGGGATTCAGCATTTTGCTATGAATAACAGAGGCTGTAGTTCGTTTAATGTCTTCTGAAGGATGTAATTGTTCCGGACTTTTAATCCAGCCCTGTGAAAATTGCAGAGCAAAATTAGCTGTTGGGTTCATAGAAATCCGATAGCTGTAACTATCAAACCTGGGCTTGTCAAAATCATACCGATGCTCGTCAGGTTCACGACCTGTGAAACTGGAGCCTTCTACTTTGAACATCTTGTATCTCAATCCTACCGTTGCTACTCCAAATACAATGTGTGTTGCATCTTGCCAGTGGTGACTCAGCGGTGCATCCGGATTATTAAAAGCAGAAATACGGTGCATAAAAGCTGTTGGTCCAATAGCAGGTTCGCCCGGATATCCAATATAGCCAAACACATCCATATCCTTATTAATCATATGCGTATAGCCTACACTTACTTCTGAAAACAGATCATGCGGATGTTGCCTGTCAATCAGTGGTCTCCCTTGATACGATTCACCAGACTGAAAGAGTAGGGGATAACCATCATTTCCGAGAGTTAAGGGATCTAGTGACATCATCAAATGGAAAGAAAGAAGTCCTTTTTTGCCAATTTCCCGTTGAGCCATCCCCATAAACCAGTTAGGCGCATCAAACTTTTTGCCTCCCCGAATGTAATTATTGTTCAAATTCTGCCAGTTCTGACGCAGAAAGACACTTCCATGTATCATGTAGCTCCATTTTCCGGAATGTTTCATATAGGCATACATTGGCGTTGCATCTGGGAGCCAGGAGGTGCCTGAACCATTTCGGTTCATGGGAAGGTTTCTGGAAAACGAATGTGTCATGACTGGCATGTCTTCATGATGCATATGCTCTGTATAAGATGAATCCTTTTGACTATGGGATGTGCTATCATGTTTCATCCCTTCCATGTTGTGATGTTCATGTTGAGCAATAGCGGGATAGATGCCGAAAGTCAGCATTAGCATAAAAAATACTATTTTCATATTAATGGTATTAAATGGTGTTGAAGATCTGATTGGAATCGAAGCAGTTCAATGGTAGATAGAATAGCTTCATAGAATAAAAAATTGGGTCTCTGTCAGAGCTAGTATCAGATAATCAGCTTCCTGTATTGGAGATACAAAGGAAGAGAAGGGGTTTTATGTCTTGAACTAAAATGGAAGAATTTACCATTGTCATCAAGTGGAAATGCTGGATAAAAAAGGGAATAAAACGCACTGATTACATTCTGCTCTGAACGTGTTTCATACAATTGACTACGTGAAACTACCTTCCACAAAGCAGATAAGCTGTTGCAGTCATTGGTTGTTGAGCGACAAGTCTGTTGCGTATGGCATGGACATTCTCTGGTACAATTCTTCTGTGTTTCGGCTGGGAGCAGGAACGAGAGAAGAATCAATACCAGAGACGCTATGCTTTTCATATGGAGTGGTTTTTACAATTTTTTATTTTATATGGTCTCGCCTTTATATCCGGCTTTTCCCAAGGCTTCCGTTACTTGTTCAGCCTTTACATTTTCTGTTTCTACTTCTAACACCTTGTCTGGACTTGCCAGATCTACTTTCCATTTGTCTATGCCTTGTACTGCATTCAAATGTGGAGTTACTTTGGCTATACAGCCATCACATTTGATATTGGTTTTAAATTTTAGTGTCTTCATAACTTTAGTGAATTTGATACTACAAAGATAGCAGGAGATAGAAGGTATACTGTTATATAATTGTCGTTATCATGTGTATAATTTTGGTATAATAAACAAATATTAACACTGCCTACTGGTACATTCCTGTGTAACTAACTCTGTTTCAAAGGTTGCATGTTGAATATTCATATGTTCCAGTTCATGCCGGAGTTGCTTCTTGATCTGATCTGCTGCTTCAAAATCCGTATTGCTATCCAAAACCAGATGAGCTGTGAGTGCATTCTCAGTTGTGCTTATAGCCCAGATATGAATATGGTGTATTTTGTGAATACCTTTTATCTGTAAAGCTTTTGATTCTACCTCATCTAAATTAATGTCTTTGGGTACACCATCCAATGAAAGAATAATGCTATCTCGCAATAGTCCCCATGTGCCAATCAGAATCACAACAATTACAATAAAGCTGGTAATACTATCTACCCAGTACCAGCCTGTAGCAGAAATGAGTAAACCCGCAAAGACTACTCCTAACGATACCAACGCATCAGCTGCCATATGCAGATAAGCCCCTTTAATATTCAAATCAGTATGCTGACTTCGAAAAAAGAGAAATGCGGTCAATGAATTAATTAGAATTCCCACACCTGCAACAATTGCCACTTCACGGCCCTCAATGGGTTGCGGGTGATTTAGTCGCATGGCTGCTTCATAGCCAATGCCTCCAATTGCAATCAATAGGATAACTGCATTCAATAAGGCAACCAGTATAGTTGTTTTTCGATAGCCATATGTGAATGTATGGGTTGGCTTTACTTTGGCAAGACGAAATGCCAGGAGTGCTAATGCCAGACTGGCTACATCACTTAGATTATGACCCGCATCTGTAAGCAGAGCCAGTGATTTGGAGTATAGGCCCACCCCGGCCTCAATAACTACAAACGCCAAATTGAGCACAATACCTACCACAAAAGCTGTGTTTATATTGGTGATAGGGCCATGAATATGTCCATGATCGTGTGAATGACTGTGCCCGTTATGCGAATGTGTATGTGCCATAAGATGCAGTAGTAATGGTTGTAAAGTTGCGTACAATCAGGAATCTAATTTTTCCAGCGTAACCGAAGGCTATTGCTTACTACAGATACAGAGCTCAATGCCATCGCAGCTCCTGCAATCATGGGATTGAGCATATACCCATACAATGGATAAAGAATACCTGCTGCAACCGGAATACCTATCAGGTTATAGATAAATGCCCAGAACAGATTTTGCCGGATAGCATTGACTGTCAGACCGGATAAACGAATGGCTTGAGGGATACGTTGCAGATCGGATGAAATAAGTGTCATTTTGGCTACATCCATGGCAATGTCTGAACCTTTGCCCATCGCAATACTTACATCTGCCTGTGCAAGTGCCTGTGAGTCATTGATACCATCACCCACCATTGCCACAACTTTTCCCTGTTGTTGCAAGTCTTTGATAAAATCTGCTTTATCAGATGGCATTACCTCTGCCTTATAGTGCCGTATACCGACTTGTTTTGCTACTGCCTGAGCTGTATGTGCATTGTCCCCTGTGAGCATATAAATTTCAATGCCATTCTTTTGCAAACGACTGATTGCCTGAGAAGATGTCTTTTTAATTGTATCTGCAATAGCCAGAATAGCTAACAATGTGTTGTCTTCTGAAAAGAAAATTACCGTTTTACCTTCTTTTTGCAAAGTTTGGGATTGATCTTTTAGTGTAGAATCAGCAGAAATGGCATTTTCTTCCATAAAGCTTTGACTACCTATCCGATAGGTTTTGCCCTCATACATGGCTTCTACACCTTTCCCTGTGATACTTTCAAAAGAGTCCAGCGATACGGATTTGATGCCTTCTTTGCGTAACTTTCTTACAACAGCCTCTGCCAACGGATGCTCAGATTGTGATTCAATTCCCAGCAAAATGGATTTCTGCATATCAGATAATGAAGTGATTGAATGCATATCAGTCACTTCTGGCTTTCCTTCCGTAATGGTTCCGGTTTTGTCCAGCACAATAGCTGTAATTTTATGTGCTAGTTCCAGGCTTTCTGCATCTTTAATCAAAATGCCATTTTCAGCACCTTTACCAACACCTACCATAATGGCAGTAGGAGTTGCCAGACCGAGAGCACAAGGGCAGGCTATAACCAAAACGGTGACCAGCGCCAGTAAGCCTTGTGTAAGAGCATTGTCTCCTCCAAAGATTTGCCAGAGTACAAAGCTCAGCATAGCAATACCAATGACTACCGGTACGAAGATACCTGCAATTTTATCTACCAGTTTCTGGACAGGTGCTTTGCTACCTTGAGCTTCCTGTACCCGTTGAATAATGTGCGCCAGTAAAGTATCACTTCCTACTTTCTCTGCTATAAACCGAAAACTTCCTTTTTGATTGACTGTACCTGCCAGTACTTTTAACCCTTCTTTCTTTTCCACAGGTATTGGCTCTCCGCTGATCATGCTTTCGTCTACAAAGGAACTGCCTGATAGTACTAAACCGTCCACAGGTATTTTATCTCCTGGACGAACCAGTAATTTATCTCCAACTTGTACCTCACTGATAGTGATTGTTTGTTCCTGTCCTTCCGGAGTGATTCGGGTAACTTGTTTGGGTTGTAAACCAATGAGTTTTTTGATCGCAGAAGAGGTATTGGATTTTGCCTGCTCTTCCAGCATTTTTCCTAATAGAATAAAAACAATGACTACGGCAGCAGATTCAAAATATACATGTGAATGTAAACCTCTGTGATGGAAAAATTCGGGATACACTGTAGTGAATACACTAAATAGAAAGGCAATCCCAGTACTTAACGCTACCAGGGTATCCATATTAGCATTGCCATGACGAGCCAGTTTAAACGCATTCACAAAAAAGCTTTTACCAAATACAGACAATATAACTGCCGTTAATACCATCATAATCCAGTTGCCATAGGGAAAATCCATCCAGAACATCCCAATAACGACTACAGGTACGGCAAGAACCGCTGACCAGATCGTTTTGAACTTTAACGCCAGGTAATGCTTTTGTTGAGCCTCTTCCTGAATATTGCGACCTTCTGCCTGTTCCAATACCAGATCATAACCAACAGATTGAACCGCTTTACGGAGTTCCGCTGTGTCAAGAGTGCCTGGAATATATTCTACCTGCGCTGAGCCATTGGCATAGTTTACGGAAGCATTCACTACTCCTTTCTGAACCTTTAAAATACTTTCTACACTAATAGCACAGGATGCACAGGACATTTCCAATACAGGAAAGGTTTGTTTCAGTGTAGCTACATCATAGCCAAGATCCCGAATGGAACGTACAATTTGGGGAATGCTGTTTTTTTGCGGATCAAGGCCGACTTTCGCCCATTCATTATTTACATCTACGCTATGGTTTGTAATGCCATCAATTTTATCTAATTCCTGATCGACAAGCATTGCACAATGTTCATTGTCTACTCCAACCAATGGAATTTTAACAGATGTGGTATGTTGAGTTGTTGTTTCCATGACAGCTTTGTATCAACGTGTTGTTATGATACAAAAGTATACCTTCAATGCCTGAATAGTATTACATAATTTTCGGGAAGTATTGCAAGATTTTCGGTAAAGGTTTTATCAGTTAACCATTAGGCTTTAAAATAAACCTCTGATACAAAAAATTTCAACCACTTATTCTATGGATCTATTTTTGAAGGAAAGATAACAAATCCATTCTTTGCGATCAGCATGTTAGCCGCATCCATTTCTCAGATAGAGTATAAAGACAAATGGGTAAGAGCCATTATTCTACCCCTTATGTTATCCCTCCAGTTATATCTGGACTATAGTGAAGATTTTTGGGATTGGAAGTTGGCTTATTGCATAGGTGCAGATATTCTGACTGCTATTTTGGTTTGGGAGTTAATACGAACGGTTGTTTTACTATTAGACCGATATTATCCCTGGCAGAATGGTTTTCTGAAACGATTGTTACTCCAATTGCTGATAACTGTTCCCGTCTGTCTGGTACTTATTATTGGTATCACCTGGACGACTTACACATTTATTGTCACGCCACATGATCCCAATCTGTGGCTTTACTTTTATAAAATTGATTTGCCTGTTATTGTAATTTTGCTGTGTATGCTCAATTTTATTTATGTAAGCCTTTACTTTTATCGCTTCCACGAACAACAAAGTATTACCCTGCCATCCATATTGACAGATCTGACAGAGCAAAAACATGTTCGAAAACCAAAAACTGAAACTAATCGACTAATGATAAAATCAGGAAAGAAGGAATTAATTCTGGATATGTCGGAAGTTGCAGGAGCGTTTGTTACAGATGGAATTTGTTGGGTAGTAACTACAGAAGGAAAGAAATTGGTTGTGGATTGTTCGTTGGATTATCTGGAAGAAGCATTGAAAACTGGCAATTTCTTTCGGGCTAATAGGCAATTGATTCTTTCTCGTATGTTGGTAAAATCAATTCATTCAGATACATATGGAAAAATAAAAGTAGTGCTTAAAGAAGGTAGTGGAGTATCAGGAGAAATCTTTGTGAGCCGAACTAAAGCAGCAGAGTTTAGGAAATGGATAAAAGTGGATATAGCATTTCAGGGTTAAATGAATAGCATTTCAGTCAAAAAGTTGATTCCAAGTCTGGAAATGAAAGAATATGGATCTTGTTTTGAGTGGTCATTATTATTTCATTCACTCAAAACAAGTAACTATGAAAACGTATTTAATAAGTATTCTACTCCTTGCCAACTGTCTGGGTTGTAAAGAAGATGCTACCCAACCAATTGTGACAAACAATCCACTGACTTCTTCACTTGACCAGACAGTTCATAGCACAGTCGAAAAATATGCTTCTGCATCCAGTACCGGAGGATTTGTGATTGGAATCTTTCGCAATGACAGTACATTTATTTATCGGTATGGACACAGCAATAAGGAGACACATCAACTGCCTGATGAAAATACTATTTTTGAAATAGGTTCTATCTCAAAAACCTTTACTGCTGCACTTATGACTGATTTTACTGCTAGCCGGCAGATAAATCTGGAAGAGCCAGCCAGTAAATTTTTACCTCTTTCTTTTTTGGAAAAAAATGGAATTCAGGTAAAACTAAAAGATCTACTCAATCATAGTTCCGGATTACCCAGGTTGCCTGATGACTTGGCAAATGGAGCAAATACTCAAGAACCGTACAAACATTATGATAGTACGAAAGTATATGTATATCTGAAAAATAAACCATTGAAGAATACACCTGAAACAGTATTCGAGTATTCAAATCTGGCTTTTGGAGTTGCAGGGCTAATACTTGAACGAAATACAGGGAAAAGCTATGAACAACTTGTGGAAGAGAAGATAGCTATATCTCTGGGAATGAAGGATACAAAAATAACTTTGTCTGAAGATGAAAAGCTGAGATTTGCAAAAGGGTACGATGCGAAAGGTAAACCTGTAGCTTATTGGAATGATCTGAATGGGTTTAAGGGAGCAGGTGCATTGCGTTCTACTGTAAAGGATTTGTTAGTATATGCACAAGCAAATATAAACCCTGGCAATAATACAATAGGCAAGAGTTTCGCATTTTGTCATCAGATTACATCGACTTTAGATGACAAGAAAGTAGGTTTAGCCTGGTTTGAACTCACTATTAATGGTCATGCAGTATATGTGCATGACGGAGGAACAGGAGGTTTTACCAGTTTCATCCTTTTCTCAAAAGAGAAGAAAAGAGCACTGGTATTATTGGCTAATAACTCAACAGAAAACTTGAGTAGTGTGATAGATAGGTTAAGTAAATCGGTCTTTTGATTAAGAGCTGGACTTTACTGGCTACCCGAAAAGAAGATTTTTTATTAGAAAGCACTGCCAATTTGGAAGTGAAAGAGAATGCCTCATATGCATATATGAGGCATTAGTATTGGATTTGTATGGATGTGGTTTATACCTGATCCAGAGACTTACGTTTCTTTTCTTTCAACTGTTTGAAATGACTTGGTGTCAATCCTGTCACTTTTTTGAATTGATTGGAAAGATGTTGTACACTGCTATAGTGAAGTTGATCGGCTATTTCACTCAATGAAAGTTCATCATACATGAGTAGTTCTTTCACCTTTTCTATTTTCTGATTGATAATGTATTTTTCAATCGTAATACCTTCTACTTCTGAAAAAAGACTGCTTAGATAGCCATAGTCACGATTAAGCTGTTCAGCTATATAATCGGAGTGATTTACTTTTTGCAGATTATCATTTTCTGAATGAATCAGGGTAATAATTACTGTTTTGATACGTTCAATCATTTTTTGCTTTTTGTCATCCAGCAGTTCAAATCCTACTTCTTCCAATTTTTCTCTGAGTGACTGAGCTTGATTGACAGCTAATTCTTCCTGTATCTGTACTTCTCCCAACTGCATATCTATAGGATGTAATCCTTCTTCCTGGAGTACCTGTTGTACAACCATCTTGCAACGGTTGCAGACCATATTTTTTATATATAAAGTATTCATTGAAGGATTTTTTTACGTATTTCTATGTTACTGCATTATCCAATAGGATCAAGACGAATTAGTCAAAGATACAAAAAGCTATATTCAACAGAAGCAAATTTATATAGACATCTTCCTTGTTTTCTATCTTGTTTATAGTAAATAACATAAGATCAGAAAGTTTTGGTTTGACCCATTGCTTTTTTGAGTTGAAATTATGTAACATTGTGTACCTCACCTTTATACTATAGGTGTTTTGTTTCACTTATTCACCTCAAATCTTCTGTACAATCCATGAATGCTAAATTTTTACTGGCATTTGCCGTAACAGGAAGTGTATGGTTATCAGCCTGCAACTCTTCCACTAAGCATGATGAAAACACAACTGATACTGCTTCTGTAGCGACTAATGATACTACAGCAGTACTGACTGAAACAGCTTCTTTAAATAAACTTACCAGTGAAGAAGAAAGTCAGGGTTTTAAATTGTTATTTGATGGACAGTCCACCGCCGGATGGCATAGCTATCTGAAAGGAGATAGTGTAATTGGCTGGAAAGCAGAAGGAGGTATATTGGTGTGTCCGGGTAATACAGGAGCTGATTTGACCAGTAACGATGAATATGAAAACTTTGAACTTCGTTTTGACTGGAATGTAGAGCCTAAAGGCAACAGTGGAGTAATTTACAAAGTTATTGAAGACAAAAAGTATAAAAGCTCTTATGAGTCGGGTCCAGAATATCAGATTATAGATGACAATGGCTATCCGCCTTATATGGAAAACGGAAAAGAGATTCATATAACAGATAAGCAAAAGTCAGGAGCTAACTATGATATGCAGGCTCCATCAGCTTTCAAAGCCAAAGCACCTGGTGAATGGAACGAAGCAGTAATTATTGTAAATAAAAACCATGTGGAACACTGGCTAAACGGTGAGAAGGTAGTGGAATACGAGTATGGAGGACCTGAATGGAAGAAACAATTAGCTGTGAGTAAGTTTACTAAATGGCCTTACGCTACTCCTCACGCCAAAGGAAAAATAGCTTTCCAGGATCATGAACACAAAGTAGAATACCGAAATATACGCATTAAAATATTGTAAGTCCTGCAAACTATCTTTCAGACTCAGATAGATTACATAGCTGTCTGAGTCTGAAAATTTTCTTCAAATACGACCTCTCCATTCAATCTTTGAAGTTTGGTATAACGTATTGACCCCGTTCCCTGAAAACCATAATGAATCCCAACAATCCGAGTGGCGGCATTAGAGAATGAAGTTTCCAGTGCTTTTTTATCATTGATGAAAAATTGTACTTTTTTGTTCCTGCATTCCACTCTGACTTTTGTCCAATGACTCATATCACTTCCAAATCCTGACAAATCAGTCGTTTTGCCTTCCATAAACTTATCGCCTACCGACATATTCAAATCTGATACACAACCTAGGTTACTTAGCGGTATACTCATCATATCATTT
The DNA here is from genome assembly GCF_030068605.1 of Xanthocytophaga agilis. Classification (NCBI taxonomy): domain Bacteria; kingdom Pseudomonadati; phylum Bacteroidota; class Cytophagia; order Cytophagales; family Rhodocytophagaceae; genus Xanthocytophaga; species Xanthocytophaga agilis. The sequence goes on from NZ_JASJOU010000001.1 coordinate 875,381, forward strand.
TCCAGTAACAACATAATCTGTGAGAACTGACAAATCGCTGAGCCCTGGTTGTAGTTGCTTTTTACTTCTGTTTCAAAAATGAAATTGTCGTTAAGTATTCCTTTAAAGTCGCGAACATTCCGAAATATTACAAAAGGAGGTTGAGGTTGCATAGGTATGTGTTTAGCCTCGATCTGTACAGGCGACAATCCAAGTGTACCATTCTTTCTCGTTTCCCGTTCTGAAAAATAGACAGGAACAGGTTCCTGTTGAACAGCTACAATCCAACCATCTGATGGAATAAGCAAGTCATGTTCTTTAACAATCCGATCTCCTACTACAAGTTTTGCTTTAAAGAATCCAGGATAATAATAAATGGAAGTGTATTGATGTTTGTTTTTGGGAACCAGAACCCGTCGTTTAGGGTCCCAGGATTGCTGAATAAATACCGAATCAGTAGTAGCCGCAGTAGCATCATAGGTAAATACTACAGAATTTGGGATGCCTTTGGTAACAGGTTTACTAGTAAACGAGAATGGGGTCGAAGATTGGTTTTCTTTTTTTATGTCTGCTTTGGAAAACGTTTGGATAGTAAGCCAGCCTGCACCTGCCAGTAGCAAAATCAGACTGAATACCCCAATGCTCTTTGTCTGAAAACGTGGTTCTGTTTTGGGTGGGTTTATCTGTTGGGATATTACTTCAGTTTGAGGAACAGTAATACGAGGTTGTTCTTCCTGTATACTTTTTAGCTTAAACTCTCTCCAGTTTTCATACCCTACAAAGCTAGCCAGTGTATTAAGCGTGCTTAGATTAGGTAAACTCTCATATTTTACTTTTCCCCACACACGTTTCAATGTAGTAGGACTGAGGTTTATTTTTGTCTCTTCATAAATCTTTTCACTCAGTTCTGTAAAATCCTGATTTTTCCAGAACTCACTATTTCCCCAGCCTGTCTTTTCCTCAATCAGGTGTTTACACTTTTCAATAAGAACATCTTCCGATTGCATTGTTGTAAGGGTTTTGCCTTATCAAAGATACTATTTTTATGCTTGCACCAACTTGCACCAATTTGGAAAAGTGGTGAATGGCGCATTTGGCCCATATATGGAACCTTTGCACCATGTTTCATTTAAATCTAATCACACATGACAACCCAATTAAGAAAACACACACTGAGTGCCATCCTGTTTATGTTAAGCTTTATCACTATGGATGCATTTGCTCAAAATGACAAGCCACGTGAGAGTCCCCCAGCTACTGCAAGCGGAAAGGCTGGAAATAAAACCATTACCATTCAGTACAGTCAACCTGCAGTGAAAAACCGGGATGTCTGGGGTAAGCTGGTTCCTTATGGGCAGGTATGGCGTACAGGTGCCAATGAGACTACTTCTATTGAATTCTCGGATGATGTAACCATAGAAGGAAAACCTCTGGCTAAAGGAAAATATGCCTTGTTTACCATTCCAAATGAAAAAGAGTGGACGATCATTTTCAATAAAACTATTAAATGGGGTGCTTTTAGCTATAAACAGGAAGAAGATGTATTGCGAGTGAATGTGCCAGTAAAAAAATCCAAAAGCTTCACTGAGAGAATGACCTTCACTGTTTCCAATCAGGGACTTGTAACACTTAAGTGGGAAAATGCACAGGTAGATTTTACTGTGAAATGACTTCTTCTGCTTTCTTCTATAAACGAATGAAAGCAGAATTTTTACGTTGTTGAATCCGAAAATCTCAATCTCCAAACTACTACTTATATGAAAGCTATATATTTATTTCTAGGCTTGTGTTTGACATCGATGGTAGTATTTGCTCAATCTGAGAGCAAATCACGTTCAGGAGTCTCAAAGCAGAGAAAATCTATCTCTATCCCTATGCAGGCAGATCGCTGGGAGTTTGCACCTCAGAAGGCAGAATTTGTGACCTATAAAAATGTGCAAGGGATGAAGTTACTGCCTAAATCCGGACCTGTTGTATTGAAAGACTTTATATTCTCAGACGGAACTATTGAGTTTGATGTCGAGCAAACCGAATCAACTTTTGTGGGTGTATATTTCCGATGGCAGAATGCTATGGAATCTGAATTTGTATACTTACGGGCACAAAGAGTCAATAACGCCAAAGCAATAGATGCTATACAATATGCACCAATTATTGGGGGAGTAAACATGTGGGATATGCTACCTCTTTTTCAGGGACCCGCTTTGATTAAAGAAAAAGAGTGGAATCATATTAAACTGGTTGTTTCAGAGTTACAAATGAGAGTGTATGTCAATAACAACGCTCACTCCACACTTGAAATACCTCGTCTGGAAGGAAATACCAAACAGGGAACTATTGCCTTTGAAGGCCCAGCTGTTTATGCCAACCTTATTGTAAAGCCTGGAGAAATTGAAGGCTTATCAACTACAGAAGGTATTGATCTGACCAATCATGATTCCCGATATATTCGTTCCTGGGCCGTTACAAAACCTGATTCTCTTCCAATGGGAAGGGAATTACTTAATGTAAAGGCATTTCCTACAAAAGAGACCTCCTGGGAATCTATACAATCCGAAAGACAGGGTTTAGTAAATCTGACCCGTATGTATGGAAAGAGTGACTCTAGAAGATATGTATGGTTAAAAACTACCATTAAGGCAAAGTCAGATCTGATTCGGCAGGTGAGAATGGGCTTCAGTGATGAAGTTTGGGTAATGTTGAATGGCAATCCGGTATATGTAGATAAAAATCTGTATGGTGCCATCCTGATGAAACCTCCCTTTGGCAGATGCTCTATTGAGAATACATCTTTCACTTTACCTCTAAAGGCTGGTGACAATGAGTTGCTTATTGGTGTTGCCAATAGCTTTTATGGATGGGGAGTTATTGCCCGCTTTGACAATCTGGACGATATAGAACTGGCTGAAAAATAGTTTTATCCAGAGGCAGTTGTTATATGTTGCCTCTGGATAGTTTTCTTAGTTGTTGACAGGAATGGTAATGCCTCTAGACAAGAAATTTATTTTTCGAACCGGACATTTCGAAAATCGTCAGCACCTATAACAAAATGATCTATTCGATCTTTTTCTTTTCCTCCAAACTGAAAGATTGCCTGGTTATCAGGTGCATAAAAAGTATGTATTCTAATAGGAATGGTTTTGATGCGAATAATACCTTTAAAGGTGACGATCAAATTTTGCTTTTTGACTTTTACCTTCATTCGGCTATGTGTCTCTTTATTGGTGTAGATACCTGTATATTTCCTTAGTTCAGCCGTTTGCAGAATAGGAGAGGGATTCATTCGAAAGTGGGTAGTATCATTTTTGAATTTTTGGTGGAGTAAGACTTCTCCATTTTCCGAATGAGAGAACCAGATGTGAAGGTACAAATCTGGATCTCCAACTTTTGCCACAAAATGATTATTTCCAATAGCCATTAATTCGTGTAGGGACTTATTGGGTCTGAATGCCAGATATACTTTTTCATCTTTTATCAGAATCTGTCTGAATCGATAGCGATTTTTCTTACTGATGCCTTCATAGTTACTGAGTTTATCTTTAAAGAAGTTTTTATCGATAGAAAGAAATTGATAAGGTTTTCTAACTGTATCTGTAGGTTGAGATTGGATGTTGAGCATCAGATCTGCCAGAGCAAAGGCTTTTCTTTCTGTATCATCATAACGGGAACTATTTGCCAGGCAAATAATGCTTAGGTGTTTGTCTGGAAAACGTACCAGCGAAGATGTATATCTGTAATCATCACCTCCATGCCCAATTGCAGCATTATTGTGATACGAATGGATATTTAATCCAAATGCATAATGAATGGTATCGCCATTATTGAGTATGTAAGGAGTTTGCATGGTTGATATAAGAGCCGGATCTTTTTGGCCTAGTTGATTATGCCAAAAGTTTTCATTCCATAAGATCAGATCATCAACTGTCGTGATTAGATTGTGATCACCTACTATACCCCCATCTATAGGTGATTTTCGCTTGAATTTTGTCGGATGTTTACGTCTGGGTTGATAGGGAACAGCTCGTGTGGATGGTTCGCCAGATACTACATCATTAAAGAACGTATGATTCATCTGAAGAGGTTTGAAAATATACTGATCTGCAAATAATCGTAATGACATTCCACTAATCCTGTGTACAATCTCACCCAGTAATACATAGTTTATATTAGTATAGGCATGTTCATCGCCAGGCTTAAAATTCAGATCCTGTTGATTTGACATCAGAGAAAGCATGTTAGCTGTAGTATTGTATTTTTTTCGAATGTTTCCTTTCAGATTTATTTTGCCTGATAATACCGCCAGTACATATGCTTCCCGTAAACCACTCGTATGTGTGAGCAAATGTCTGACAGTCACTTTCTCTTTCAACTTAAATTCAGGAAAGAATTTGCGAATATCATCGTCAAAAGAGAGTTTACCTTCTTCTTCCAACAGAGCTATACACATGGCGGTAAACTGTTTGGCTACAGAGGCTACATTAAATGTGGTTTGAGGTGTATTGGGAAGATGCCGTTGGATATTTGCCATACCATATCCTTTGAGTAATAGCACCTTTCCTTCTAAAACTACTGCAACCGAACCACCAGGGCAATCTGATTTATTCCAGTCAGAAAAAATAGAATCAACTCTATGTTCCATAGTTTGGAACGTAAATGAAAATGTATTTTGAGAAATACAGGGGCATGAAGCGGCCAGAAACAAGAGCAAGAATAAGAGAGCTTTTTTCATTCGTTTTTTTGAGCGAAACAATAGAAACTCTCTTTTCAAATCTTCTCAAAACTGGTTTTGAGAGTTAATTTTTAACTTTTCTGATTTCAGACTGTATAAACTCCTTAGGTGTCATTTGCGTCATAAGTTTGAAAACACGTTGAAATGTTGCCTGAGAGCTAAATCCACAATCCAGTGCGATCCCTGAAATAGTCATGTGTTGATTTTCGCTAGCCAACAGGCGTTGTTTAACTTCATTAACACGATACTCATTTACAAACTCACTAAAGCCTTTCTGTAAATGTTGATTGAGAATAGATGAAACTTGTCTTGAATTTAGGGAAATATGATCTGCTAATTTTGCTACGGTGAGATCTGGGTCGAGATAAAGTTTTTCGCTTTCCATAGCTTCCTGCATTTTTTGTACACAAACAGCAATTTCATCAGGTGTTAATGTGTCCAGAGAAGAAGAACCTGCTTTGACGGTTTCAAGATACACTATTTTGGTACGATGATACCCTGCAAAGCTGATCCAATAAATGAGAATAACTAGTAAGACTTCTGATGGATAGTAATGGTTTTCATTGAAGGTTGGCCATACAAAAGGAGAAATTACTGTAACCACCCAAACAATACCTAGTATTAGCATTGCTATAATTAAAATTTTTATCCAGCGGAATTTTGATAACCTATCTGAAGAATCTTGTTGACGTATCAGTTTAACTGAGTAGAGTAAGTACAGCCAAAATATCAATACACTTAAAGGTTCTGCAATAACTGCCTGCCAATAATCTATTTTTTGAGTAAAAATACTTGAATGAATAAGTTGTGTTTTCTCCAAAATAAAATAGAGAATGAGAAAACAACGGATTACAAATTGTACAAGTACAGGAGCATAATACCAAACAATAGACTGAGGTGTTTTTTGTTGAGGATGAACGATTGCATAAACATACAGATACAAGCTGGGACCGAGGGCAAATATCAATGTGAACGGAAAAAGAGCAAAAAAGTAAGAATTTATACCTGAACTCCAGTTAAAAGTTTCAAATCCATTGTATACAAGCACAGCAATAAACATTCCTAATGCCTTGCTTTTTAGTTTATTTTCATCTTTTGAAAAAAACAAGATGATACTTACCAATAACCCCTGTATAGCACCAAATAAAATAAGTAAATTGATAAGACTTAGGTTTAGTGACATAACTATACTGGTTATCAGTCAAAAGGAGGGGAAAATATTGTGCTGGTAAGTAAAAATACGTAACTTGAATCAGAACCGAAAACGTACATTTTTCCAAACTCACTATAACTCTAATTCTATGAAAACGGTGACCCGACGCGAGTTTATACGAGTTTCTTCCGGAGTCCTTAGTGGATTACTAATTGCTCCATCTATTGCTCTCTCCTTACAACGAATACCCCCCAGAATTCAGTGTGTGACAACCAGCAAAGAGGCATCCTTTATGGGTGTGTCACTCATTCACGAGCATATTCTGGTGGATTTCATAGGAGCAGATAAGTATAATCCAAATCGGTGGTACAGGGATCAGGTCTTAAAGAAAGTGTTACCTTATTTGCAGGAAGTAAAAGCTTTGGGGTGTCAGACTATTGTGGACTGTACACCCGCTTATTTGGGAAGAGATCCTCTTTTGCTAAAATTAGTCTCACAGGCGACAGGAATACAGATTATTACCAATACAGGATACTATGGTGCCAGACAGAATAAATTTCTACCAGCTTTTGCATTTACAGAAACAGCAGATCAATTGGCAAGCCGATGGGTGCGTGAATTCAAGCGGGGAATTGATGATACAGGTATTAAACCTGGTTTTATAAAAATAGGAGTAGACCCGGAACCCTTATCGCCTATTCATCAGAAGCTGGTACAGGCTGCTGCACGTACACATTTAAAAACAGGAATGGTTATCGCTTCTCATACAGGACCTGCGATACCTGCTTTTGAGCAGATGGAAATATTACGAAATGAGGGGGTACATCCACAGGCATTTATCTGGGTACATGCACAATCTGAACCTGAAAAAGAAAAGTATATAGAGGCTGTAAATGAAGGAGCTTGGGTGAGTCTGGATGGATTGAGTGATCAGAATGTGGATGAGTATCTGCAATTGCTACGTTTTATGAAAGAAAAGCAATTATGGCATAGAACACTGATTTCACATGATGCCGGATGGTATCATCCAGGAGAACCTAAAGGTGGAGATTTTCGCCCCTTTACAACTATTCATAAAAAATTGCTTCCTCTGATGGCGCAGAATGGTTTTACGCAAGTTGAAATAGATCAGCTTCTAAAGATTAATCCTGCTAATGCATTTGCCATTCGTATAAAACCTTTGGTTAAATAAAAAAGACAAATGAATTCATTTGTCTTTTTTATTGCCACTCATTGTTTCTGAAGGCTGATTGATGTAAACTGTACGAGGTCCTTCTCTTCCGTCTTCTGCATACATCTCGCAATAGATTCCTTCTGGCGAATGTGTAATGGCTGTTATATAAGGGGTAGGCTTATTACGATAAATTAACCGGGAAGGACGGAGGTTAAATTCATAACCTTTAATGGCTGCAGCCTGATACGCAGGCTGAGGGTCTTTGTATAGAAATCCTATCTGTTCTATTCCAGGTCTGAACTGCATAGTATCCATTTTATGAACAGTGTTTGATGGAATGTTCAACGCCTCTGGAACTGCCATAATGAGTATATGGTCTCCTACTTTCATTTTGCAGTAAAGATTATTTCTCTTTAAAATTTCCCCATTATACACATCCTTAAAGAAGTTGATATTTTTTTCCAGATTCTCAACCAGCAACATCACATGGTCAATGCCATACAGTGTTTCCTGTGATCGTTCCCGATTACGTTGTATGATAACAATACGGGTGTATTCTGGCCCCCATATCATTGCAGCTTTGGACGATTCTCCTGGAATATCGACTTCAGTCGATATTACTTTTATACCTTGTGCTTCTAGTGACTTCAGTGAGTATTTAATACTTTCTGTGCGTAAGGCAAGCCAATGTACACCATAGGTAGGTGGTGTTTTTGCTGAGACTTTAACCGATGTCCGTTTCCAGCGGATAGGATCTTCCTGCATATACATACCCTGATAAGGCCCACGAGGTGAAATAGCTATAGAGGCTTGTTCTGGTCTTACTTCAAGATAGTCGATAAACGAAAGAGGATTTTTGTCTGGTCTTGCCAATGGCTTTGCCTGAAAGTGCTTGACAAAAAAATCTTTGGCTGCTTTAGGATCATTCACAAAATAGTGAATATTATCCAGCATGATTGGAGGTGTTTCCTGTTGATCTGTGGGTATAAAGGCACAGCAAATCAGTGTAAACACAGATAGCACGCCCAACTGATAAAGTCTTGGCAAAGACATAACGCAATGTCAGAGGTAGAAGTGGATAATATTTACCAGATAATTTGAAAGTATAGATTAGTCCAATATAATGCTAATGTAATAAATATTCATAAAAGTGTATACTGAACACTTCATTTAATTTCTTTTATTGGTAGTAAATCTGAAGTTTGGTAAACAAAAAAAGCCTCTTTTCCAAAGAGGCTTTTCATCTGGAAATATATAACGTATTGGTTTATAGTTCGAAACCAGAACGATATGTTCTCGTTACATATTGATTTAAATCTGGTGTTCCTGGAAACTGCATATTGGCAGAATCCCATGTCAGTTTTTGTCCTGGCATGCGTAAAGCCATTACTCCCAATAACATAGTTTCAGTAAGTGGACCTGCATAATCAAACGGACAATTAGCCTTGCCATTTCCTTTACAAGCCTCAGCCCAGTTGCGCTCATGACTCATTCCTACTCGTGGGAATAGTTGTTTGGGAGCTTTAAAATCCTGCATCTTTGTAGTTGGGAGCAGACGTGGCTTACTTCCATAGGTATCATGCATAAGTTTTCCTTTGCTCCCTATATAAAGTACACCACCTCCACGATCTATCTTTTCTTCAGGTAAAAGTTCTTTCGGTCTTTCTGGCAACAGTCCACCATCATACCAGGTCAAACGAACTGCTGGCATTTTACCTCTGGCTGCAAAATCATAATATACAATAGAGGCCACCGGATAGGTTTGTCCATTAAACTGAGAAGAAGAGGCTTCTACATGTGTGGGTGCTCCCAACCCTAGTGCCCATACAGGGTGATCTATCAGGTGAGCTCCCATATCACCTAATGCACCAACACCATAATCTACCCATCCTCTCCATTTAAATGGGTGATAGGCTGGATTATAGGTTCTTGGTTGAGCCGGTCCTAAAAATAGATCCCAATCCAATGAAGGAGGAGTGGCAGGAGCATCTGTAGGGAATGCGATACCTTGTGGCCAGATAGGTCGATTGGTCCATACATGGACTTCAGTAACTTTGCCAATCATATCTGCAGCAATAATCTCATTGATTAAGCGGGCATCGTCATTGGAATGACCTTGGTTTCCCATCTGGGTGACAATTTTAGGCATTGCCTTAGCTAATTTGGCAAGCTCCCGTGCTTCATGCAATGTATATGTCAATGGTTTTTGTACATACACATGCTTGCCAGCCTTCATAGCTGCTACTGTTTGTACTGCATGTAAGTGATCTGGAGTGGCAATTACTACTGCATCTATATCTTTTTGCTGCTCCAGCATTTTACGATAATCCTTATGGCGTTTAGCATTGGGATAGGTATCGTATGTTTTGGCTGCATACGCATCATCTACATCACATAATGCTACAATATTCTCGGTAGGTGCCAGATTGCGCAAATTAGCAGCTCCCATACCCCCTACACCAATCCCGGCAATATTTAATTTATCAGATGGAGGAATAAATCCTTTGCCTAATACATGCCTTGGTACAATCATAAATGAAGATGCTGCTAGTGCAGAATTTTTCAAAAACTTTCGTCTGCTGTTTGAGTGATCTGTTGTATTTTTTTTCATGAGTAAATGGAAGGGAGATAAACGTATGAATAGAAAAGTAATTAGACCAGGAAACTAATAGAAGATATCCTAATTAGTTTTACCTCATTTTGTCTTTGAAAAGTAAAAATATTTCACATTTTAATCAATGTTGTTAAAAAAATATTTCTATTTAATAATCTATCGGTTATACTTGGTTGATCGATTATTTGAGATTTATTCCAAAGAAAATGATTACTTTCTGCGCAAAATTCCTACTGTATATACATTCTAGGTATTCTATTCTTTAAAACCACTGTTTTTTTATTCAATACAATTTTTTCCTATGAAGAAAATTATACATTATCTTCTTACACATATTCGTCAGGATTTTACGCTAAGAACATATGGATTAGTTACCTTGTTTCTGATAGTTAGTATTTCTTTTAACTATTATGTTGATCTGGAGGATAGTATTATTGACAGCTATGTGGGGAGCCCACAACGTTACTTGTGGTATTTTCTTTTGTATAGCTTTTCCTATTATGGTACAATTGGAATTTTACGAATAACCGGACAGTTGTCTAAAAAGTCTCTCGATAAAAACTTTTGGGTATATAGTTTATTTGGAATGCTTGTTCTGAGCATAGAACCTGAATTTTCGTATTCCGTTGGTTCATATGTAAGCAAATTGGATAGTAGCTTATATTACTGGAATTATAAACTGGCACATGAATTAGCTCCATTGGTATGCACTTTGATTCCATTGGCTCTGTTTTATGTTTATTACCGTCCTCGGCCGGAAACTTTCTATGGCCTCACTTTTTATAAGGTTGATTTGAAACCTTATTTTATTATGTGGTTGATTATGATACCTCCCATTATCTGGGCCTCTTTTCAACCAGACTTTCTGGAGACCTATCCTACCTATAGATCTCCATTACCAGATGAACAGTTGGGTTTACCAAAGGGTGTATTGGCATTTATCTATGAACTGGCTTATGGCTCTGCATTTGTGATGACTGAGTTAATTTTCAGAGGTTTTCTGGTGATTGGCATTGCAGTAATAATTGGGAAGGAGGCAATTTTACCTATGGTTGTTACCTATGCGTTTTTGCATTTTGGTAAACCTTTGGGAGAGACTATCGGAGCTATTTTTGGAGGATATATATTAGGGGTTATTGCATTGTATAGTCGAAATATATGGGGTGGGGTAGCTATTCATTTGGGCGTTGCCTGGTTGATGGAAGTTGCAGCCTGGATTCAAAAAGGATTAAAGTGAAGCCTGCTTGTTTAGACAACTAACAGGCTTTCTCTTATGTTTCCTACTTAAACAGACGGGCTGCTTCTACTGCTTTTTGCCAGCCTTTATAGAGCTTAGTTGTTTCTGCAATTGGCATTTGAGGTGTGAAGGTGTTCTGAGCCTGCCAACGTTGGGCTATTTCATTGCGATCTTTCCAGTAACCTGTTGCTAAACCTGCCAGATAAGCGGCTCCAAGAGCAGTAGTTTCATTAACAACCGGACGAACAACCGGAACACCTAGCAGGTCACTCTGAAATTGCATAAGAAAGTTATTGGCTACAGCTCCTCCATCTACACGTAGGTTCTTTAATTCTATACCTGAGTCTTGTTGCATTGCATTGAGTACATCTTTGGTTTGATAGGCTATTGCTTCCAGTGTTGCCCGTACCAGATGTTCACGTTGTGTGCCTCGGGTCAATCCGAAAATAGCACCCCGGGTATCACTATCCCAATAGGGTGTACCTAAGCCAACAAAGGCAGGAACAACATAAACACCATCATTGCTGGCAAGTGAATACGCTTGTTTTTCACTATCGGAAGACTTCTGCAATATTCGCAAACCATCTCTCAACCATTGAATAGCTGAGCCAGCCACAAAAATACTTCCTTCCAATGCATACTCTGTTTTTCCTCCAATTCCCCATGCAATGGTTGTGAGCAGGCCATTTTGAGAAGAAACTGCCTTTGCTCCTGTATTCATTAGCATAAAACATCCTGTTCCGTATGTATTTTTAGCCATCCCTGCTTCAAAACAGGCTTGCCCGAATAACGCTGCCTGCTGATCTCCCGCAATACCTGCTATCGGAACTTCTTCTCCTCCAAAAGCAGCCGTTGTGTAGCCATATACCTCTGAGCAAGATCGGACTTCAGGTAATATAGATTCAGGAATTCCAAATAAACTCAATAACTCTTTATCCCATTGGAGAGTATGTATATTATACAGCATTGTGCGGGAAGCGTTTGTATAGTCTGTAACATGGGCTTTTCCACGTGTCATTTTCCAGACCAGCCAAGTATCAATTGTTCCAAACAAAAGTTCTCCATTTTCTGCCTTGGCTTTTGCTCCAGGTACATTGGTAAGAATCCACCGGATTTTACTGGCCGAAAAGTAGGCATCTATTAGTAATCCTGTCCTTTGACGTACAGCATCTGAATAGCCTTTTTGTTTCCACTCCTCACAAATACTAACAGTCTGCCTGGATTGCCATACAATAGCATGATATATTGGCTCTCCTGTATTCTTATCCCAGAGTAGAGTGGTTTCCCGCTGATTGGTAATGCCAATGGCTGCTATCTTTTTGGCTGTTAATTTGGAAAGTAACTCACCTATAACAGAACCAACTGAAGTCCAGATTTCATTGGCGTCATGTTCGACCCAACCTGGTTGAGGAAAGTATTGTTTGAATTCTTTTTGTGCAATGTGAACTATGTTTCCAGCTTGGTCAAAAGCAATGGCACGTGAACTGGTTGTGCCCTGGTCTATAGCAAGAATATACATATTTTGATAACAGGGTTTAAGTGTAATGTTGCTTAGTTTATATGGAAAACTGAGTAAATGAAATACGAGTGTTAGGTATATAAGGAGGGTAATATAAAAATATTATTTGTGTTTTAACGAGGATATATTGTAAATTAATTAGTGATAATGAGAAAGATTAGGACCAGAAATGATTTCTGTCAGAAAAGAAGAGGCGGGGATAAAGGAAAGTTTTTATAATTTGCAATGGGTTGATTATCAGTTTTTATTGATGGTCTAGGGCTTCTAATTATTTTTTTTCATACTATTTAATACAATACATCCATGAAAGTTGCTTTTTTTAGTGCGAAACCTTATGAGAAATCATTTTTTGAGGATGCCAATCGTTCCCGACATTATAGCTTGAACTATCTGGATATTCCATTAAACGTTCATACAGCTAATTTGGCAAAAGGAGCAGATGTTGTTTGCATTTTTGTAAATGACAAAGCGGATGCCAAGGTAATTAAAGTTCTTGGACAAAATGGTATACGATTAATTGCTTTGAGATGTGCAGGGTATAATAATGTGGATTTGTCTGCATGTAGAGAAGAAGGAATACAGGTAGTACGTGTGCCAGCTTACTCACCTTATTCGGTTGCTGAACATACTGTTGCCCTCATACTTACACTCAATCGCAAAACACATAGGGCGTACAACAGAGTGAAAGAAGGCAATTTTTCCTTAGATGGTCTAATGGGTTTTGATCTACATGGAAAAACTGTAGGTATGATAGGACTCGGGAAAATTGGATTGATTACCGCAAAGATACTCAAAGGATTTGGATGTAGAGTATTAGGGTATGACATCGCAGAAGATAAAGAAGCTAAACAAATAGGAGTGGAGTATGTTTCTCTGCAAGAGCTTTTGCATACTTCAGATATTATTTCTCTGCATTGTCCCTTAACTCCACAAACACATCATATCATCAATAAAGAGACAATCAGTCAGATGAAGAAAGGAGTCATGATTATCAATACAGGGCGTGGAGCATTGATTGATGCAAAAGCAGCTATCCGGGGTTTAAAAAATGAACATATTGGTTATATGGGTCTTGATGTATATGAAGAAGAGGCAGATTTGTTTTTTGAAGACTTGTCAGAAAAAGTAATCAAAGACGATGTGTTTATGAGACTATTGACATTTCCTAATGTGCTTATTACGGGGCATCAGGCTTTTTTTACCCAAAATGCTATGCATAATATTGCAGAAACAACTTTGCAGAGTATTCATGAGTATGAGCAAAAGCTTCCTTTGACAAATCAGGTAAAAGTTTGAGGTACATTGTGCCATAAACTCAATAGATCTCCATATAATAACAGGAAGTACCCGGAAATTCTTTCTTATCCACTATGATTGCTTTGTGTTTTAGCAAAAAGTCTATCATATACGTCTCTTCTGTATGAGTTGGGCCGGCATACTCATAGATGTGAGAAAATATAAGCCATACCTTTCCTTTTAGCTTTGTTAATTCGGCATCATATGCTGCATTCTGATCTCTATGGTTTGTTCCATAGATAAGAGGATTTGTTAATGTATCCCTTCTGGTTTTCTGATAAAACTCCAATCCTGGAATTGCTCCAGTATACACATAAATATGATCATTTGTTTTACTATGGGCTTTCACATAATCCAAAGTTTTATTGATTTCTTCTTTTGTAAAAGGAAATTTCACAGCCAGAGGCCCCAGAATGATCACAATAGGTACCAGCAGCAGCCATTCGGGTAATTTTTTGTAGGATGCATTAATCCATTCAAAGACCTCACACAAACTCAGTATATATAACAGGATTAGAAGTGGGACTAAATATAAAACCAATCTGTTGAAGAATGGATATAACTTCAAACCTGACAATAAGAGGTGAGTAAATAATGGAAAAAGAAGCAGATACAGAATAATGCAGTTTTTCTTTTTTAAAAGAAACCAAATTCCTGTAGTTGAAAGTATACATGGTATAGGCCATAAAGGAAAATAGGAGATAAGCTCACTATAGATTCCTTTTACAGTATTGAATAAGAAAATATAAAAGTTTTTAGAAAAGGGATTCAGAGGAAGAAAGGCATCTTTCCAGAATGTAACCATCAACTTTTGAGTTGGGTGATTATGTATAAACAATAGGTAATATGTTGCAAAAGAGGCTGTCCAGAACACAATAGGAATCATACTACGAAACTGTCGCTTCTTATAAATCTCCTGATGCATAATATATAATCCACAGGTAAATAAAATGATAACAGATACGTTCGAAAACCAGACTGCTATACAACCTGTTAGAGTATATACTATAAAAGATTTTGCTTTGTCTGACTGGAAGTGAAGAGTAGTGTGATAGATCAAAACACAAAAGAAGACATCTGTAGAATACTGTTTTACCTCATCTGAATATTTGATAAGAAAAAAAGAGATACTAAAAAATGTGGTTGCAGCTAAAGCAATCTTCTGATCGTTTGTCAGCTTATAAGTGAAAAGATAATAAAATGGGATAGATGCCAGAAAGCAGAGAAGTGGAAAAAGCCTTAATGCGTATTCATTATTGCCAAAGATGAGGGTATTTATTTTTTCAACGAACAGAAAACCTATGGGTGCTACCTGATCTTTATCAAGAGGTTTTAACAGTTGATTAAAGTCTTTTGAAACAATATTTACTGCAAGCATTGCTTCATCATACCAGAGACTTCTATTATAGAGGAATTGAAATATGGCCAGAAAGCAACCTATGAAAATGATACTGTAATAGGAGAGAATAATTGGAGAAAGGTTCTTTATAGAACGTAGGTTCATATAGGATAAGATCGTGATATATAAGCTAACATGCTACTTATAGAGAATAGTATAAATATTTTCTATAAGTAGCATGCTGCAATAATACATATTGAAAACGACCTTTTATAAATTGTCTGAATATAATCCAGAACAAATTAAGGAAACTATGCCATTGCTGTAGCTACATGGCTTTCCTGATGACGCCACATTTCCTGAAATACGTGACTACTTGTATACAGTTTGTCAAAGGATCCTTCATCTACAATGGATCCGTTTTGAAGAACATAGATATAGTCAAAGTAGCGCAGTAAGTGCAGACGATGCAGTGATGATATCACTGCTTTATCTGAAAATTCTTTGAAAAGGTTTTCATAAATCTTCACTTCTGTTCTTGGATCAATGCTACTTGTCGGTTCGTCCAGTAGTACAATATGGCTGCTTTGTGCTGCCAGAATACCTCGGGCTAGTGCCAGTCTTTGTTTTTGTCCACCTGAAATATTGACGCCTTTCTCCTGAATCATTGACTCTAGGCCATTCGGAAGGTTTTTAGCGACAGAAGCAAAGTGTGCTCCTTCGCAAACCTGCCATACTTCTTCCTTGGTGAATGGCAATCCCAGAGTGATATTATATTCAATGGTATTTTCAAAGATTTCAGGCTCCTGAGGGAATAAGGTCATTGTATTGGTCAATGTTCCCCATTCATTTTGATGATCTCCATTAATTGTAACTTCAAAGCCTGGCTCCGGCTCATACAGCCCACGCAATACTTTGAGCAACGTACTTTTACCACTTCCACTTTCCCCAATGAATGCTATACGTTGACCACGTCGTATCGTCAGATTAATATTCTGTAGTTTTTGTGGTGGTTTTTGCCCTTTTTGAATTACATTCTCCTGATGTGTAAAATTCAGATTAGAAATGTCTATTGTGTGCCAATAATCAGGCATTGCAACCTGGGCTTCCGGACGGTGCTGGTTTAAATAAGTCAAACTGATGTCTTTTGCTGTTTGAACGTCAGTATTGTATTGAATTACTTGAGTGTACTGGTAAGCAACATCATGAAAAACACTGGTGAATTGATTTACATACCCAAGAAGGGTTACAAGACCACCTACGTAGAATACTTCGCCCGGAGTCCAGTTTTGATAGACATATCCAACTGTAATAATTGCATATGTGACAGCAACAAGTGTATCTGCCGAAAACCATTTCCACTCATTTATAATTACATTGCGACGCAGGGGAGGAAGAAGATCTTTTACTTTGCTCATTAGCCCAGCCTCCATACTTTTTTCCAGTCGTAAGGTGATGACTGTGATAATGTTAGATAAACTGTCAAATAAAGTAGAAGAGACCACATGTTCTTTCTCATTCACCTCTTCCAGTGTTTTAATGAACGGCTTATCAAATTTGAAGATAATCCATACCGTAATAATTCCCAGTGCTACGCCAATTCCTCCAAATATGGGTGAAAAATAAAGCATCGCAGCAAAGGAAAATACGAATTTAGAAAGTGCATTCAGGTATTGAAATCCACCATCAAAGAAGTTTTTAAGTGCTTCGTATGCTTTACGGATACGATTGATAGTTGATCCACTATGGTGATCCTGATGCCATTTGATAGGCAAATGAAGTACCTGATGATACATTTCCTGTAGAAAGTTCCGGCTTAAGCTAAACGCCAGTTGCCGTTCCATAACACGCGCAGGGCCATGAAGCGACCATTGAAGGAGCTTTATCCCCATATACACTGCGGCATAAAAGCCTGCATACTCTAAAACACGTGTTTTGTCATGTTGGATTTTATTCACAAACCAACCAAAAAAGATTGGATTCAGGGCGTTGAGCAGGTTAGATAAGATAAACAACGCATAAATAACGAGAAAACGTTTCCGTTCCTGACGCGCATAGCTCCATGCTGTGCGAATGAGTGATAAATAAGGATTCAATTTGGATAATAGCTAGTTAATCTACAAAGAAAAGGATGGTTTATAAGACGTGTATGTAACGTGGTATATGACTTTTTAAAGTTACAAAATAAAAACGTGTCGGTTCTTCATTTTGTTACACATTTGTAGATATAGTTTTCAGGAAAAAATTACATTTCTGTAATTTAGTCTGAGCAAACAACCAGCTAGAATCCTTATTGGTAAAAATCGGGGAAATTAATTATTCAATGGAGGTTTTTAGAAAATCATTTAAAGGTTTGATTGCCTGAAATACCTCAATACAAGTATCCTTGAATGTTTTTTTACTGAGTTCTGCATCCTTAATCCTACATGAAACAGTAAAACTTTTTAGTTTAAGCCATTCAATATCAGGATGGTCAGAGGGATATCCTTTGGGTGCTGTTTTTAATTTTTCCTCTTCAGAGAAGTCTTTGAAGAAATTTTGAAAGGTTGTATTATTCACAATCTCATGAAGCTTATGCCCATTGTAGTCTATTTCCTGACGGATTTTTTTTAATTGTTCGGCTGGTGGCATCCAGAGTCCTCCTGCCAGAAAAGACTCACCCGGTTGAATATGTATATAATACCCTGGCCAAACCAGACTTTTATTAGCATTGGCAATCCAGGCACCATAGTGAGTTTTATATGGACTTTTGTCTTTTGAGAACCGAACATCCCTATAGATTCGGAATACACAGCTTTTGGCGTCTAGTTCTGATAATTCAGGTTCAAAAGGTGCCATAGCTGCCAGGATTTCTTTCACCAATTGAATAAATACTGAACGACTTTGTTCATATTCGTATTTATGTTCCTGAAACCATTCACGTGTATTGTTATCTTTAAGCTGATTGAGAAAGGTTAAAGCGGTTTGCATGAGTTAAGTGATAATTTATTTTTGGCAACAAACTAAATAGTAATCGAATAGAAATTGCTTTGAGAAATACTAAGCTTCAATAGTTTCTACTTCGTTCCATCGTCCATCTTCACGTATAAGTTCAATTAGTTCATCCAACGCTTTATCAGACGGAACATTCTTCTTCACCACGTTTTGGCCTCTATATAAGGTGATTTTTCCAACTCCTGATCCCACATATCCATAATCTGCATCAGCCATTTCCCCTGGTCCATTGACAATACAACCCATAATGCCAATTTTTATGCCTTTCAGATGATCCGTTCTTTTTCGGATCATAGCAGTTACATCCTGTAAGTCAAACAATGTACGGCCACAACTTGGACAGGAAATATATTCTGTTTTACTCATTCGAGTACGAGCCGCCTGTAAAATACCGAAGGCAGTCTGATTGAGAAACGAAAGCTTCTTTAAGAGATCTTCCTTAGAAGTCAGATGGGTTTTCTCCGTGCCCAGCAAAATACCATCTCCTAAACCATCAATCAACAATCCACCTGCATCTGTAGAGGCATACAACAACGTGTTTTCTTCATTTTCCTGATAGTCTCTTCGAATTATTACAGGACAGGTTATCTTTTCTTCCAGTAAAAAGAAAAAGAGTCGACGTAAGGCCGCCATTGCATGGGCATTCTCCGTCTTAATCCACAAAACTACAGTTGTATCTGTTTTTAGCAATTGAATAAACTCAGGCTGCCACTCCTTGTACGTCATCGTCACAAAGTTAAGCTCCGGATGTTTTTCTGTAGCTTGAAGATAGTCCAATCCATTAAAAAGAGGATAAGTATTTTGTTTATCTTCTATAGTCTGCCAGGTGGTTGCATCTAAAATCTGACGGGAACCATTGGCAATCATAAATGGAATGGGTTGTCTGCCTGCATATATATAGTCAGCTCCCAGATCATTCATTTTCCATTTATCGAGCAATGGAAGATAAAAGTGTCCAATTGATTTCAAATTATCCATCTGAACATCTGAAACCTGAGAAAAGTCTGCGATGACACGTGGTACATTTTGTCCACCAAAGTTTACTACTTCGTGTGAATGCCTGCGGAAATATTGATAAGGGTTGATAAGAGGTTCTGTAGGATCAATTGTAATCGGTTTGATCGGTTTTGCAGTTTCAGCTCTATGTGTATATCTGTCAATAAGGGCCTGGGCTACCGGGGCTTCCAATTCAGGAGCTTCCGTAAGAGAAACACGAACTGTATCTCCCAAACCATCTTCCAGTAAGGTACCAATGCCCACTGCAGACTTAATACGTCCATCTTCAGCTTCACCGGCTTCTGTTACACCCAAGTGCAATGGATATGGCTTAAGTCCTTCTTGTGCCAGTTTCTGTACCAGCAATCGATAGGCTTGAACCATAACCTGCGTATTGGAAGCTTTCATGGATATGACGATATTATAGTAATTCATATCTTCACAGATACGTAAGAACTCCAGTGCTGATTCCACCATACCCAGAGGTGTATCTCCATATCTGCTCAAAATTCTGTCAGATAATGATCCATGATTGGTGCCAATCCGCATAGCTGTTCCATATTCTTTACAGATCTTCACCAGTGGAATAAACTTCTCTCGTATACGTTCCAGTTCTGCCTGATAGGTAACATCTGTATACTCAATAGTTTCAAACCTTTTCTTATCTGCATAATTTCCTGGATTGATGCGTACTTTTTCTACCAGCCGGGCGGCTAATTCCGCAGCATTGGGTGTAAAGTGAATATCTGCAACCAAAGGCACTGTGTATCCGCGCAACCGGAGTTCACGTCGTATGTTACCCAGATTTTCTGCTTCTTTAATGCTGGGTGCAGTAATCCGGACATATTCACAGCCGGATTCAATCATCCGTATCGTTTGTTCAACAGAACCCATTGTATCCATTGTATCAATAGTAGTCATGGATTGTACACGAATAGGATAATCGCTACCCATTGGCACATCTCCAATATTGACAGTAATAGTTTTGCGACGTTTATATTCTGTCAGTGATTCGCAATACGAAGGATTGAGTATAATAGAATTTTGCTGTGATGTCATAGATTATTGAAAATAGTTACACAAAAATACAGAGGTTTTGTGTAGGTGCAGATACTTTCTGTAAAACGAGTTTATCGTTCAAAATGTTCAGAACTTAATTAATATCTCCCAGTTGAGGACGAAGTACTATGTCTTCCACAACCGTGTTTTTAGACAGGCAATGAGTACTATATATTGCTTCTGCAACATCTTCGGATTTCATAAATCGATCTGCTGGGAGTGAAGTTCCTTCCCAACTGGCTGTAAGAGTAGCTCCTGGTAGTATTGCTGTAACCCGTATCCCTTTGTCTTTAAGCTCTTCACGTAATACTTTAGTCATGCCATACAGTGCAAACTTACTAATGCTATAGGAACCTCCATTGGGATAAGCAATGATACTGGCGATAGAACACATGGTGAAAATATGTCCATCCTGTCGTTTGATCATGGAAGAAAGTAAGGCCCTGCTCAGGTAATAAGCAGAGTAGAGATTGGCATCTATCTGAGATTCCAGAGCTCCTTCTGGTTCATTGTAAACCTGACCCGGTACAAAAAAGCCGCTATTATTAACCAGCACATCTATAGGGCGGTTTAGCCAGTTAATAAATTCTGCAAATTGTAAAACTTGTTCCTTTTTTGACAAATCTGCACATTGCCAGAATAATTTATTTTGTGTAAAAGCAGATTCAAATTCTTCTTGTAAGGATAGCAAATCTTTTTTTGTACGTGCACAGGTAATTATATCAAAACCATTTGCTGCGAATTTCCAGATAATGGCTTTCCCGATACCTTTTGTGCCCCCTGTTACAATTAATAACCTATTCATAAAGTAAGAAAAAGCATATTTTGAGATCAATACCCCAAAGATAGAATATAAAAATGCATAATCCGTTGCTCTAGTGGAACAGTTATGCTTTGGTTTTCTTATTTTCTCTTTATTCCTTTGCCATGGTATTTTATAAAGCGAGGCTAGGAACAAAATAAAGGGTAAAAATTGTACTTTAGTTGTTGGAAAGTAAAGTGCATGTAAATAATTTATATTCCAAGCTATTGCCATTAGAGTTTTTTTTCAATTTTACGTCTCAATCATTCATTATTATTTCAAGAAATCGGTAGCTATGTATCTTCTCTCACAGTTTGGTAAGTATTGTTTGTTTATTGCTTCCATGTTCAGGAACCGTGAAAAATTCGGTGTATATGTATCCCGGATCTTGGATGAATGTATGTTGATTGGAATTGATTCTATTTTTATTGTAGTCATAGTCTCTACTTTTATTGGGGCTGTAACCGCACTGCAAACGGTATACAATCTGGTAAGTCCATTAATTCCCCTTACTATTGTGGGGGTGCTTGTTCGGGATACTACTATTCTGGAGTTGGCTTCAACCGTTATATGTATTGTATTATGTGGAAAAGTAGGATCTAATATTGCAGGTGGTTTAGGTACCATGCGTATTACCGAGCAGATTGATGCTTTAGAGGTAATGGGAATTAATTCGGCCAGTTATCTGGTTTTACCAAAAATTATTGCTGCGCTGATTACATTCCCAATGTTGGTAATTCTGGCTTCTTTTCTTTCCATCTATGGAGGGTATCTATCCAGTACTTTATCAGGATTAGTAACTAAGTCAGACTATATTTATGGGATCCGATCTGATTTCAATCCAGGTAATGTGCGTTTTTCTCTAATTAAATCGTTTGTATTTGCCTTTCTAATTTCTTCTATTTCTGCTTTTCAGGGATATTATACCAGAGGTGGTGCATTGGAAGTTGGACAGTCCAGTACTAAGGCTGTGACTAATAGCTGTATTGCTGTTCTGTTGGCAGATTATCTGCTTGCTCAATTACTATTGTGAGTAGATTTGAGAAAATATTTTTATGAGGTTATTCAAAACTATACTTTAAAGATAAATGATTGAAGTTGTTGATGTATCCAAGACATTTGGGGATAAAGTTGTACTAGATGGTATTAATGCCCGGTTTGATGATAGTAATACGAGTCTGATTATCGGGCAAAGTGGTCATGGAAAATCTGTATTACTGAAATGTATTGTGGGACTTATTCAGCCAGATAAAGGGAAAGTGTTATATGATGGTCGGGATTTTATCAGTGGTGATGATGATACTAAACGGGAAATTCGAAGAGAGATAGGTATGTTATTTCAGGGAAATGCTTTGTTTGACTCAAAAGATGTGGAAGGCAATGTGATGTTTCCACTGGATATGCTTACCTCAATGTCCAGGGAAGAAAAGCTGGAGCGGGTCAATTTTTGTCTGAAGCGGGTAGGACTGGAAAATGTAAATAAACGCATGCCTTCGGAAATTAGTGGAGGTATGCAGAAACGTGTAGGTATTGCACGAGCCATTGTCTTAAATCCAAAATATTTATTTTGTGACGAACCCAATTCCGGGTTGGATCCTTTGACTGCCATTAAAATTGATGAACTGATAGGTGAGATAACGGATGAGTACAAGATAACGACCATTGTGGTAACACATGATATGAATTCAGTAATGACCATTGGGGAGTATATTTTGTATATACATCGGGGTCGAAAACTCTGGCAGGGAAACAGTCAGACTATTACAGATACTACGTCACCAGAATTGCAGGAATTTATTTTTGCCAACCGATTATTGCGAGATGCCAATAATCAAAGAGCAAAAACCTCCTGATTGGAGGTTTTTTTGTTTTAGAATAAAACTACAAACTATGAATTTGACTATTTACCGTAAAGAACTTAAAGAAACTATCTATTTAGGAGTACCCATTATTATAGGACAATTGGGGAATGTGTTAATGGGAGTAGGGGACACCATTCAGGTTGGACGATTGGGAGCTTCTCCGGTCGCTGCTTCAGGGTTTGCTAACTCCGTGTTCTGGCTTATTTCAATTATTGGTATAGGTTCATTAATGGTAGTAGGTCCCCAGACAGCTACTGCAAAAGCTCAGGGCAATCAGGCTGAATGCAGACGTATTTTATTATCCGGATTGTATTTGGGTTTCTTCTGGGGTATTATCGTTGCTGGACTTTTCCTTCTTGTATCACAACATTTTGGTTTGTTCAATCAAAAAACAGATGTACAGGCATTAGCTACAGATTATAGCTTCTATGTGGCTTTTTCTGCGATTCCTTTGATGATATATGCTGCTTTGCGTCAGTTTACAGATGGACTTTCCTTTACACGGGTCACTATGATTATTACCTTATTGGGAACAGTACTGGATATTTTTCTGAACTGGGTGTTTATTAATGGTAAACTGGGAGTACCAGCAATGGGTTTGAATGGTGCTGGGATTACAACCATAATCTCCAGGACCGTTATGGCTATTGGACTTGGGATATATATTGTAAAAGATGAAATTTTTAAACCTTTTATCTCGGTACAGTCAGAAAATTCGTTGATGCCCTTACTGGTCAAACTGATACGTTTAGGATTACCGGGTGGCTTACAGTTATTTTTCGAAATAGCTGCTTTTTCATCTGCTACTTTTTTTGCGGGTTGGTTAGGGACATTACAACAGGCTGCACATAGTATTGCTCTCAATATGGCATCAGTTACTTATATGGTAGCAGCTGGATTATCATCTGCGGGTGCAATCAGAGTAGGGCAGGCTGTTGGACTTCGGGACCGGCATAAAATTATCCGTGCTGGAGCTATTACTGTATTTCTTGTTATTTTATTTATGGGTACAGCCTGTCTGACATTTTTGGTACTGGCTCGCCCCTTAACTTCATTGTATACGGATGACGTGGCATTGATGACAGTCACTGCCTCACTGGTTATCATTGCTGGATTCTTTCAGCTTTCTGATGGACTTCAGGTAACAGGATTAGGTATATTACGTGGAATTTCGGATGTAAATATTCCAACCTATATTACGTTAGTTGCCTACTGGATTGTTGGGTTACCTATGGCATACGTCTTTGCTTTTGTCTGGAAACTGGATATTCAAGGAGTTTGGTATGGCCTTTTTCTGGGATTAACTACCTCTGCTTTGCTTTTACTCAAACGTTTTTACAAACTGGCATCCACAACAGATTTTGAGTTTAAATCTGTGCCTCAGGAGATACTACATGGATAGAAGTCTATGCGTATATTAAAGATAATTATTGCATATTGGCCACTTTTTGTGTTCATTAGGACATTGATTTTCTGAACCATTTAGTGTGGGATCAGGTTTCCCAATTAGTACATATTCATTTCTCCTTCCAAATCATTTTGTGATATGAGTCGTTTAAAACATTTGCTGGATCTAAGCCCTGTGGTGTCTTATTGGTTTCGTAAGAAAGATCCAAATAATCGCCCAAACTTTAATCTTCGCATGATGCATGGTATTAATAAGATTTCTATGGTCATGTTTTTGTTGGGCTTAATCTTTATGATTGTTAAAAAGTTTCTGTAACAGATAGATCTTTGGTCTTGGCTGTCCTTCTTCTGTAATTTTCAGGTTATGAATCTTGAGTTTTTCCGTGAGTATTGTCTTTCTAAAAAAGGAGTGACCGAATCTTTACCTTTTGGTGAAGGTACTCTGGTGTTTAAAGTAATGGATAAGGTATTTGCTTTAACTGGATTTGATAGCCAACCTTTATCTTTTAATATCAAATGTGATCCTGAAAAGGCAATAGAATTACGGGAACAACATAGTTGTGTATTACCCGGATATCATATGAATAAAAAGCACTGGAATACAATTATAGCTGACGGATCAGTGAAAGACCAATTATTGCAGGAATGGATTGACCATTCCTATAACCTGGTTGTAAAAGCTCTGACTAAAGCAAAAAAGGAGGAACTCGCTGCTGTTGAATAATATAGATCTATTAATGAGCTACGTTTTTTGATACGTTTATTTTGCTTGAATCGCTTTCTGTTGAATGAGAAATATGATGTTTAGGATGCTTCGGTTTTTTATCTTCTACAAATAACATTTTCTCATGTAATACGTTAATAAAGCGATGATACATTCCAGGCTTATACTGTTTTAATTCTCGGTTTGTCGTAAGCATATGACGGTCAGTCGTGTTGACAAAAAGAACACTGACCAGAAAATAGATAAACAGGAATACAAATGAAGGGCCCAATATGAGTAGCAGCTTTATTTGTCTTTTGGAAAAATTTTTCATAGATGTATGATTCTAAAAACAAAGCCTCTGTTGGACACAACAGAGGCTTTAAAATTACAAATAAAATTCGGATTATTTTTCAAATCCATAAATAAGCTTCTGTGAACTATTAGGATATTTTCCCATTAGATTGACCATATCATCTGACTGGTTAATCGCTTTCAATAGTTCATCTACATTTTTAACAGGTTGATTATTAACTTTCATAATAATAAAACCTGGGCGAACACCTGCTTCACGAAGTTTACCAGTATAAATAGAAGCAACTTTTACACCAAATTCAACTCCTGCCTTCTTCTTATCCTCTGCTGATAAATTGGCAAATTCAACTCCCAGAGATTCCACAGCTTCGCTACGCTCTCTTTTCACGATAGCTGCATTGTTGGACAGACCTTTCAATGTAACCTTTACAGCGGTTTCACTACCTTTGCGGTTAACCAAAACATTGATAACATCTCCTGGACGATGACGAGCAATCTTTTCTTTAATGTCAGCAATGGTTCCGATTGAACTCTCATCAATTTTAAGAATTACATCGTTTTCTTTCAGACCAGATGAAGCTGCAGAGCCACCTGCAATCAAGCTATCCAAGAACACACCAGATTGGACTTTCAGACCATTTTTCTCAATAGCCTCTTTGTCTACCTGACCCAGTACTACTCCCAGGTAAGCTTGTTGTACAGAGCCATATTTCAGAATATCCTCTACTACTTTACTTACCAGATTAGCTGGGATTGCAAATCCATAACCAGCATAGCTACCTGTAGGAGAAGCAATAGCTGTGTTGATACCAATAAGGTCTCCGTTCAAATTAACCAGAGCTCCACCACTGTTACCAGGGTTAATGGCTGCGTCTGTCTGAATAAAAGATTCTACAGGAACACGGTTTGCTGCATCTCCTTGTAAGATACCAATGCTACGACCTTTCGCACTCACAATACCTGCTGTTACAGTAGATTCCAGTTGCAATGGGAATCCAACTGCCATTGCCCATGAACCGATCTTAACATTGTCAGAGTTGGCAAAGGCTAATTTAGGAAGGTTATTTGCAGCGATTTTGATAAGAGCAAGATCTGTATTAGGATCTGTACCAATTACTTTCGCTTTGAAGGAACGTTTGTCACTCAGGAAAACCTCCAGTTCATCTGCATTTTCAACTACGTGGTTGTTTGTTACAATGTAACCGTCTGAACTGATAATTACGCCAGAACCAGATGCTTTTTGAGGTCCTTGTGGACGCATTTCGAAATCACGAAAACGGCGGCCAAAGAATTGTTCAAATGGATCCATACCTTCCTGATCTTCTCTCTCTCCACGAGAAGCTACCTGACTACCAACAGTAGAACGGATGTTTACAACCGCAGGAACAACCGCTTCTGCTGCTGCCGAAAAGTCTCCCTGTGGATTTTCATTGCCAGAAACAACAGATGCATTATGATAGAAATCAGCTGCTTTCTCAATAAATACAGGTTTGTTTTCTCCACGATTAAAGCAGGCAAAACCGCCCAATGTTAACATGCTGCCAAGTATGGCAGCAACAAAGATTTTTGCATATTCTGCACTCAACAACTTTTTCATACTTCGGGATTTTTAGACTATTTGAGTTTTGTTAAATAATGTTTTTTGCTGCTATAATAACAAATTTCATGCGTGTCGGATTGTGTTGTCAGTGTTTTTTAACACAATTTAACTAAGCTTAACAATTATTTAGAACTAAGGTTTTGTGAATGGGTTTCAATTGCAATTATTACTAAAATTAACTAAAAAACTATGCTATGTGTTGCCTGAAATGAGTGTAATTGTGACAAGTGGTAATTAATGGTATTTAAACTATCTGTGTCTTAACATAGAAAAACCTTATGAAGGCAAACTTCATAAGGTTTTGATTGGAAAAACAGTTTGCTTATTTAACTGCAATAGATTTAGGTTTTACTTCTTCAGCTTTCGGTACAACTACTACCAGAACACCATTTTCATATTTCGCTTCGATATTTTCTGCGTTCACATTTTCTGGTAAAGTGAAAGATCTTTTGAAAGAAGAATAGTTGAATTCTTTACGTGTCCATTTTCCGTTTTCTTCTTTCTTCTCTTCTTTTTGTTCTGAAGAAATTGTCAATACACGACCATCCAGATTAATGTTGAAGTTTTCTTTATTTTGTCCAGGTGCTGCCACTTCCAATGTATATTCTGTTTCACTTTCATGGACGTTCACAGCTGGAATGTTGGAGCGATAATCTTGTCCTACAGAAGTATTGAAATCATTCAATAATTCGTTTAAAAGGTTTCTGTAAGGAAACACACTGGATGGTTGGTTGAATCTAACGAGTGCCATAGTTTTACTAGTTTTAAGTTATTTAGTTGAATGTTTTTTCGTTTTATGTACCCTTTTGTAATCAGGTACGCTAGGAATTATTCAACTTATGTACCAACAGGAAAAATCAATTGTTTTTAGCTATTTGGAAAGAAATTAAATGACAAAAAGTCTTGTTTTGATTCTGTTGCGTCTTTTTTTTGTGACATTATGTCTTTATTTGCTTTAGTTTGCCAGTCTATTATATATGTGTCCAGCTTTCCCCACATAAAAATATAGCCTTACGTATCGTACGTAAGGCTATATTTAGGTATAAACTTGTTTATTCTGCTTTTATCTGCGATTCATTGCTAGTAAGGCATCTTCGGGAGAGGATTTGCTCAAATCATAAATATATGCCGTCTGGCCAACATGAATCTCATAAATGTTATTTTCCAGAGCATGAATAAGGTCTGCAGCTACAACTTGAGGGGAGATACCATTTTCTCCACCTATCTCTTTAGAAAAATCTGTATTGACTAAAGGTGGCATAAGTTCAAAGACCTTAACAGAGGTGTTTTCAAGAGAAATCCGGATGGATTGAGAATATGAGTGTAAAGCGGCTTTACTTGCTGAATAGGTACTTAATTTATGATTGGGGACGAATGCTACTACAGAAGAGACTTGTACAATAGCTGACTCTGGTTGTTTTTTTAATATGGGCAATAATTTCTCATTCAGTCGTATGATAGAGAGATAGTTAGTAAGGATTTCTGCACTGGCATAATCAAATGTTTGAGTATTTTCAGAGAGATCATGTAAGTACGCTTTACCTGCATTATTAATGACCATATTCAATTGAGGGTATTCTGTCTGTAGTTCTGATACAAGTTTTTCTACATCTTCTTCTTTGCTGATATCACTTACAATAGGAATAACACCAGGTAATTGTTCTGCTGCATATTTTAGTCTGTTTTCATCTCTACCTGTAATAATTACTTTATTTGACTTTGATACAAATTGTTTGGCGATTTCAAATCCAATACCAGCACTTCCGCCTGTAATAAGGATTGTATTGTTTGATGTTTTCATTTTGTTGAGGGAAAGATATTTTGGTTAATATACTGATTGGTTTTATTTGTTGATTTGTTTCTTTTATTTGTTTGTTTTTTGGTTTTATTCTTTGTTTTTTTTCGTAAAATACCTATCAGTATATTTTATAATACAAACTAGTATTAAATAAGGTTCAGGTAGTTTGTTGTTTTTTTATTTATTAATTAAAAATACAATAAGGTTGATTTTTCCGTTGTTTGTTTAATATACTTATTGGTATATAAAAAGTATTTTTAATAGGGTTTTTATTACTGGAGGTAGCCAGTAGAAAAGTAACATGTAATTGAGAGTAGCGATTTAGTAGATTTTAGGAAAAGATTTATCTTGCTGTCGTCTATTTACTTTTAATGAATGAAAATTCTTCCATTACATTTACTTATTGGTGAGTCTCTGCATCAATCTGGCAATAGAATGTTATTCCCACTGCATCTGCCAGGAGTTGTTCGTTTTAATACATCACCACAACAACTAGCCAAACAGGTTGCCAGGGCGTTTCAGGACAAAGTGCTTAAGAAGGGGCTTTACGATCAGATTCTAAGCTATTTTAGTAATGAGGATCTGATACAGGATAGGTTGAATGTGAAGCTGGATGCCTCTGTTGATCAGTTGTTCCCAGAGCTTGAGCTTCCATTTGATATTTTTTATTTTCAGAATGAAGGTTTACAATTTATAGGATTTGTTCCCTTACTGAGTATTGAGTCTGTAGGAAAAACGCTTGAAGAACTTTATATAAATCTTTCGGAGAATATAAGATTGGAATTCATACGCAAGAAGCGTTTTCAATCTGTTGCTACATTAATAGCCACTCAGTGGTTTAGTGAGGTAAAGGTCCATCGTGTGCCAGTTGACCTTACATTCTATACCTTAGGAGAACTTGAAAAAATGGCCGAGGCTGGCAAGCAGCAGATTTTACCAGAAGTTGCACAAAAAATGAGTTCAGATGCCGGGACGTTGGTAGGATTAAAAAAAGAGTATGACCAATTAGCGTCTCTACTAAGTGGCTATTTGCGAAATAGTGTTGTAGTGGTAGGTAATTCAGGAAAAGGCAAAACTACATTGATTCGCGAATTTGTTGGAAAAAGAACTCTGCATGGATTGGGGAATGTAGCTGTTTGGGAAATTTCTGCAGCACAGTTGCTTCATCGGCTTACTTCCTTGGGTAGCTGGGAAGAATATCTGGCATACATGTGTAATGAACTGAGGACCAAAGGTGACCTGCTATATATTAGTAATCTGGCTGAATTATTTGAGGTTGGTCAGTATGTTGGAAACAGTATGTCGTTTGCAGATTATCTGCGTGATTACATAGCTAGGGGGGAGATTATTTTGATTAGTGAGTGTACACCTGAACAGATGACACAAATTGAGTTAAAGTCGCCCGGTTATACTGCACTATTTGCACAAGTAAAAATTGAAGAGATGTCTGGTCCTGTAATCCAACAGATTGTATTGCAGAAAGTTGCACTGGAAAGTCAAGCCAAGAATATCACTGTTGAAGAAATTGCTACAAAAGAAATTTTACGTTTACAGCAATGGTATAGCCCATATTCCGGATTGCCAGGAAAAACCATTCGTTTTCTAGAAGCATTACTTTCAGAAAAGGAAAAGTATTCAACCGTATCCAAATCAGATATTTATGCCCGTTTTTGTCAGGAGACCGGTATGCCTGAATTCATGATAAATCCGGATATTCCGTTGGATATTGACGCCATGAGCCAATTCTTTTATAAGAATATTTATGGTCAGGAAGATGCCATTCAGACAGTCCTGGATGTCTTGATTTCCATCAAAGCAGCTGTAATACGAAGGGGCAAACCATTGGCTTCACTATTATTTGTTGGACCCACAGGTGTAGGAAAGACAGAAATGGCAAAGGTGTTGGCAGAATTTGTGTTTGGCAATCGCCAGAAAATGATTCGCTTTGATATGAGTGAATATGCAGATTATCTATCCGTGTTACGACTTACAGGTGATCTTTATGCCTCGGGTGAGGGCTTGCTGACAGCAGCTGTCAGACGTGAGCCTTTTTCTGTATTGTTGTTTGACGAACTTGAAAAAGTACATCCCTCTTTCTACGATCTGTTATTGCAGATTCTTGGAGAGGGTCGGCTAACAGATTCAAAAGGCCGGGTGGCAGATTTTTGTAGCACTATTATTATTCTGACTTCAAATATTGGGGCTCGCAGTTATCAGGTTGGGACGGTTGGTTTTATAGAAACCAAAGCTCAGAAAGATACTGCCATATCTCATTTTCAGAATGAAGTACAGAATTTCTTCCGGCCTGAATTATTCAATCGCCTGGATCGGATACTGGCATTTGCTCCTTTGGAGAGATCTGTAATCCGACATATTGTAGATAGAGAAATAGCCATTCTGAAAAAACGGGAAGGTATCAATGGTCGTAACCTTGTGATCGATATAGCCAAAGATATATTGGACTACTTAGGTAGAGAAGGTTACAACTGGGCCTATGGAGCACGCTTTCTGCAACGGACCATTCAGGATAAGGTTGTAATTCCGCTATCTGGTCACCTGAATACATATGAGTTTCATGTGCCTCTGGAAATTTCCATAGAACTAAAAGAAAACGAACCTCATTTTCGGATCAATCGAAGAAATGAAACACAACTCATTGAGCAGGCAGTTGAGGTAAATTCAGAACTTACTGTTATTGAATTTACAAATGAAGTTACTAAACAACGACGAAATGCCATTACTATTCGTAATGGTAGTTACTATGCACATTTTATAAGCCGCCTTGATCAGTTGAATCGGAAACTGGCAAAACTAAAAGATAAAAGACAGGAGGAGAAATTCTGGAAGGATGATGTGCAGAGCAAAGTATATTATGAACTGATGGGAATCAGAGATGACTTTGATTCGATTATTCAGCAAATACAGGATATTGAAAGCGAAAATTTCCTTTTATTGAATGGAAATGAGGTAGATAGTTCGGAACTATACCCACTTTTTCAATCGTGGAAGAAAATGTTTCGGAGTCAGAAATTAAAGCTGGTTCAACTGGAGAATCCTGAATTCATGAAATGTATCATTGGAATTTATGGACATGCAGGAAGTGTGATGCAACTGACAGATATATACAGGAACCTGAGTCAGGAGAGAGGATATACTGTTCAGGCTTTTCAGATCTGGCATAATAACCAG
The DNA here is from genome assembly GCF_030068605.1 of Xanthocytophaga agilis. NCBI lineage: Bacteria > Pseudomonadati > Bacteroidota > Cytophagia > Cytophagales > Rhodocytophagaceae > Xanthocytophaga > Xanthocytophaga agilis. The sequence goes on from NZ_JASJOU010000001.1 coordinate 907,146, forward strand.
GAGGTTGTATTTTCAAGTGACACATGGCAACGTTTTAGAACATATAACCTCTATGCAGACCTGAAAAAACAGCCTCTGACATATCTGCGATATTCCTATGATAAGCCTACAGACGATAATTTTGCTTTGGTAGGAGTTGAGCTTGAAGTAACAGGAAACTTGCCTTTTCTGTTTTTTAAAAGTGAAAATGGTAGACATAATGTGACAACAGTAACAGGTGAGGTTCGAAAATATCAGGTGATTGTATCCACTCAGCCTTTTGATAAGTTCAGGACTCCAGGAGGTATTCATCGGAAAAATTTCTTTGAAGGAGATAAACCTCGTCGTCACTATACACCCAAGGGTTTGCAGGACACTACCTATGAATTAACCACTAGTACCAATCAGTATGAGCAGGCATTGAGCAAGATTTTACAAGAACAGTTGGATACTGCTATTGATAGCTATCTGTTGTAAAGACCTTTTTCTTTTACTCTCCAGTTTTGTAAATTATACATGGCTAATCTTCACTTTGAAATACCTATCTGGGTTCAACATAAAAAAGAGCAATACATTATTCGTCCGCTGTTTCATTCGGAATGGTATGCAGCTGATGAACGGTATGAGAATGCTATTCGCAAACTTACTCAGCTTATCCGAAAGGAATTTTCACAATATAGAGTTGAGCGGGATAACTCGGATGAGTTGTTATGGCTTTTGTTTAATCCGGAATTCAAGTTTGAATCCATAGATTTTGATTTTAATTATGGGCAACGCTTTTTTAATGGAAAGTTGTCTGTTGCCTGGTTTGTACAGGGAGAGTATACAGTAGTATTATTGCCCGCATTTGGAAATTATCAGTTTATTTCCAGAAAACCCAATGCACGCAGATCTGATGTGATCGAAGAAGTAATACAACAAGTCCAGATCTATGCCCGCAAGTATACAAAGAAGAAAGATGAAGAGTTTATACTGGATGGATTTGCATCAGGCAAAGGTGAGTTTTGTACAACATTGGATCTACATATGTTTGTGCCAGGAGAAAAAATCCTTGGAGATACTAACAACCTGTTTCAACAGTTTTTTCGTAGTGAAATATCATTTGATGGCAGACGGGAAATTGTACGCGTAGGACACGATCTCAATGACTGGTATCCTACACAACTCAGCAGAGCATATTTTTCAGATTTGATAGTGGAACAGCTGAAAACTTTACTCTATAACCGGGAGAATATCCCTGTTGTACTGATAGGAGATCGTAAAGTAGGAAAAACAACGATTCTGCATGAAGTAGTATACCGACATGTGGAAGAACATGCCGACAAGCAATTATCTAAGCTGGATAATGTCTGGAATGTTGATCCTTCCCGAATCATTGCAGGGATGAGTATAGTCGGTGCCTGGCAACGACGCTTTGAAGCAATCATTCGCTTTGCTATGCATCCCCTTGAAAAGAATCCTCGCCAAGATAAGTTATATTTTACAAATATCGTGTCCTTGTTCAGAATTGGGAAGTCTTCACAGAACAGCATGACATTGAGTGATGTGCTGAAACCCTATCTTCAGGGACGTAGATTGCAGGTGATTCTGGAAGCTACTCCTGAAGAATGGGCAGTTGTCAGTGAACTAGATCGAGGGTTCACAGATTTGTTTAAGGTTATTCGTTTGTATGAACCAGATGAGACCACAGGACTGAAGATTATAAGCAAACTTCGTAACCAGCTTGAGCAGGAGCATCAGTTTGGTATTACGAATCTGGCTTTAGTTCGATTAATTGAACTTCAGAAACGCTTTCATATTTCCAGAGGTTTGGTTGGAGTAGTAGCGGAAAGTTTGCATCAATTGGCAACTAAATATGCTAAAAAAGAGATTGATGTACAGACGATCATAAGCGAATTTAGTAGTCAGACACATTTGAATGAAAGATTGGCAAATCAGGATATTCGTATTGGTCGTTCTGAATTTGCTGATTATTTGGCTGAACGCCTTATTGGGCAACCAGAAGCTGTAGATTGCCTTACAGATGTTTTGAATGTAATCAAAGCACAACTGAATAATCCTGAGCGTCCGTTTGGGGCGTTTTTGTTTATTGGGCCCACAGGGGTAGGCAAGACACAGGCAGCGAAAATTCTGTCCAGATATTTATTCACACATGAGGAAAGTCTGGTTCGTTTTGACATGAATGAATTCATTGATGATGACGCTGTAAATCGACTGGTAGGAGATTTTACCAATCCAGAAGGCCAGCTTACTACTAAAATTCGTTATAACTCCTTTTGTGTTCTTCTATTTGACGAAATTGAGAAAGCACATCCGGATGTACACAATCTGTTGTTGCAGATATTGGGTGAAGGGCGTCTGACAGATGCCTTGGGACGGACTGTCAGCTTTTGTAATACTGTTATTATCATGACGTCTAATCTGGGGGCAGAACGTGTTGGAAAGGAAATCAACCTGCAGCGCAGAGAGGATATCACGACACGGACATATGAAAAAGCCGTGCGTGATTTCTTCCGACCCGAGTTTATCAACCGTATTGACAGGATTGTATTTTTTCAGAAACTTACCTCACAACATATTGGGATCATAGCCTGGCTTCAAATCAAGGAACTGCTCAAACGACACGGTTTTCTGCGTCGTCATACTATTTTGAATGTTTCACCAGAAGTGCTGGAAGCTATTGCTCAAAAAGGATTTGATCCGGAAATGGGAGGGAGAGCACTGAAACGTCAGATTGAGAAAGAACTCACTGTATTGATTGCCGATAAGCTGGTACTGATTGCCCCTGACAAACCTGTTATTTTTAGTTTGTTTCACAGGGATGGTCAGTTTATGCCACATCTTACTCTGTTGGAACATATACCAAGAAACGAAACATCGGAACTGCCTAACCTGGAAAATCTTGAAATTACATTTGATTTGTTTGCTGAATTGTTGGAAACCGTAGAGGATATTAAAGAAGAGTTGCTGGAAATGGATCAGGAGAATAGTAGTCTGGTATATTCAACTGAAATGAATAAAGAAGCTTCCCAACTGATGTATTTTAAGGAATCGTTAACAGAGATAGACGCAAAGCTTACGAATATTCTTTGGGAGTATCAGGTTGGTAAGAAAATGAATATTGCAAAGACGGTTCTTCCGTTAAAGAGTGTTTCAGGAGTAAAAAAAATACGTAACTATGGTTGGAATGGCGAAGGAAAAGCATTCTTGACAGAATTATATAGTCAGCTGGAAATATCAGATTACTTTAATGAGATTCATGAATCTGCTGCCCGAATAGTAAACGAAACGAATGCTTTGTACTTCTATCTGTCACAGGACATAGCATGGCTTGATTTCAACCTTACTTGTTATGTAGAGCAACGACCTGGGCAGATTTTACTTCGTATAGCGTCTGCCGTTGAAAACTCAGGAAGTAATGAGATAGAATATATGGAGAAGATGTATAGGACAGTATTTGGACTTACAACAAAAGTAAAGCAGGAAAAAGGCTATATCTACCTACATATTCATGCTACAGGTGTATACCATCTGTTTCAGCAGGAAGTTGGATTTCACATGTTTTTTTCTTCTCATGAAACCTCTGTTCCTGTTGAAGTGTCTGTGTATCCAGTTGAAATAGGTTCAGACATAAATACCCTCATATATGAGATTGAAAAAGGAAGAAAATCTCCTGTTGATAGTGATGAACAATCTGTAAGTCACATTGTACGCCTATACATGCTGGGAGATGGTAAAATCAAACGTACACTCATTACGGATTTAAGGTCTGGTATTGTTCATAATAAAGACCTGACTTATCAGGAACTCAAATGGTTGTTTTATGCCAATACCATTACTCAGGATGAGTAAAGAGAACATATATATATGAAAGATTTGTTGCTGATTTTGTTTCAATTATCTTTTAGCGGATTCGCTACTACATTTTATGAAAATACTGGAGTTTCCATTACTGTGTCGCCGAATAGATGAAAATACCATACTGGGTCAGATTATAGGCCTGGATAAACAACTGGTGTCTGATGATATTCGTGGCCTTACTGGTGATTTTTCGGAATATATTGAAAAGCAACTTCAGCGGGGAGCATACTACGAACCAGAGATTCTGCAACCAAGCATTAAAACACTCAAACTGACTATACGTCCTCACTACCAGGAAAAACAGCGAATTTATCCTGTAAAAGAATCTATTGAGTTTCCGGTTTATGCTGTGCATGGAAGCAATGAACAGGGGTTTTTCGAGTGCTTTCTACCATTGCTAGATAAAAGTTTTTATTTCTATTCTGAAAAAGATCTGGATAAACTCATAGAGCACTTTGCCAAAGATGTACTTCACAACATGGATCCTGGCAAAATCTATAGTTTATTGCAAAGTTCTGCTCCATGGTTGGAGAGTGTTACTGTGAAAGTACCTAGGGTTGAACAGCCCAAAACTAAGGCAGATGATTTCTCACATCTCCAAATGCTGAACAGTGTAGCTGAGAGACTTCCTTATGCCAGAAAAAATACCAGGTTAGTCCTGGATGCGGCCTGGGAGAGGGGAGAATTTGTTGATAAGCTGATTTCTTTTCTGTTGACAGGAAAAAACAATGTTCTGCTTGTGGGTAATTCAGGTGTTGGTAAAAGTACCATTATCCATGAAGCTATTCGAAAAATACATCAGCAGGAGAAGTCACAGGAAGATTTCGAGCGTCATTCATTCTGGCGTACAACTCCTGCCCGTATTACTGCCAAAGCAAAATATCTGGGTGAATGGCAGGAAAACTGTGAAGAACTGGTCAGTGATCTGGTACATGCAAATGGTATTGTCTGGATTGAGAATTTTGTGATGCTGGCTCTGACTGGTGGAGAAGGACCCGAGGATTCTGTAGCTGCTTTTCTAACCTCATTTATCCGGCAAAAACAATTGCAGATGATAAGCGAAGTAACTCCTGAGCAATTAGATGTAATGCGTAAGCTTTTGCCTGGCTTTGTCGATCATTTTCAGATCTTGCCCGTGCAGGAGATGAATACGGCTACAATGTTAAAAATATTCGATTACTATACAGCACATGCTGAAAAACATCAAAAGGTTTCTTTTTCACATCAGGCTCTGGAAACAGTGTATATGCTTCTGGATCGATTTGTCCGTTATGAAAGATTCCCAGGTAAGGCCATTCGCTTTCTGAATCAGTGTGTGAATAAAGCGCTTCAGACCCAACAGTCGATTATTGATCCGCAGGTGGTTATCAAAAATTTTTCTCGCCAAACTGGTTTACCCGATATTTTGCTTCAGGATGACTTGCTATTGGATAATAAGGTGCTAAGAAAGCATTTCAGTGATCGCATTAAAGGGCAGGATCATATACTAGATAAAATTATTTCAGTGATCAAAGTATTTAAGGCCGGTTTAAATGATCCCAATAAGCCCATTGCTTCCATGATCTTTGCCGGACCTACCGGAGTAGGGAAAACGGCTACTGCTCAGACCCTGGCCGATTATTTCTTTGGTATTGGTCAGACCTATCAACCTCTGATACGGCTTGATATGAGTGAGTTTCAGCACCCTGGACAAATTTATCGATTGATTGGAGCTGAAGGCAAGCTGGTACAGTTTGTCAGAGAAAAGCCGTTTTGTGTAGTTTTATTGGATGAAATTGAAAAGGCGCACCCATTGATTTTCGATGCCTTGCTTACTGTGTTAGATGAAGGGATCTTAATTGATTCAACAGGACGGGTAACAGATTTCCGGAATTCGATCATTATTATGACATCCAATCTGGGTGCTTCGCAGCGTGGTTCTGTAGGATTTCGTAATTACCAGACAAATGATTTTGAGGCTGGTATCAAAGCCTTTTTTCGCCCTGAATTTTTTAACCGGATTGATCTCATACTGCCATTCTATGCATTGGATCAGAATACCATCCGTGAAATTACTTTATATGAACTGAGTCATATTGGGACGCGGGATGGTATTAAGAATCGTGGATTAAAACTTTCCTATACAGATGAGTTAGTCTATTATATAGCAGAGAAAGGCTTTGATAAAAAATATGGGGCTCGTCCTCTCCAGCGGGAAATTGAACGGTTGATCGTCGCCCCATTGGCTCGCTTGATTTTGCAGCGTCCAGAATTATACAATCAGGAGGTCTTGATCGGGTATGAGAAGGATTCAGTTGTATTTGTCTGATAGTTTATAATTTTTTCTTTGACGTCTTTTAAACAACTTCAAAGAAAAAATTACTCAAGTCGATTATATTCTTTCAGGATTTTGACCACTTTGTCCATAGGTAACGCTTCAATTACATGTTGTTCTTTACCTGTTGTGGTTTCGGCTTTAGTCATTGAGTTGATAATAGCTTCCTCTGTGGCTTCAATTACTGCCATAAATAGGGAAGACATGTAATCGTTGTGTAACAATGTAACAGTTTGGGTTGGTTGAGAGGGTTCATAGGGTATCCGAAGTGCTGGATCTGTAGAAAATGCTATGACATAATCGCCACTACCGTTGGCTGCAATTCCTCCGGTTTTTGCAAGTCCAAGCATAGCACGTTTTGCCAGACGTTCCAGATTACGGGCATCCAGTGGTGCATCTGTTGCTACGATGATCATACAGGAGCCATCTGAGTCCTCTGTTTTTTTCGTGTTTTGAGACTTGCTGTCACCAGGAGTTTTTCTGGATTCTTTCTCTTTTTTCAATTGTGGACTTAGGTAATATTGGTCAAGGCGCTCTCCTACAGGTGCACCTGCTATTTGTAATACGCCACCAAAGTTGGTTTGGACAAGGACGCCTACTGTATATCCTCCAACCGCTTGTGGTAGCATTCTGGAGGAGGTGCCAATACCTCCTTTGAATCCAAAGCAAACAGTGCCTGTGCCAGCTCCAACATTACCTTCCTGAACAGGTCCGTCTGTGGCTTTTTGAATTGCTTCCAGTACATGTGCTTTGGTGACATGTTTTCCACGAATATCATTCAGATAGCCATCATTCGTTTCTCCTATTACTGCATTTACTGATTGTACTTTCTCATTGCCAGCCTGGTCCAATGTATACTGAACAGTAGCTTCCATTGCTGTACCAACACTGAGGGTATTGGTGAGAATAATTGGTGTTTCCAGATTGCCCAATTCTGTTACCTGTGTACTGCCACTTAATTTTCCAAAACCATTGCCAACATAGACTGCTGCAGGTACTTTTTGCTGGAATATGTTGCCATCATGTGGTGAAATAGCCGTAACACCCGTCCGGATTGAGTTGTCTATATGTAAAGTCACATGTCCAACTTTAACTCCTTGTACATCCGTTATTGCGTTGTGGGTGCCTGTTGGTAGTATTCCGATCCGGATACCATATTCTCTTGCTCTTTTTCGTCCAGAAGAAGCTTGTTTGGTTTGGCTGTGCACTTGAACCAGGAATAAAGGGGTAATCAGGATGGCAAAACAAAGTCGCCTGGAAGATAGGCTATACACTATAAAATGAGAGTTGATGAAAATGGAAGAAGATCCTATAATCTAAAAATAAAAGTTGCCCTTTCTGAGTGTATTGTAATCAAAAAGGGCAACAAAACAAATTATGAAACTCCTTTCATTCCTTCCTGTTCTGCAAAAGGCTGGTTACGGAGTCGTTTGCCTGTAGCTTTGAAAAGGGCATTAGCAACTGCGGCTCCGGTAGGAGGCAAGGCCGGTTCACCCAAACCTGTGGGATCAATAGTATTTTCAACAAAATGCACTTCTACTTCCGGAATCTCATTCATGCGGATCAGACGATAGGTATTGAAATTAGATTGTTGGGGTGCACCATCTTTGAATGTCAGATTCGCGTACATAGCATGTCCTAGTCCGTCTACAATACCCCCCATTATTTGCTGACGTGCTCCACTTTTATTGATGACTACTCCACAATCAGCGGCTGCATAGATTTTCGTTAGTACTGGTTTCCCTTTTTGCATGACTACTTCACCTACCTGTGCAACATAGGAGAAGTGTGAAAAATAAACACTAAATCCTTGAGATACTCCTTTCTTTTTACCCCAACCTGATTTTTCGACTACCAGCAGAATAACAGATTTCATACGGTCAATATCGTACTTAATGGCACCTGTCGGAGATTTTTTTGCTTTGTCTAGTAACTCAAGCCGGAATTGTACCGGATCTTTTTTGGCAGCAGAAGCTACTTCATCCAGAAAAGCTTGTTCTGCAAAGGCCAGAAAGTTGGTAATAGGAGCCCTCCACGGACCTGTTGTGATTGGAGATTTATGTTCTACTGTATCAATGAGCAGATTCTCAACTGCTCCTGAGGGGAAGTTATCTTCACGGGTACAGTTGCCTGAATTCATCCCTACGCCTCGTAATTTGTAGCCAACCAGATTGCCTTGTTTGTCTAATGCTGCTTCAAAACGATAACGTACTGCCGGACGGTAACTGCCGCCTGTCATATCATCTTCCCGTGTCCAGATCACTTTTACAGGTGCTTTTACAAGATTGGATACTTCTACTGCTTCCAGTACATAGTCTGTTTTTAGCCGACGACCAAAACCTCCTCCCATACGCGTCATTTCAACAGAGACTTTTTCAGGAGCAATATTCAGTAGTTTGGCTGTTTCGTTGCGTGCGGCCTCGGGGGTTTGGGTTGAGCCTATGAGCTCTACGCTATCTGGTTTGACATGCGCAAAGAAGTTCATAGGTTCCAGTGGACTGTGCGAAATAAAAGGACACTGATATTCGCTTTTGATTACCTTGGCTGCATTCTTAAACGCCATCTCTACGTCTCCATCTTTTCTGCGAACAGTTGTATTAGTACTATTTAATAATTCTTCGAAAATACGATTGTGATCCGTAGTGCTTTCCAGATCACTTTCTTTTTCATACTCTATTTTCAGCGAATCAATAGCTTTCTTCACCTGCCAGGTTGATTTACCTACCACAGCCACATTGTTTTTAAAGGTAACTACATCGGTAATACCAGACATAGATTTGGCTGCTGTGGAATCTACAGATTTTAATTTCAAGCCAAAAGCTGAGGGGCGTTTGATCATTGCAAACAACATTCCCTCCCGATAGAAGTCTATTCCATACAGGGGCTGACCTATGAGAATCTTAGGATTATCAACATTTTTAGCTACCTGTCCAATGAGTTGAAAGTCTTTGACTTCTTTAAGCTTTACATCTGAAGGTACGGATAACTTAGCTGCTTCTGAAGCCAGTTCTCCATAACTTAGCTTACGCCCTGATGTATTATGAATAACCATCCCTTTTTCCGTCTTACATTCAGCTACTGGTACTTTCCATTGTTTTGCCCCAGCTTCCAGAAGCATCTGACGAGCTGTGGCTCCTGCTTTACGTAGTCTTTGCCAGGAATGTCTGATAGAACCGCTACCTCCTGCTACCTGTCGTTCAAATTTTTGGGTGTCGAGAGGTGCCTGCATCACGTTGACATTCTTCCAGTCCACATCCAGTTCTTCGGCAACAATCATAGGAAAAGCTGTTTTGATGCCTTGTCCTACTTCCGGATTAGGGGAGAAAATAGTCACAATACCATTGGGTGCAATAGAGAGATAACTGTTGAAATCAATAGCCCCAGCAAGAGTGCCTTCAGTTAGAATAGCTTGTGTATCTGCGCTGGCAGTGTTCCAGTTAAATCCCAGAAATAGCCCCCCACTCGTTGCTATTGCTAGTTTTAAGAAATTTCTTCGGCTAGGGTTAGGTAGAGTAGACATAGCTATTTGAGTTTAGTAGAGGCAAGTTTTACAGCTTCACGGATACGATGGTAGGTTCCACACCGACAAAGGTTACCTGACATTGCTACTTCTATTTCTTCCTCTGTAGGTTTAGTATTATGTTTTAGAAAGGAAGCCGCTGTCATTATCTGACCAGCCTGACAATATCCACATTGAGGTACATCTACTTCATCCCATGCCAACTGTACTGGATGGTCACCAGTAGAGGAAAGTCCTTCTATGGTTGTTACCTTTGCTGTACCGATAGCGGATACAGGTAATACACATGAACGGGTTGCCTCTCCATCCAGATGAATAGTACAGGCTCCACATTGAGCTATACCACAACCATATTTAGTACCTACTAGTCCTAAATGGTCTCTCAAGACCCATAAAAGAGGAGTTTCTGGATCAACATCTGCTTCATAATTGCGTCCGTTGACAAGTAGTTTGAAAAGTGCCATTGGTATAGTTAGGAGGTTAGTATAAACTAAATTACAAAAATTAGTGGATGGCTTATACAAATCTGGAGAGAAATTTATACAATTAAGTGAAAAGATGCTTTTGCTATAAGGTATTTGACTAAAGGAGGTATATCGGAGTTTGGTATTTAGATATGAGCAATAATGAAACAGCAGTTACTTAGCATCTTGTTAATTTACCCTTTATCAGTTTTTTGGTACATGTGTTCCCTCCCCTATAGGAGGGAACACATGTACCAAAAAACAAAAAATTTAAAGTAAGCTGAGTACAATTTTTGCTAGGGGGCTGCCTTTGTTTCTATGGAATACATCTATTTTTAATGATGAACCTCCCTAGTCAGACTGCTTCATCCTATACATAATTGAACTCACTACTTAACCTAACGAGAAGTATTAGCTGATACCTAAAAGAGTAATGAACTGAGTTCCGATCAAAATTCAATTTGCTGTGAGTTATGCACATAGAAAAAATGATCGGAACTCTGATTAAAATCAAAAGTGATTGAAGTTATGTTGAGAATCAAAACTGTTGTGTATAATGAGTAATCTCTCTGCCAATCAGTGTGGCTGCATTGTCTTTGCAAAAAGAGTTTTTGCTATGAATTATACACATATAGGATTGATTGTCCTCTCATTTTTTGAGTTCCAGTACCAAAGATGTTTTTGCCGGGACCTTTAGTGTAGTCAAATCAGAGAAGTTTTCTCCAGAAATAATATCCCTGGCTTGTTTAAAGGATTGCAACCGCTCTGAGAATCGTTTTGTTGAAAGGTTTTTTTCCTGAGAGCTACCATTGAGGATTACCATAACAGATTCATTTGCTGTATAGCGGAAGTATACATATACATTGTCTTCCGGTAAATAATGCATCAGCTTGCCTGTATGAATAACGGATTGCGTTTTGCGCCAGTCCAGTAGCTTCTTTATATGCTCATAGGCTTCATTTTGACTGGCATTACGTCCCTGACCGGTAAATGCATTGATCGGATCTCCAGGCCAGCCTCCGGGAAAATCTTTGCGTACATCAGGATGCACAGATCCATCTCCATCCATTAACAGCTCAGTGCCATAATAAAGCTGAGGGATACCACGTGTAGTTAACAGTAGTGTAATGCCAAGTTTAAACTTCTGAATATCTCGTCCAATACTTAAGAAAAAGCGTGTCAGATCATGATTATCGAGAAAGATTACATTGTTATTCGGATTGGGATAAATAAAGTCCTGCCCTAACAACATATAAAGCCGAACCAGGCCAGTATCCCAGTTTCCTTCTTCCTGTAGAGCCTGTATCACTGTACCATAAAACGGAAAGTCTGTCACTGAAGGAAGTTGAGTTACATATCCATCTGTGCCTTTAAAGCCTTTTTGCCAGTAAGCAGTCATTGGTACAGAGTTAATCCATGCCTCACCCACCAGGTTAAATTTGGGGTATTCGTTTTGTAAGGCTGCTGCATAGTTAGCCATAAATTCTTTATCAGGGTATGGGTAGGTATCCATACGTATTCCATCAATCCCCGCATATTCAATCCACCATAGGGAGTTTTGAATCAGATAAGTTGCAAATCTTGGATTGGTTTGATTGATATCAGGCATAGAGGGAACAAACCATCCATCTGTCATTTTACGTAAGTCAAATTGTGAGGCATAGGGATCTGATGGCGTGCCAGTTCTATAACTTGTAAGCATAGGTTCTTTTGCCTGTGAGTCATGTATCCAGTCTTTTTCCGGTAAGTCTTTCATTAGCCAGTGTTCAATTCCTATATGATTGGCTACCATATCCTGAATAACCTTCAATCCTGATTGATGGCTCTGATTTACAAAGCTGACATATTCCTCATTACTTCCGAACCGACGATCTACCTGATAAAGATCCGTAATAGCATACCCATGATAGCTTTCTCTGCGTTGGTTGTTTTCTAAAACCGGGTTTAACCAGATGGCTGTAACTCCAAGATTTTTAATATAGTCAAGATGATTGGAAATTCCTTTTAAGTCGCCTCCATGTCTGCCAAAAGGCTTGTTTCGGTGAGTTCCTTCATACATACCAGCTATGGTATCGTTTTGCTGATTTCCGTTAGAAAAGCGATCGGGCATGATAAGATAAAGCACATCTGCCGGACTAAATCCCTGGATACGATTGGTGGATGAAGATTTTGTTCGCAGTTCGTACTGATGGGTAAATGTTTTTTTGCCTATTTTAAAGACTATAGGTACTTTACCAGCTATAGCATCCGGGGAGATCTGGAGATTTAAAAAAAGATAATTGGGACTCTCAACTTTTTCAATGCCAGATAAGTTTACACCTTTATAAGATAGTGAAACTTGTGCCTGACCTATTCCAGGTCCGTGTACTAAAATCTGTAGTTCAGGATTTTTCATTCCTACCCACCAGAAGGCAGGTTCAACGTGCGACAGGGTTATTTTTTGTGCAAAGGCGGATGATGAAAAAATGACCCAGATAAAATAAAAACTCAAATGAGTAATAGTTTTCATATGTAAATATTTCTGGATAATAAATATAGGTTCAAAAGTACAAACAATTAGTACGAAAGCAAGAAGTTTAGTACAATTGGAAAGTGAATTGAGAATATGTTGATGTAGTTGAAATGTAAGGGTGAAAGGAAATTTCTGTGAAGAAGCTAATATGTAAGAATTTACGTGTAGAATGGTGGAAATAAAATAATGAAAGGTCTGTATTTGGATAGGAAAAATTAATATTGTATAAAGTGTTGATTATGAATGTAGAACAGGAGTTTAAACAGTTTGTGGAGTTCGGACATATTTTTGATAAGTCCACACGCAGAGAGTTGGTCCGCTATCTGAAAACAAAATTGTATGAACCGTCATCTTTGAAAGACAATGAGTTAGCTGTTACGGATTCTCAGGAAGGATGGATAACTGTTCTGGACAAAATTTTTACAGAAGACAAGCTTCTTCGGGTTACAGTAGGGAATGAAGCACTCGCTACCCAGATTATTCATGATACGCTTCTATGGATGCGTAGATCACAGAATGAGATCAACAAAAACAATCCGTGTCAGGAGGAGTTTGGGATGTTCCAATCCTGGAGAGATCGTCCTTTACGACTGTGGGCTGAAACCTGGTATCATCTTACAAACTTTCTGAAAGAGGCTTATACAAGAGAACAACTGGATGTTAGTTTTTATGAATATCATTTTGATCCGGTTTTCAGAGATAGGGAACGATTCTATAAAGAGATTGAAGGTGAAGGCGAAGATACTCATCCTGTTAACCGTTTGGTGAATGATTTACTCCGACAATGGGAGATACTATTGGTTCAGAAAAGTCTTCAGTATGAAATGCAGGAGATACAGGAAAAAATGCAAGCTTATAGTGAACTTTTATATGCTAAAGCCTCCGAATATGAAAAGATGGTTGACTTACTGGAACCCTTTGCTCAGGAAGTAGGGCGATTCTGGAATATGTCAAGAGGATTATGGAAACAGACCAACTTTGATGTATTACAAAAGTATCAGGAACTTTTGAAAAATGAAGATTCTATTAAGGAACTGGCTGATTTATTAGGGCGTATGAGAGAGGCACAGATTGAAATTGAGCATGAACAATATGAATATGCTATTGCTAAGGCTACCTACAGGCCTAGTCTGGATGAGTCAACTGAGATTGGTGGGGTTTATGAGAGTAATAATCTGAATTATCTTCTGCCTGCAGAGACTGTTTTGTTAGGTGATACAGAGACAGAAATGGCTTTTTACAAAAAATACATAGACAACGGATTATTAACTTTTCAGTTTCAGGGAAGAGAAATTGTAAAAGGAGAGGGGAGCGCTTCTGGAAATCGTGAACTGATACGACGCAAACACAAAGGTCCGTTTATTATTTGTGTAGATGCGAGCGCCTCTATGGAGGGGACACCGGAATATGTGGCTAAAGTCTGTTGTTTTGCTATTTTGCAAATGGCTGCACGGGAAAAACGAAGCTGTTATCTGATATCGTTTTCTACGAGCTTGCATACCATTAACTTACTGGAGTTGGAAAATTCCATGGACCAACTGGTCAAGTTTCTATCTATGACTTTTAATGGCGGTACTGACATCCATCCACCTATGTATGAGGCATTGACTATGTTGCAGACTCACAACTACAAAGAGGCGGATGTCCTAATGATTTCTGATTTTATTATGTATGAAATGCAAGACCCTCTGTTAAAGCGTATTCGTCAGGAACAACAAAAGGGAACCCACTTTCATAGTCTTACGGTACATACTGGTACTGATCCGAATATCCGGGTTGTGGAAGTATTTGATAATTACTGGATTTACAATCCGGAAAGTAAGGAGATTGGTCGGCAACTGGCAGTGGATTTACAAAAAATTAATCTTGGAACATCCTAAATATAGATCTCTTTCATAATACACTCATATCTAAGATAACGTCCTTTTGCCAGCAATATAGATAGGTACCTTACTCTTAAAATGAGAATGGATTACGCGCCATACGTTTTTGTTCTTGTTTAAATGCTTTCAATAACTCTCGCACATATACTGGATCTCTCAATATTTGTACTTCCTCCTTCAATTGTTTGATATACTTCTTGAGTACATTTACTTCTCGTTTTACATTGGCATCAAGGCGTTCTGGAGGCATACATAATTGAGAGTAAAGGGAGGGTACAAATGGATTGTCACCCATTTGGAGAGAGTATAATTCTGCTTCTAGTTCATCAATTTGTTCCTTTAGTAACTTGTTGTAATATTTCAATTGTTCATCTGGAAGAAGCTCAAAATCTCCATGATCTTTTTGTTTATATTCTAATTGCAATCGTAAAAGTTCAAAGAGGTCATCGTTTTCATATGCTTGGGTGATTCGTTGCATAATCAACGTTTTTCTTTCTTTTTCAAGTGCATCAGGTTCTCTGTCCGGATGGAATTCTTTAACCAGTTGCATATATACAGAACGTACTGTTTTAGTTATATTTTGTGCTTCCTGGCGTATTTTTTCTTCTTTAGCTATTTGTTTGGCTGTTTTTTTTTTGTTGGCCTTTCGTTCTTCCTCTGTAGCAGCTTCCTGTTCTATTTTGCGTTCATACGCTTCCTTAAAGGTATTGACATCACTAAAGTCTGCATCCTCATCCATATCAATGCCCATATTGGCAAACATTTCTTTCATCATTCCACCCGTTTCTTCATTGGCCTGTTGATTGTATTCGTCAAATGATTGTCCTTCATATTTTTCGAACAGGGGCTTCAGATCTTCATAACCTAAGTCTGCAATTAAGGGATATACCTGCGTGACAATGAACTCTGCCAGGGTTTCATTATCACGCTTCTTTAATACACCTGAGTCATGTACTTTATCAAGTGTCCAAAGGGATTGAATCTTGAGTTCTATTTTCTGTTTTTCCAGAGGAACCAAAAAATCGTTAACTTTTTGCTGAGCTTTTTCCAGAACAGTTTGTGTATTGGTAAGAGCCTGCTTGAGTTTATCAACTTTTTGCGAATAGTTGTTAAACTGTTTCTGGAGTTTGGATAATTGCTTTCCTTCTTTTGTCTGAATAGCAATTATATGTTGATTTTCTCTATCCATAGTTTTGTTAGTGATCTGTGCAAAAGTGAAACTTTGTGAAGTCTACTGAATTGGCTTTGATATTTTTTTACAACTATTATAGTTTGAGAGCTAGTTGTTCAAATACCTGTTCCCATCTGACATTTTTTCCGGGTTGTTTGCCCAGGCGGACAATGATCAGATTTTTGGAAGGATTGACATAAATGTATTGCCCATGAAATCCATTGGCTTCAAAATTACCTTTTTTTGTATTGGTAAACCACCACTGGTATTGATAATATGGCACACTTCCCTGAGTTGTGTCTATTTGAGTAGATTCTTCAACCCATTTTGCTGGTATCAATTGTTTGCCATTCCAGTTGCCTTTATGAAGATAGAGCCTTCCAAATTTAGCAAAGTCTCTTGCTTTGGCATTAATACAACAAAATGTCTTTTCAAGTCCGTTCTTCTTTTTATCAATACTCCAGGTGGCATCATACTCCATTCCAATAGGTTGCCACAATTTTTCATTCATGTATTCTGTTACATTTTTATGTGTAGCCCGCTCCAGTATTAACCCTAGCAACTGAGTATTGATGCTACGATAGGCAAATTGGGTTCCTGGCTCATAATCCATTTTCAGACGGGAAATGTATTTACGAAGATTACGACCATAATAAATCTTTGCAGCCATACCAAATGGTGAGTAATAGCTTTCATTGGCTTTAATACCTGATGTCATTTGTAGTAAATGGCGAATGGTAACTTTGTCAAAATCTTTTTTGTCTTTAAATTCAGGAATATAGGCTATGATTTTATCATTGACGCTATGAATGTGACCTTCAGAGATGGCAATTCCAATCAATGCCGAGGTGTAAGACTTTGCCATAGAGAATGAAGCTACAGTTGAGTTCTTTTCATACGCTCTGTAGTATTTTTCAAACAGAATAGAATCATTTCGGATGATCAAAAAGGCTACTGTTGGTGTATTTTCTAAGAGGCTATCCAGTGTTTGAAGCTTCATGTGCTGGAATGTTTTCTGACTCAAATGTTGTGCTTCAATAAAATGGAAAGGAGTAGGGCTTGCCGGAAGAGGACGAGAAGGAAATATCTTATAATCAGTGATATTGGAAAAGTTGTACCAGACAAACCTGCCAACCAGACAGGAGGTACAATTAAAAAAGATAATAACAAGTAAAAGACTTTTAACTATGTTGCGCATAGAGTAGTGAAGAGAAAAAAATAATACTGGAGAATAGTTTCAAACAGTTGAGTTTTCAAAAATAGAAATTTACTAAAAAATATCCCCCTTCCGAAACTTAATTCAGAAGGGGGGATCATATACAGAATAAGCGTTTACTTATTGTTTGACAATTTTCAATGTTTGTCTCTTATCTCCCTGAGCTACCTGCATCAGATATAAACCATTTGGCAGACGACTAGTATCTACAGGTAATAGACTATTATTTATTTCAGGGGTATATTGATGTGTATATACTTGTTGTCCCTTCACATCATACATTTTTACACTTACTTTTGCCTGGTCACTTCCCAAAAACAGTAAATTGAATTTGCCATCAGACGGGTTTGGATAGGCTGTAAGAATTTCAAATGCATCCGCTTTGTTTGCCAGAAGTTCTGAACTTTCACGAGCGGCACCACAGGCTGCACTGGTAGATGCTTTACTATTGAATTTACTTACTCCAGCACCATCTTTCCATGAGATTGTAGTAGTATTTGATCCTGCTACAGTGATTGTTGTAAAGTAGCTATATCCCGGAGGAGCTATAACACTGCCTTTTTGGTTTGTCTGGTATACTGACCAATCTACACGAACATTAAATGGATTAGGATTATTAATACGCCAGCGACGTAATGAGTCTGGTGATGCAGAGCAAACTGCTGCAAAGCCAAGAGAACTGATGTAATCAGGTGTAACAGCTACAGTAGCTATAGCTGCTTCGGCATTTACCAGCCCAGATCCTGTACGATAGTCAAATCCCTCATCAAATCCTGTAGAATTCGGATCATCCATATCTACTGCAGTATAAGATAGTGTACCTTTGATATGTTCAGGTGTAAGTCCCTGTGGGCTTCGGCTTGCTTCGATCATCAATGCCGCTACTGCAGCTGCATGAGGTGCAGCTGCTGAAGTTCCAAAGAAATTAGGCAGCGTGTCACTATCCTGAGGGCTATCCTCTTTAAAAAAAGTAGTATTTGTACCATCAACTGCTGTAATTTCTGGCTTGTTACGCACTACATAGCCTATTCTGTTTCCGTCAGTATCAAAAAAAGTCGGTGTACCACCTAGTGAAGAAAAGCTATTGATATAAGGTGGATTAACACCAAATGCAGGGGTATTATAATAGGCGGATGCTCCTACTGCTACTGCACCAGATGCATTGGCATGTCCTACCAGAGTAGAACTTAAGATACCTGGAATTTCAGGAGTAGTTAAATAAAAAGCACCATCACCAAAATTGACATATTTCAGTCTGTTGGGATCTGGACCCGCATATTTTACGATATATAGGTAAAATGTTTCTGTCGTAGTAGTATTTAAAGGGTTGTTAAAGTAACTGAATACCTCAACAGGATTTCCACTGGCAATATTATCACTTGCAGCACCTGCTATAATAGTACCTTGTGCATTTAACAGATAAATATCCATATCTGACTCCGCACCTACTCCTGAAGCTGAATAAAAAGAGTCATCCCATTGAAAAGAACAACGATAAGTACCTCCTTTAGGAATAAAGATAGGTTGATAATACCTGGCAGGATTTGTATACGCACCAAAGTTATGAGCTTCACCCAAATCACTTCCCATTGGAGATTCACCTGTGTTACGGAAATCGCTTTCATATGATGCACGTCCCTGATTACCGGCAGAAGAGAAATAGCTAACACCCTGAGCAGCAACTATATCAATCGCCTGAGCAATGATACCATCCTGAAAAAAAGGCTCGGCAAAATAAATAACGTCATCTGTGATTACTTTGCAGCCACTGTTTGCCAGACGAATAATCCCTTGAGCAAAATCTGCCTGACCATTGAAAGCTGTGTGGAATGCTAGTTCAGATCCTGGAGCTACATCGTGGATTAATTCTATCATAGCCCGTCCTTCGTCTGAGCCTCCGGATGTAATATCAGACAATACCTGAACAGGTTTGGTATGATTGTAAGGATTTCCTGGGCCTGGAAGGTCACCTGTCAGGACACCTTGTGCAGCTCCATTTAGATTATTATAGCTGTCAGATAGGACACCAATTTTTACTCCCAAACCGTCAACTCCATAGTTTTTCTTAGCAAGTGTACTGCGCATTGCTGAATCTGCCTGGCTGGTAGCAAGGCCAACGTTTTTCCAGGGTTTATAGGCAGGCATTACAAATTTTACGGAAGAAATTTGTTGCATTTCAGAGATAGCACTTATTGGAAGCAATCCTGAAATTACTCTGCCAAACATGCCTTTTATAATCATTCCTTTGGATTCAAGAATTGACTTTAAGGCTGCTGCATCTCCTTTAACTGTAATATCAACCACTACCTTGTTATCTACAACCTGTAAAAGCTGCTCGTTGGAAGGTATGGAAGTGCGTGCACTACTTTTACGTGCTGAAGAAGAGTAGGATTGCTCAAGCTCCAACAGATCAGATGTAACTTTTGTTTTTACTGGTTTAATGTTGGTTTTTACAGGCGTTTGCAATGTAGGATTACCTACAATTTGAGCTGATAATACGGATGGGGTTAATAGCCCAAGCAACGCCAAACAAAAAAATGCAAAGCGGTTTAGTAGTCTGTGTTTCATAAAAAAATAAGGATTTGTGATTCTTGTATATGAAAAAAGTTTAAATAATGGGGTTTTCAAAATTATTGCTCCGATTTTCGATGAATTTTTTATATTAATTACTGTATTTGGTTGATATACTGAAGTTTCTTGTCTCTTTTTGAATGGGCTTTGTGGGTTAATTGGTTGATTATCTGTTGTGTAGTAGGTAGAAGAGGATCTTTAACTGAGAGATGTAAGTTCTTTGGGAAAATCTCACTGATTTTTGAAGAGGTAGTTATCTATATCGCTTTTACTTGAAAGGGACAGTGTCTTTATATGTATCATAGCTATGATTTTGTAGTGCTTTTCTCTGAGGAAATATTTTTACTTCTCTGATTTCCTCCTATTTTTGCCCCGTCTTCATTATTCAACCTTAACTCAGCCGAATGTCATGAGTGTATTAGTCAATAAAAACTCCAAAATTATTGTACAAGGCTTTACTGGTTCTGAGGGTAGTTTTCATGCCCAGCAAATGATAGAATATGGTACTAACGTAGTAGGAGGAGTAACGCCAGGTAAAGGTGGCTCGACTCATCTGGAGCGTCCGGTATTCAATACAGTAAGAGATGCAGTAACTTCTACAGGTGCTGATGTTTCAATTATTTTTGTGCCTCCTGCATTTGCAGCAGATGCTATTATGGAAGCTGCTGAAGCAGGAATAAAAGTAATTATCACTATTACTGAAGGTATTCCTGTTAAAGATATGATTCCTGTAAAAGAATTCGTGAAAAAGAAAGGAATTACATTGATTGGACCTAACTGTCCGGGCGTTATCACTCCAGGAGAAGCTAAGGTAGGAATTATGCCTGGATTCGTTTTCAAATCAGGAAAGGTTGGCATCGTTTCAAAATCAGGTACATTAACATATGAGGCTGCAGATCAGATTGTGAAGGCTGGTTATGGTATTTCTACTGCCATTGGTATTGGCGGTGATCCTATCATTGGTACTTCAACCAAACAAGCAGTTGAATTACTAATGAATGATCCTGATACAGATGCTATTGTTATGATAGGTGAGATTGGTGGTAGCTATGAGCCTGAAGCTGCTCGCTGGATTCGCGAAAATGGAAATCGCAAACCTGTAATCGGATTTATTGCCGGACAAACTGCCCCTAAAGGTCGTCGTATGGGTCATGCTGGTGCCATTATTGGTGGAGCAGATGATACTGCTGAAGCAAAAATGCGTATTATGAGTGAATGTGGCTTGCATGTTGTTCAATCTCCTGCTTTGATTGGAGATACAGTTGCAAAAGTATTAGGTGCATAATCTTGTATTTATAAAGTAAATTGACTGCTTAAAGCCTGCTTGTGGTATGCCCGCAAGCAGGCTTTTTTATTGATATACCCAATAAATAATTCGATTGGGTATTAAATTCCACACAATTCCACAAAATAGTGAATGTAAAGGCTGTTTTTAGCCTGAAAACTGGTGGCATGAGGTTTTTAAATTACTAGGCATACAGAACAAAGTAGGAGGCTGGAAGGAGGAGGAGTGATTCAATCAATATAACAGCTGTTTACCATTTATTAGGTGGTGAACTAACAATTAGTAAGACAGATAAGAGTTCTTTTTAAGAACCTCAAAAATAATAAAGATTAGAGTGGGTTAGATTAAAAATAGACGGTGGTTTCGCTGAAAATAGTTGGTAACATTTACCAACTATTTTTTTTGCCTTCCCTTTTCAAAATATGTGGTTTGTTATATAGTAATTTGAGTAGTCAATTCTACAATTACCTGCCAAATCAATGGCTGAAAGGCTTTTTATTCTGAGGTATGTATTTTTCAATTATGTAAGAAATCTCAGAAAGAGGTTAGAAGATACATTAACCTTTTCTGTTTGATTTTCGTATAAAAAATAGTCATATAACAGATAAGACAATGGTACGCAGGCGATTACTTATATTATCAGCGATTTTACTTTTGATCTGGATAGCAGGGATGTTTGTATTTCATACTACCCTGGAAGGGTATTTACATATGTTTTTACTACTGGCTACAAATAGTGCCTTATTTTGTATAGTGCGAGAAGAGAAAGAGAAACGTGCAGATGAACAAATTGGGTAGTACTTTGTAGGAGAACAGGATTTTAACTTCAGTTCTAAAAAACATATAAAGGCTCACAAGCGAAATTGTATTTTTTCTGTGTTTTGCTTTACTTGCGAGCTATTCATTTAAAGATTAAACCCTTTACTATAACAAACCACTTTTTAGCACAAAAAAGCTGATCTTCTTTAAGATCAGCTTTTTTATATCCAAGGATAATACACTATTAGCTATTTACAACAGTTCCGCCATTTACATGTATTGTCTGGCCACTAATATAACTGCTATCCTTAGAAGCAAGGAACACATAAGCTGGTGCTACTTCGGATGGTTGACCTGCTCTGCCTAATGGAGTATCCTGACCAAATTTGCTTACTTTCTCTTTATCAAAGGTAGCAGGAATGAGAGGTGTCCATATTGGACCTGGTGCTACTGCATTAACCCTAATTCCTTTAGAGGCCAGATTCTGAGAGAGAGCTCTTGTAAACGATATAATTGCTCCTTTTGTAGAGGAGTAATCCAACAAAGTAGGATTGCCTTTAAATGCTGTTACTGAAGCCGTATTGATAATGGTGGCATTTTCAGACATAACGTTCAGAGCTGCTTTGGTGAAATAGAACATAGAAAATATATTCGTTTCAAAGGTTGCACTCAATTGCTCTTTCGTAATTGTCTGTATATCTTCCTGTGGATGTTGTTCGGCTGCATTGTTAACTAGAATGTGTAATTTTCCGAATCGTTCTACAGTCTGTTGAACTGCATTACGACAAAAGATCTCATCTCTGATATCACCTTGAATCAACAGGCATTGCTGACCTTCCTCTTCTATCATTTGCTGGGTGATATGGGCATCTTCGTTTTCTGTTAGATAAACAATGGCTACATGAGCTCCTTCACGGGCATAATGTACAGCTACTGCGCGACCAATGCCACTGTCGCCACCTGTTATCAAAGCTACTTTGTTGGACAGCTTACCACTTCCTTTGTAATCATTACGAATAACTTCAGGCTGTGGCTGCATCTCAGTTTCCAACCCAGGCTGGAAACTTTGTTCCTGTTTAGGAAAATGATTGGGATATTGATCAGTTGGCATAATATAAAAGTAAATTGGTTATATATATAGAAAGTACTTAATTCTAACAGGAGAGACGATAGTGTTGGACAAAGAATGGATTACTATTAACTGCTTTGCTATTTAGGTAAGTGGGGCTGATATCTGCAGTTAAAAACTTATGCCTTTTACCAGTTAGTTATTGATGTTTTTGGGTGTGCAAAAAAGGCAACAGAAGGATAGTCTTTTGGGTATTAGATCCCGATAAAAACAGTGCATATTGCAAGAAAAACCTCCTTATTCTGAGGCATGATTCTGGATATATATGTAGTATAATCAGTGATTTTAACACTGTATTCTACTTATCAACTTAAAATTATATCGTTATGAATAAGCTATCAATGAAAGGTAACTGGAACGAAGTAAAAGGAAAATTAAAGCAAAAATATGGTCAGTTAACGGATGATGATCTAATATTTGCTGAAGGAAAAGATGATGAATTGCTGGGTCGTCTGCAACAGAAGCTTGGTAAAACTAAAGATGAGATTCGAAAAGAAATTGCCGAATTCTGATAGGGGAGATCTAGTACATGAAAAGGGCCTGCTCATTATGAGCAGGCCCTTTTCATGTATAGACTTACATATTACTTGTGCTCTTTAGAATAGAGTCCACCGACCCATGTATTGGAATAGCATAATACAAAACCATAAAGCTATCTCACCGCTTATGCCTGACTCTGGAGCCAGGTTTTTGTGTCCTCGTAAGAGCCGAATGATTTACTACTATCTGAACTGGACATTGTTGTTCTGATAACCAATCCATTTACAGTGCATAATTTTTGAAAACGGCTCAAAGCTACTCTCTATGTTTTTTGATTTGTACATTGATTGCATAGAACATCATTTTTAGTTATGATACTAAATTTAGTCATATCGGATAAGCCTTCAATCATACCTGACATTTGTTATTCCTTTGCTGATGTAATGAAAGTATAACTCTGTTTAGTAGAGAGTTGCCTTGCTATAAGTTTCTGATTTATTGAATTAATAACCAATGTGATATAGTTAAAATACAGCTTTTTGTGTGTTATAATGATAAACAACAAACGAATGATAACAGATTGCTTGTTAGAAAGTAAATATCTGCGTTAAAAGTTAATTAATTGTGATCGCTACCACATATTTATGAGATAACTTGTCGCTCTATAGGTTGTTAATTATAGGTCTATATGCTTTTATTTTAAACAATTCCTTACAGTAATACCAAACTCAACATACTTAATGGTTGATCTCAGTGGGGAAGAAAAAAGGTAAACATAGCGTTTACATAACAAGAATACACAGCTCAATTCTTATATGTGAGATTAGTTGTGTAAAAAATAGAAAGGGAACCTATAGATAGGCTCCCTTTCTAATGAGGATAATATCAATTTATTATTTCAGACTTAAACTGCCGTCTTTAGCATCTTTTTTAAGGTCATCATTGGCAAACACTGCTACTTCTACACGTCGGTTTTGCTGACGTCCATTATCGGTATCATTGGAAGCAACGGGTTCAGTTTCTCCAAAGCCTCTGGTTCCCAAACGATCAGTGTCAACATTTAGTGATTTCAGGTACTTACTTACTGCTTTAGCTCTTTTTTCAGATAGTTTCAGGTTATAATCATCTGAACCAACATTATCCGTATAGCCATCTATCAGAATATTGGTGTCTTTGTATTTCTTTAATACATCAGCCATTTTCTGAATATTCTTTTTAGATTCGTCGCTTAGCTCGTCTGAGTTGAATGCGAACAGAATACCTGAATTGAAGGTGATTTTTATACCTTCTCCAACCCGTTCTATTTTGGCATTGTCAACTTCTTTGTTTAATTCTGCCGCTTGTTTATCCATATAACGTCCTATGGCGCCACCTGCAACACCACCAATTGCAGCACCAATTATTACCCCACCTGCAGTGTTTCCTGCTTTGTTTCCAAGTATGCCACCTACAGCACCACCTACAGCTACTCCTGCACCTGTCCCTATAGCAGTTCTTTTATTGTTACGAATTGTATTACAACTAAATAATAGAGATGCACCTAGTGCAATTGTCACAATCGATTTTAGATTAAGGGTTTGTCTTTTCATAGTTATAATTTTTAGTACTGCATATAGTTTTACAAAAAATATGCCTTTTTGTCTTATTGGAGCAACCTTGTATACTAAAATGTAGACCATTTATGTCAAAAATGTGGAGATTTCGGGACGAGCAAAACAAAAAAGATGGATTTCTGGAATGGAATGTCTTTTTGCTATAGATAGTATAGAAGATGGTAGATTTTACTACCAGATGTATTACCTAAACAGATGAGTTATGGACTCCATTTTTGTGAATTCTATTGCACTTATGTATTGTGTATCAGGGTTGTTGATTTGTATATACAATTACAAAGATGTGAAGAGTAATGTAACAAGACACGAATAAGTAGAATAGAAAATACTTACTACTAAACTGATCATTAAGTGAACTACTTTACTCAATATACTAAGGCGAATGAGAGCAGACTTTCATTCGCCTTTTTATTTTTAAAGCTCAGCTATTTGATGTATTCAGTATGTGTAGAGATCAGCGGGCAAAAAGTGGAGGATTTTCTGCAATCATACTGTGCCTTGTATTTTTTACTATCTGTATGTGCCGGGAATAATATTTGAGACTATAGGTATAAAATAAATTCAATTTAATTAATTTTTTATCTCAATTGTATTAACTATGAAAAAGGTACACTATGTAGGAGTAATTGCTATGTTACTTCTATTTTTTGCAACATCAGCAAGCTATGCACAAGCTAAATTTGGTATCAAAGGTGGAGTAAACTTATCTAATTTTTATTCCGGAGATGATGTTAGTGACAATAATCTAAAACCAGGATTTCAAGCGGGTTTATATGTGAAGGCTCCCATTATCGAAGATGTATTATTTATTCAGCCTGAGTTATTATATACCCGTAAAGGTGCTCAATCAACCTACAGTAATTTTATTCAGGGAAGCGGTAAATATCAGTTTGGATTAGGATATGCTCAGTTACCTGTTTTGTTAGGTGTAGATTTAGGAATATTTAATATTCACGCAGGACCTTATGTGGCTTATCTTACAGATGCTAAAGTAAAAGATGTCGATAATGATGGTAGTATTAATGGTGTAACAGATTTGAACCGGGACAATTTCAATTCGTTGGATTATGGGTTATCAGGTGGCATCGGACTGGATTTTGAAGCGGCTCAGATCGGATTGCGGTATGACTTAGGTCTGCGTGAGGTAGGGGCTTCAGGGCTAGCAGGTGAACTTACTAAAAACTATAAAAACAGTGCTATACAACTATATGTAGGCTTCCATTTTTAAGTATTGAATAAGTACTGAATTTTAATAAACAACCCTCGGTTCTTAAAACCTAGGGTTGTTTGCTGTTTGACCCATATAAAGCTGTTCAAATTAATAATTTATCATTGGTAATCATTAGTCGGGTGAAATTCAAACTAGGTTTGTCTTAAATAAATCATCTAGTAACTTTACCGTATACAATTTCTGTAACTTTTGTTTTATGCCATAATTTTCGCTGAAAGTATTGTAATATTAGAAACATAGTTACATATTTGAGCCAGAGACAGTGGATAGTGCAATCCAAAAACCTTGCAATCTGATTGATGTATCGTCAATCGTGTTTAAAGTTTATCCACGCATCACGAGCTTGTTCTTGACTAAGCGTACACTGCCTACCGGTCCAAATTGCAGTTTGATTTAAGAAAATCAATGTAGGACCGGTAGGCGTGTACGCATCGAGTTGAACAATCCCGTCCTAAGTATTGTACGAAGGTGATTGCATACTCTGTCTTTTTCACTGATTCTGATAGCATGTAAATACAAACGCCTGACATTGTGCCAGGCGTTTTGCTTTTGGATAAAAGATATAATTAGAATGGATATCCAATAGCTATATTAAAAATCAGGTTGTTACTACGCCATCTAGAATTGAAGATATTTACATTTTGGATCACCCAGCGGTTGTTTTCCGGCAAATAAGGTATTCGTAATGGGAATGCTGCATCTAGGCGGAGGACAAAGAAGCTAGCATCAAGCCGTAATCCCAAACCAGTACCTATAGCTATTTCTTTATAAAACCGATTCCAAGCAAATTCTCCACCTGGACGTGCGGTATCACTTCTAACCAGCCATATATTTCCTGCATCAGCAAAGATGGCACCTTTCAGATACCCAATAATACCAAAGCGATATTCGATGTTTGTTTCCAGTTTTATATCACCTGTCTGATCTATGAAATAGTTGGTATTGGTGTTTTGTAAGGTGCGAATATCAAAAGATCCAGGACCAACAGACCGTGCTCTGAATGCCCGAATACTATTGGAGCCACCCGAGCTGAATTGCTTTACATAAGGCATTGTTGTCGCATTACCATATGCAAAGCCTGCTCCTGCAATGAAACGGACTGCATACTGATTCTTGGAATCTATATCGTGATAATAACGCAGATCAACATCTGCTCTGGAGTATTGAGAATAGGGGCGACCTGCAATCTCATAAGCATTATCGGAGGCATTTTCCTGTGATTTAGCCAGGCGCTGAGTCAGGTAAGCAAGGTTACCTGAGAAGTCAAGACTTCCGGCGAAATAGATGTTATCTTTTTTGCGCTCATCTTGTTCACCTGTTTGGGAATTATAAGTAAATGTATAACGTGACCCTAATATAAACTGGTTACGTAAACTACGTTGTAAGTACGGATCATTTTGCAGGCGGCTCTCAAATAATTCAGATATGTTGCCTAATTGGAAAAAGGTGATATCTGCAGGGTAAAGTGTGTGATTTTTTTTTGCTGTCTCTCTCCATGAATAGCCATACGCAATATTTACCGAGTTAAGTAGGAAATAATCTACCCTGTTTTGCAGTTTAAACCCTACCTTCATAGTTGTTTGGGGCATATATCTGTGTGAAGAGTAGGGGATATGAAATGGCGAAATAAACCTTGGTATAGTGAGGCTGGCCTCACTACCTAGCTCGTATGCATTGACAGGACTTTGTTGTTTGGCATTGGCTTGTACCTCATAAGCTCCATTGATCTGAAACTGGAAAAGTTCTGCTCCTTTTAAAAAGTTTCGATTGATAAACGAGGCCGTTAGTGCTGGCCCAACAAAGCTATTAGATTTTGAGTTTATCTGAGCTTCAAACCGGAGTGATTTTTTTAATAGTGGGGTAAGTAATATACGCACCCGAAGCAGACTGTCTCCTTTAGGGGTAAACCGAATATTGACAAATTTAAAAACACCTAAGTCTGTGAGGCGACTTAAGGTGAGTTCATGATCTATACGCCGATATAAACTATCTTTGTGCAAATTGACAGAATTAAGAATAATTTCCGGACGGAAATCATTGCGACGATAGCGATATTTATATCCCTCAATAGTATCTGTTGCATACTTCCCACGTGTAGTGGAATCACGGGTGAGCTGGTACTGGTTAACGATTGTAATGGTATCAAGG
Organism: Xanthocytophaga agilis; assembly: GCF_030068605.1. Taxonomy (NCBI): domain Bacteria; kingdom Pseudomonadati; phylum Bacteroidota; class Cytophagia; order Cytophagales; family Rhodocytophagaceae; genus Xanthocytophaga; species Xanthocytophaga agilis. The sequence goes on from NZ_JASJOU010000001.1 coordinate 935,282, forward strand.
CGATATACTTTTTTTGCTTGATCTGGTATATTTTCAAATCCCAAATATAAATCAACCTGTCTTTTGCCTACACTGCTGTCAGCATTAAAAATCAGGTAATTACTGCTGAAATAATAAAAGCCACTATCACGTACTGTTTCAGACACCCGTTTAATTTCTTTTTCCAATGTAGCCAACTTGTAGATGTCATTGGTTTTGAGAAGACTCTCTTTAGGGAGACCTGTTGATAAATTGCCATATATAGAGTCTAATTTTTCATAATGTATATCTCGAATTCGATAGGGTGGGGTTACAATGTAAGCAGTATAAGCAACCTCCGCTGTTTTCGTTTTTTTTGTAACAGCAAATTCTACATTGGCTTCAAAATATCCATTGTTTTGAAGGATAGTTTTAAGATTAAGAGAAGTTCGTTCTGGTGAAACATCACTTAAGAAAACAGGGGGGCGTCCTAGTTTTGTCTTTATAAAATTACGAAGGCCTTTTTTTTTCTTGGGAGTACCCGCAATATAATAAAACCACAGAGTTGGTCTCATACCCAAAAAGCTTTTATTGGGAGCAGGCTTCATCACTGCTTCCATCTCTGTTTCAAGTTGACCTCTATTGGGTATACCTCCATTGTGTTTAAACTTCAGATCAGCGCCTGTATATAAATATTTGCCTTCTGGAATAAAACGTGTACCTGTACAGGCTGTTATGGTTACTATCCATACTAGCAAACAGGAACGACTACATAAGAATTTACATAGACTTAAGTAAATAGAATCCTTTTGATGATACGTTGTATGAGGTTTGGGTTTCATTCGTTTATTCTGCTAAAGCTTTGGAAAACAACTCTTTGAACGAATTGTAATCTCTTACAAAAATAACTCCGGCTCCAGTTTTATATATCTGGCCACTGACGATGTCAAAATCACGTTTACGAAAACCTAATAATCGCAGTCTGCCATCTTCTGTCAGTTTATATTCAAGTTGCAGATCTCCTAAAAAGTTTGATAGATCTTGCTGGCTGGATGCTGGACTGCCTTCCAGGTTAACATTGCCTGTTACTTTCACTATTATGCGATCATTTAATAGGTTTTTAGATACACCTAATTCCAATTGGGTACGTCCTTGTCCAGACCCGGTAGTATAATCCTGGTATGAATTAACATCAAGTTCCAGTTCTACGCCCTGAATCCTGTTTGCTAATTGATTAAGTTGGTCAGTAAGGATTTTGCTGACGCTACTTCGCACATTCTCTTCAATTCCGGTTGAGGAACTTTCAAACGGATTGTCAGAAATAAATCGTTGTAAAATAAAGAGGGCAAATACTTGTTTATTTAAATCAGATTCACGGGTATTTATCTCCTGAAGGGTTGAGTATACAATACCGCCGATAGCATTTTGCTTATCTTGAGGCATGTCCAGTTTAAAACTGATTTCAGGTTTTAGTAAAACGCCTTTCAGATTTAGAATGACATAGAACGGCATTCGCTGTTTGGCCTGACTTAACCGCTGATCTGATACCTGGTTCTTTATTAGATCAGCTGCAGGTGCCTCCACAGTGTACGTTGCCTGAATATCCAGAGCAGCGTTCAATGGATCTCCTGTCCAGGTAATGCTACTATTCTTGTTGAGGGCAAACTCACGTTTTACCAGACCATAAAAGGATAAGGAGTATGTTCCGCTAAGTACTTGATAACGCCCTGTCAGATCCATATTACCACTAGGGTCCATGGTATAGCTGAGAGTAGTTTCTCCTTTGACTGAAAGTTTATCACCCGCTATTGGGTCTATAATAACATTTAAGGTACTGGAAGTATCTATCTCGATGTTGGTAGTAAGTTCGTATCCCCTCAATTCGCTTTTAGTTGTATCTTTTACCGCCTTCGACTTCATGCTTTGTATAAAAGGATCTTGTTCTGTCCCTATATCTACAAACCGAACAATTCCTTCACGTCCAGCTACTACGTCATCTGACTGAGGAACTATATATGTTAAATTGCTTCCACCTTCTACTTTGATATTGGCATTCACAATAGGCTTATACGAATCTCCTCTGATATTTATAGTTGTACTGGTTATAAGTTTACCATAGTACATATTATTATCTTCAGGTTTTGTATTTAATACCTGAAATTTATCAGCATTAATACGCAACTGTAGTTTGTAATAGGAGTAATCTTGAGTTAGGATATCACCATTGATAGAAATGTTATGGTTAACCTGATCCTGAATGGTAAACTTTTGAAAGTGTATGCCTTCTTCATCCAGTTTAATTGCCTGATTAGTAAGTTTAAATGGACTGTCTAGCATTTTAAGGTTAAAGGAAGTATTCTGAAAGACAAGCTCACCCTGTATAGCAGGCTTGGCTGTACTACCTTGAATCTTAAACTGACCTGTTGCATTTCCAGAAAGCTCTTTCAGCTGACTCTGAGCAAATGGATAAAATGATTTAAGGTTTAACTCTGTAATAGTGGCAGTAAAATCAATATTGTTTTCTGTTGCATTGGATAAATAAAATCCTTTTACATCCATTTTATTACCATTGCCAGTTAGATTTAAATCAACATCAAATCTTCCTCTTTCTTTTTGTTGAGCAAGTAAGTGTATATCTCCAACTCGCTGTCCCGTATAGGAAAAGTTATCAATATCTAAATCGGCCGTTATTTCACTGGTTTGCGCCTGATTTACCACACTCGCCTGTCCATTTAGTACACCACTTACAAAACTTGTATCCGAACGTACAATTTCTCCAAGAGTTTCCAGACGAAAGTTGGTGAAAGCAGCCTGCAAACTTGATACTTGGTTATTAACATTGGCAATAGAAAACTTTTGACCATTTTCTGTAAAGATCAGGTCTTTAAATAGCACCCCTGATTTACTGATTATAATATCATTGGACTCCGCTACCTGCCATGGATGATAGTTGAGTTTTACACTATCAGGAAAGAAGTGAAACGAGTATGAATTATTCGGCAGGCTATGAAAGTTGCCACCTAAAAGATACTTCTGTTTATTGACAGAATCTCGAATGATGAGTTGAGTCAGTAGGTTATTTTCTGCTGCCTTTGTTAATAATGATATATTTCTGATCAGAATGCTCGATTGTTTAATTTGCTCAACAGTAAAAATAGCTTTCAGTTGTTTGGGAGTAGACTCTACTAGAAAGAGTGCCGTGTCTATTTTAATCTCTCCATACTTTACACTATATACCTGTGCTTTGAGGTCAAGTTGTCCTTTACGGCTATCAAATTCCCCGCGGATTTCACCAGGTCGGAGCGAATCGACATCAGGAAGTAATATTTCAGTAAGCGCTGCTGTATTTCGGAGATTGAGAGCAAATTCAAAATTTTGAGGTTCAGATTCACTATAGGCAGGTGTGTTAGGGAGGGCATAATAACGAGTAAGGTGTTTTTCAAGTGCCCCATATAAACCACTCCAGTTTATATTTCCTCTGAAATACCCTGATAAAACATCTGAGTTGAATTTTATATCTGTTTTAGCTTTTGACTGGACAGAAACATATAAGAGAGAGTCAATGGTATAGATTTTACCTTTGCTGGCTACTGCAACCTGGCGTATATCTACATTACCATTGATATAATCTGCTGATTTAAAGTTGAGATCGGCTGTAATTCTGGCTCGGGTACTTAAATCCCGGTTAGTAAAATTTAGCTTTTGCCAGTTAGCTGTTTTCATATCTATGACAGCGACATAATTTGGGATCTCCTTTCGAAAGTCAGCACTTCCTATGAGACTGAAATTAAGGTTGGTATCTGCCAATGAAATGTTCGCTGCAAACTGTGATGGATATGCCAGACCATCGATCGCTATATTTTGATAGGTATATTTCTTATATTCAACTGACTGAATCCGTGTAATTATTTGAGTTTTCATATCTTTTAATGAAAACCCTGATCCATCTATGGTTGCTGAAGCTGTGAGATTACCAATGTCTTTATCTTGTTTGATAAGTTTGCCCAGAGCTATCTTGCGAGCTTTGACTCGCGCCTGATACGTTCCGTTTGAGAAGCTTTTATTTGTAGTAAGATGAGCGTTGGCAATGATGTCTCCTAGTGTAGTTTGAATCTGTGTTTTCGTTGAAATATTATGTACCGCTCCACTGATCGTTGATGTTAACTGAATATGCTGGGGTATTCGGATGCTTGAAGGAAGCATCGCAGGAGGAAGCAGCGTACGAATATCCAGAGCTGAGGTTTCAAATGGAAGAATCGCTAGTTGAAACGTGGTCCGGTCAATATCCGGAAGATTTCGTATATGACCACTGAGATTCAGTCGGGTGGTGGAAAATGTACTTGCCTGAAATTCTTTGATCGCTAAGTTTTTAACCTGTCCTTTTACTATTGTTTTAACATGCAGGGTTGTTTTTTCAGTAATACGTACAGGAATACTTTTAAGTAAGTCCGGCTGAAAATAAAGTAAATCCTTAACACTTAGTTTGCTTTCAGGAATTTGAATATCGAGACCCATATCAGGGTATGTTTGACTTAAGGTAGAAAGCGACTGAAATGTTGATCGGATATCCCCTTTTAGTACACTATTATCTGTTTGAACAAATAGATTTTCTGCTTCTGCCTGGGTATCAGTAAGAAGGACTTTTGTTTTTAGATTATGCAGTTTAAACCCACTCTTTTCCTGAAACTTGAGTGTATTGATAGTAGCAGCTATGGTATTGTTGTCGTATGCTATATCTTCTGCATCTATCTGAATATACGACAGTAACATATGAGCAAAATCAAATCCTCTGATTTGTTGAGGAGAATTAAAGTCATCATAAATGATATGGTTATCTGCCAGAGACAGATCCGCTAGTGTAACCTTCCAGCCACTTGCTGTATCTTTCGGGGAGGCATTGTTACCAGTAGTTTTTGTTTCAGCCTTCACTAATTTGCGCTCTTGGGCCTCTTGCTGATAGCGGACAACAGAATTTTTTAATGAAAAGGTGTTTAAATCCACTTTCTGTGTTGGAAGATCAATGGCATCCGCCTCAATTTCCGATGTACCGATGTCAGCTTTTAGGTTTAGACCACCAGACTGATCATAATATTTAATATGAAGATCTTCTAACGAAAGTGTTTTAAAGCTAAGAGCTGGGAAGGAAGATGAATTAGTTGTATCAACGGGTTGAGTGGCCTTTGTTTCAGCAGGCTTTTTAGAACTGCCGGATTCGAACAGTAAAGATGTATGTTGAATAGAAAGTTTGTCTACAGCATAAATTGATTTATTCAGATCCAACTCTTTGAACGATAAATCAAGGTTGCCCAAGTTAAGTACAAGATTTTGCTTACTTATATCATCTTTATAGGTTGCATATATATTCTTTAGATTTACATCATCAATTGAGAATTGCCATGGTTTACCTGTTGTATCTTCTTTCGCCACTGTAACCGAGTCAGAAAAAGCATTGATAATAAAATCAAAATTAAAACTACTATCAGGTAAAGTACGATTAACATGTCCTGTAAATTTTTCAAGTTCTACACCATTTATAGCAATGCTGTGACGGGTTAGTCCAAGCATATCAATATTTACTGCCAGTCTGTGACTGAATAACAAAGTATCCTTTTTCTGGTCTTCCACATATATATCTTCCAGGACAATCTTTTTTGGAAAAGCTACATTAACGCCACCTACTTCCACGCGTGACTTAATTTTTTTCTGCAAATATTCTGTAATCTGCGAGGTCAGATAAGTTTGAACAGATGGTATTTGTAAAACCAATACTAAAAGCAGAAGTATGACCAACACTCCTGAAATTGTCCATATTCCTGCTTTTAGTATTTTCTTAGCGATTCTGGATGCAGATAACTTTGTCATTATTTATGTTTCACTCCGAGGGTAATTGGTTTTTTAATTCTTTGGCTTTTTTCTTTTGTGTTTGATCTGGATTTACAGGAGCATCTTCATTGGTTTCATTATATCCTTTCTTTCCATTCATATTTACTTCTTCTGAGTGTGCAACGGCTTTCTTTTGAGAAGTCTTAGGAATATCTTTTCCGGTCTTTTTCATAAAAGTAATTGAAGTGATGATAAAAGAAACTAGCTGGCTAATTAATACAGTCTAAAAGTCTGTATCAAAAGAACTGTGCCTGATTGCCTTATAATGAGGCAGAAAGATCATCGTGTTGTGCTGTATGCTGTCTACAAAGTAGCTTGATGTGGAAGAATCGAAACAACTTTGAGGTGAAATAACAACAGGAGGGAGCATGAATCCAATGATTAAGCTTTTTATTCATACCGGAACATTATTTTAAGCTACCATTTTACCTGCAGTGTCAGTGAGCAAATAATCATTTTACATTTATCTTCCTATTTCTCAATACTTTATTGGTAAAACTTCCCCATGGACAATTTACGCAAATACCACACATCTCTCAATCGTTTATTGCTGGCTCAGATGTATCGGACAGAAGCCTATAAAAAAGCTTCAGAAGGTACTGTTGATATAAAGCTGAAGCGCCTTTTTAAAGATAATGCAAGAATTGGAAAAAAATTTATCGAAGATATTTCTTTGATGATCAATCCGTTGATGATAGCTGAGACTGAAGATACAGATTTACCAACTCATTATCAGCGTACATGGGAGGCTTTACCGGATATCTTATTTGGAGAAAGTAAAAATACTGTTTTGGATCAATATCTGGCAGGAGAGAATCTTTCTTTCCAGTTATATACAGAGGTATTGAGTTCAGAAACAGAATTTCCAGAGCTTGTTAGGGATGTGCTGCTGAGCCAACAGGAAATTATTCGTTATACAATAGAAGAAATGAAAGAGATGAAAGTAAGCAAGTTGAATCTTTTCTTTCGTAAATTTACTCAATTCAGACGCTTCTTTTTTCAGCGGAGAATTCAATTTCAATAAAATATCTGTAACATCTATTTACTAGTCCAAATCCTACCTTTCGTTTAGAGGGTATCTTTTGGCAAATTCACTATACATATTTACTCAATGACATCCATAACATTAAAAGGACAGGCTGCTATTGTAACAGGTAGTAGTTCTGGTATTGGTAAGGCTATAGCATTAGCTTTGGGAAAGGCAGGTGCTGATGTACTGGTAAATTATCATGGACATGCAGAGGAAGGGGAGCAAGTTGCTGAAGATATACGGGCAATGGGTGTAAAATCTATAGCTATCAAAGCCGATGTCAGTAAGGAAAATGACGTCAATGAGATGTTTGATCAGGCATTGAAAACTTTTGGGCGGATTGATATTGTGGTTAGTAACTCAGGAATTCAAAAGGATAGCCCATTGGTGGATATGACACTAGACCAATGGAATCAGGTAATAAATGTAAATCTTACGGGTGCTTTCTTATGTGCCCGCAGGGCTGCACAGGAATTTCGTCGTCAGGGGATAGATACATCCATTTCAAAGGCTGCTGGTAAACTGATATTTATGAGTTCTGTTCATGAGGTTATTCCCTGGGGTGGACATTGCAATTATGCCGCTTCAAAAGGTGGGATGATGTTATTTATGAAGTCTATCTCCCAAGAACTTGCCCCACATAAGATACGAGTAAATAGTATTGGACCAGGTGCTATTCAGACTTCAATAAATAAAGAAGTATGGACTGACAATGAATCCAAAGAAAAACTGCTGGAGTTGATTCCTTATGGACGAATTGGTTTACCTGAAGATGTAGGAAAAGTAGCTGTCTGGCTAGCTTCTGATGAAGCAGATTATGTTAACGGTACTACCATTTTTGTTGATGGAGGAATGACCCTTTACCCCGAATTTGCTGATAATGGGTAATACTATGTCCACTTTGGATCGTCTGTAACTTAAATCGAAAAAACAATGCCCTTTTCTGTATTGGCATGTTGTTTTATTGTAGGATATAGTAAGAATTGAAGGTTTTATCTCCAATTCATTTTATCAATCTAAAACTACGTTTATGGAAACCAATAAAGAAGCACAGGAAAATCCTGAGAATAAAAAATCTGTATTAACAGATAAAAAAGATGGAGTAGAGTTTAAAAAAGGGGATGACAGACCCGTTCAGAATTCTACACAGCAAGGTTTTGGCTTAGATGATGGGCCTAATCAACCATTAAGCAAAGAGATGCTTCACGATTTACAAGATGCTGGTCAGAGCGATCTGCAAAGACAACGTGAGGAAGAAAGAGCAGAAAAGAAAAAGTAAATCATAAAGATATAAAAAGGAAGCAGAATATATATTCTGCTTCCTTTTTATATAAAGAATCAGAGCTTTGTTACAAGTTCTGAGATTATCTCTTATTTAAGTAAATTCCGAATCGTCATAATGTTAATTGGTTTTTCAATAAACCAGTCCACACCAGCTTCAATTGCTTTTTCACGTAGATTATGCATAGCGCTTATCATAATAACTTTTCTATTTGCGCCATTTTTAAATTTATTTATATAGTCTACTCCCTGGCCGTCCGGGAGATTATTGTCAAGCAAAACTACATCAGGTTTTAAAGAAGATACCTTTTCAATCCCTTCATTGAGGGAGAAGGCGCATTCTACTGCATTAGAATCACTAACCAAAAGCTTCTGTAGTAATAGACAGATTTCCTTTTCGTCCTCTATAATTAAAACTTTCTTTTCCATTCGTGCATAATTTCATTCCTTAATGTTTATGTAAAAATCATGCCAGTTGTAGGATCAATAGAATGTAAGAGCTTAAAGTTAGAAAAAATAAAACTGTTAGAATCGAATTGTGTGAAAATGAATAAAAAAAGTGAATAAAGATTTGATTCCGAGAGTGGCAGTGGAAATAAGCTTTTGGGTAATTTTTAATTTCGCGGTACTGAGTATGACCCAAATGTAGAAACGTTTCTACATTTTCACTTATAGGCCTATCGCTACCAATTATGGTGTATTGACTATTACACATAAACTTATAAAACCCTCACAAAATCTACTGTAAAAATGTTTGTAGAAATGTTTTTGTCTATAAATAATTTTAAATCGAACAAGTTACTAAGGCTTTAAAGTGCAAAGTGGCATCTTTTTTTTACTTCTGCAGTTATTTATAACCTAAAAAACAAATAAGATTATGTCAAATAACGGTAAAATTTTCTTGGGAATTGTAGCAGCAGCAGCTTCAGGAGCCATCATCGGAATGTTATTCGCACCAGATAAAGGAAGTGGCCTTCGTAAAAAAATCAGCGAATCATTGAGTGATTGGACAGACGAAGTAGTAAAAGCTGTAGCTAAAAGCAAAGATACAATAAACTCTACAGTAGATAGAGCTAGTACAAAAGTGAAATCTGCCGTTGAAGAAGGTGCCAACTATGCAAATCACGCAAAATCCTCTTCAAACGTTTAGGAAGAAATTTCAATGAGTGTCAAAGACAAACTCGAAGATTCAATGGAGCACATAGAAGCGTATGTACAAACACGTTTCGAACTTGTGCTCCTGAATACTTCTGACAAGATCGCCCATCTTATCACTGATATTGTACTCTTATTTATCGTAGGTATCGTATCCTTGTGTATTGCACTTTTTGTGGGAATAGGATTAGCATGGTGGATTGGAGATAAGCTTCAGAATATGCCGGCTGGTTTTTTTATCGTTTCCGGAATTTACATTCTTTTGGGAATTATCTTATACATAGTGTCTAAAAAGACCATCAAAACTACATTTGTAAAGCAACTATTAAACTTGTGGAATCATGATAGGAAACATTGAAACAGATCAGGACTTTCTTAGTGAGAAAGAACGATTGGTCGCAGAAGCAGAAATGCACAAAGGCCAGATTAAACAGACTATAAAAACTTTAAAAGATGAAGTAAAACCCTCCAATCTTGCTAAAGATGTACTTGGAAGCAGTTTTACCCCTGAATTATTAAAGTATGGCGCGTGTATAGGATCTTTCGTCCTGGTAAATGCTTTGTTGCCACGTCGTACTTCCTGGCTGATCAAAGCTGTTGTTCCATTTATAGCAAATCGTTATTTAAGTAAATATATAGATCAGAACTACTATACATGGTCAAATCAGATTGTTGATCAGATTGATCATGCCGAAACTGAACGAAAGCTAAACAAGTCAATTGCTTATAATGATTGATTAATCATGGACCTTCTTGGTAATGTTACAGAGCCCAGCCAAAAATCACGAATAGATCTGATAAGATCTGTTAGTTTTGTATAGTCGCTGGGCTTTACTATGTAACTATTTGCCCCTAACTGATAGGATTCTTCTATATCCTTTTCTGCCTCAGACGTAGTAAAAACCAACACCGGAATAAAACGCCAGTCCGGATTGCTTTTTATCTCTTTTAAAGCTTGCCTTCCATCTTTTCGTGGCATATTCAAATCTAAGATAATCAATCCTGGAGTGAGGGATTCGTCATTTTGTTGCTTATAGAGGTGCTCCACTAACTCTACGCCATCCCGAAAGTAGATAACAGGATTAGGTATTTTTTCTTCCTGAAAAGCATTCTGCAATAAAAATCTATCATCGGCATCATCATCAGCAACAAGGATATAAGGATTCATAGAAACTAAATTTTGTAGAGGAATCTGCTCAAAATCTACATAATAATTTATCAAATAACTAAAGCCTCCACAAAATGGTTCTATATCCCTGTAATTATTCCCTTTCCCATTCTGATTCCGATACATTCAAGTTTAATTTTATAATCCTATATATTCTAGAATCACACTGAAAACAAAACAACTGATTATTAGTACTACACTTTCACTAAACTCCTGAAATTGTGTGGAATTTTTATGAAAATATTGTCAGAATCTGGTTAAAATATAGATCTTGTGGAATTTTTTCTACAGCCTATCTTGTTTTTCTACTAGCTGATTGACTACCATAATTTTTTATTTTCTATATAAGTATCACATTTTCAGGTATTTATCAAGGTTTTTACTGGATTTGTACACACTATATGATATTCTGGCCCAAGAGTTGGTAATATAAGGTAACATTCTCTTACTGACCTAATTTTTTATTACTATGCTTAAGCAAACTCAAGTTCAGAAACAAGGACTTCGCATTGCTCCTACACACATACAAATGCTAAATCTTTTGCATCTGTCAACTGATGAACTTGTTCAGCAGATCCAAAAAGAACTGGAAGAGAATCCAGCTTTGGAGGAAGGTGCCACTGTAGCAGAAGAAACAGAAAGTGATGTGGTAACAGATGAATTTGAAACTGATGACATGTATGAAGATACACCTGTAACTGAAGAATTGTATGACTGGGATAGTTTGGTAGAGGATGATTTACCTAATTATAAAACTCAGGTTAATAACTATACAGACCAGGAAGAATATTCTCGCCCTATACCTCAAGCAAAATCCTTCAGAGAAGAACTAAAAGATCAGATACATTTTCTACCTTTAACAGAAAGACAACAACAGATTGCAGAGTTTATTCTTGATTCTATTGATGATGATGGGTATTTGCGTTATTCTTCTGAAGATCTTGCCGATGACATCTCATTTTCGTTAAATGTTTTTATTAATGAAGAAGAAATAGAGTCTATACGCAAACTCATTCAACATCTAGACCCTCCGGGAATAGGTGCACGTGACTTACAGGAATGTCTTCTTCTCCAATTATCCAGACGTGAAACGGACGAAAATGTACTTCTGGCCTGCACAATCGTAGAGGACTATATGCATGAAATCGAAACTGGTAATTACGACAGAATTGTACGCTTACTAGGGTTAGATTATGAACGGATGCAAGAAGTTCTTAAACTTATTTCCTCTTTGCAGCCCAAGCCTATCTATAGTGATGCTGCGACTGCTTCAGTAAATGAATATATTGTGCCTGATTTTATCCTGCAGTACGAAAACGGTTCAATACGGGTGATTCTTAATAGTAAAAATGCCCCAGAACTTCGATTAAGCAGAGCAATGCTGGATATTGCTCAAGGAAAAGCCAAAACAGATAAAAGCACCTACCAATTTGTTAAAAATAAAGTTGATTCAGCCAGATGGTTCATTGATGCCATTCAGCAACGTGAAAATACAATGCTGAGTACAATGAACGCCATTTTGCAACTGCAATATGATTACTTTGTATCTGGCGAAATTGTTGACCTGAAACCTATGATTCTAAAAGACATTGCAGACATGATAGGTATGGATATCTCAACTATTTCAAGGGTTACCAGTACAAGATATGTACAAACTCCATTTGGAATAATTCCTCTTAAACAATTATTTACAGAAAAAACAATCCGTGAAGATGGTGAAGAGGTCTCCACTATGGAAGTTAAGGAAATGATCGCAGACATAATTGAAAACGAAGATAAGAATCATACTCTTTCTGATAAAGAGATTGTTGACCTATTGGTTTCCCGTGGCTATTCTATCGCCCGCCGGACAGTAGTGAAATACCGTGATCAGCTGAATATTCCTTCTGCGAAATTAAGAAAATGGACTGATGTAGGTAAACACAAATTGAGAATATAAATTAGCCATTTGTTACTTGCTGTATTTCAGATAGTCTGTTGTCTATACAGCACAATAAGTATATAAAGTACACATAATAACCAATCAACCTTTTTAACCTATTCTTGTATGAGCAAAATTCTGGTAATTGATGATGATTTAGACATTTGTTTGTTATTAAAACGTTTTCTGACGAAACACCAGTTCGATGTGCAGGTAGCAAACAATGGAAAAGATAGTCTTCAAATTTTGCAAGAATTTAAACCGGATCTGGTGTTAACAGATTTTAAACTGGGTGACATGACTGGTGGGGAAATCTTAACAAAGATTAAAGAAAAATATCCACATGTTCCTGTTATTGTTATTACAGGATATTCTGATATCAAGATAGCAGTTGATGTCATGCGTTTAGGCGCATTTGACTATGTGACCAAACCTCTTTTTCCGGATGAAATTCTGCTGACTGTGCGAAAAGCACTGGAAGACTCGCAAGACAAAACAACTCAGCAAACTGTTGCTCCTGTTGTAGAAGTTGGTAAAACGGAAGTCAATGGAGATAGTCTTGCTGAAAGTACCAAAAAGGGCAAAACTTTTCGCTTTAATAGTGAATATATTTTTGGGAATGATCCTGCCTCCAAGGAGCTTTACAGACAAATAGATCTGGTAGCTCCGACTAATTATAGTGTTATTATTTATGGTGAAAGTGGTTCAGGAAAAGAAGCTATCGCACGTGAGATACACAAGCGAAGTAAAAGACGTGATCAGCCCTTTGTAGCTATGGATTGTGGTGCTATTCCCCGAGATCTGGCTAATAGCGAATTATTTGGTCATGAAAAAGGGTCATTTACCGGTGCCTTAACTACTAAAATAGGACACTTTGAACAGGCAAATGGAGGGACATTATTTTTGGATGAGGTAGCGAATCTATCCTATGACGTACAAGTATCCCTATTACGTGTTGTACAGGAACGACGGGTAAAGCGTATTGGTAGTACTAAAGAGATACCATTAGATGTTCGCATCGTAGTAGCTAGTAACGAAAAATTGATGGATGCTTTTCGCCAAGGAAAATTCAGAGAAGATTTGTTCTACCGCTTTAATGAATTTAGTATTGATGTTCCTCCCTTGCGGGATCGAAAGGAAGATGTAATGACATTTGCGAATCATTTTCTGTTAAATACCAATGCTGAATTAGGTAAAAATGTCAAAGGTTTTAGTGATGATGTGATTGCTTATTTTATGAAATATCCTTGGCCAGGTAATTTGAGGGAGTTGAAAAATGTAATCAAACGGGCTACGCTTCTCACAGATGGGGATTATATTGAAGCTATAACTTTGCCTTTTGAGATTTCCAATTATTCAAAGCTGCAATTTATTGATGATAGCCCCGCTAGTTTACCAATACCTGAAATAGATATACATCCTGAAGTTAATTCTGTAAATGCATTATCCCGAAAAAATAGTTTGAAGGATGTTGCACATGGAGCAGAATATGAAATGATTCTCAATGTATTGAAACAGGTAAACTTTAACAAAAGTAAGGCTGCTAAAATCCTGGATATTGATCGGAAAACATTGTACAATAAATTAAAGATATACAATCTATAAAATAAAAGTTTTCCTGCACTAACAGTATTGCCAATGCACAAACTCTGTTAGTGCACTTTTATATATGCAGAATTATGAAATCTGCTCAATCCTTTACAGTTCATGCGCCTCACTTCTATTATTCCTGGTTCTCAGCTCGAATCTGAAATTCTTACAGAAGATGCTTTCCAGAGAATTATAGGGCTTTCCTCCACACTTATCCATATTCATGAAATACCAGATGTAAAGATCCTTTATGTAAACAAAGAGATAACAGAAATCTTAGGATATAGTTTGGAGGATTTAGAGACAATGAACAGATCATTGTCCGGGCTTTCTGATAATCTTTTTCCTGATAATTTTTCAGGCATTTTTGAAGAACTACCAGATGTTTGGCTTAGAGAGGGGACTATAAAGCATAAAAATGGAGGAACAAGATATTTAAAGACAAGATATACGATCTTAAAGAAGGCACACGGAACTGTTACTGAGATTCTGGGGTATTCAGAAGATATTACAGAGGAAAAGGTTCTGGTAGAAAGACTCAGACAACAAGAGTTGATTATGACTCAGGCTGAAGTCTCAATGAAATTTGGTAGTTGGGAATGGGACATTTCTACTAATAAGGTTGTATGGTCTAAAGGATTATGGGAAATCTTTGGTCAGGATATAGAGTTGTTTGAATTAAGTTATGATTCGTTTATCAGCCTGTTAGATTTCAGGGATCAAAAACGAATGACTGAATGCATTGCAAAATGTATGCAGGATCACAATCCATATCAGATAGAACATTCTATAATCAGGCCAGATGGTGAACGGCGGATCTTGATGGGTAAAGGCCAGCCTGTTTTTGATGAGAAAGGAAATCCAATAAAGTTTCTTGGAAGTGCTGCTGATATAACAGAACTACGCAATACAACCCGTCAATTGATGAATAGTGAAGCTTTGTTGAAAGAAGCTGAGTCCATCATGGGATACGGTAGTTGGGAATTGTGTCTGGATACAGGAAAGATGAGCTGGTCAAAAGGAATGTTTCAATTACATGAATTACCAGAAAATAACTTTCCTACAATATCTCTTGATGAGTATCTGCATCATTTTATCAGACAAGAAGATAGAGAGCGTATTAAAAATGCTTGCTTTGATGCAATTTCCAATCATCAAACTTTTCATATTGAGGCACAACTGATTACTGCTTCAAATCAGCAACGAACTGTAATTTTGCATGGAAGGCTAGGAGAGGATGAAGGTGAATTTCCTCGCCGGATAGTTGGTAGTATAAATGATATTACACAATTACGTACATATGAAGAAGAGCTGGAAGCTAAGATTCACGAACTAAATCATTCAAATCAGGAGCTAGAGCAATTTGCTTATATAGCTTCACATGATTTACAGGAACCTCTACGTAAAATTAGGGCTTTTGCTGAGTTTCTCCAACAACGTCTTGGATCAAAACTTACAGAAATTGAATTTGATTCTCTGGAAAGGATGCGGGAGTCTGCCAGACGTATGCAGGAGATGATTCAGACTTTACTGGAGTTTTCACGAATTGGACGGGTTCAGCAACCCTTTGATTCTATAGATCTTTCTCATACTCTGCAAAAAGTCCTCGAGGATCTGGATGAAAAAATAAATGATAAACAGGCTGTCATCCATGTAGGAAATTTGCCCGTGGTTAAAGCGGTAGATGCACAAATGCACCAGTTATTTTTGAATCTGATTGGGAATGCATTGAAATTTAATACTGCACAGCCTAGAATATCTGTTTCTACCATCTTAACACTGCATTCAGGGACTAAGAAATATTGGCAAATATCTATATCTGACAATGGGATTGGATTTGAAGCTGAATATGCTGAACAAATTTTCACTTTATTCAGACGATTAAATGCCCGTTTTGAATATTCTGGAACAGGCATTGGTTTAGCTATTTGCAAAAGAATAGTTGAAGGGCACGGCGGAGTCATATGGGCAGAGAGTACTCCTGGTAATGGGGCTACTTTTACATTTACTTTGCCTGTATTTGAGTGATTATATTAAATAGACAATAAGAAGATATTTTATTCATTACTTGTAAAAAAATCCTTTATGAAAGTAAAGGTACCACTTTAACAATGGAAACTATCCGTGTGTTGTTAGTCGATGATGATGAAGATGATTATTTATTAATGAAAAATTATCTGAGTGGTATACCAGATAAAAGCTTTACAGTTAGCTGGGCTTATCGTTACCAGGATGCAATTCAGAAAATTGCAGAGAAAAATCATGACATTTATATCTACGATTTCTTTCTGGGTGCTAAAAACGGTCTGGATCTTATTCGAGAAACCAAAGAAATTGATGAAGATGCTGCTATTATACTACTGACAGGTAAAGGCAATTCGGATATTGACAGAAAAGCGACAGAACTTGGAGCTATGGACTATCTGATCAAGAGTGAATTAGATAGTGAGAAAGTTGAAAGAAGTATCCGGTATTCCATTGAACGTATGTCTGCAATTCGCGCGTTACGTGAAAGTGAGCGTAAATACCGTAATATCTTTGATCAGTCTCAGGATTTTATTTTTCTAATGGATGATAAAGGAACAATATTAGATGTCAACTCAGCGGGGAGCCAGATTCTAGGATATAGGAGAGAAGAGTTTTTGGAGATGCAACTTCAGGATCTAATGGAAGAAACTGCACATAAGCGACAACTAAACGAGTTGCTCCAGAATAAAAAAGAGGTAAGTGAGTGGGAAGCTGTTTTTCTATCCAAAAGTCAGAAAAAGCTTTATTGCCTTCTTTCGCTGGGCCGCCCGTCTAACGAGGATAACAGTTACTATCAGGGCACACTGCATGATGTAACTGAAAAGAAAAGACTGGAACGAAATGCTACTCTGGCTGAAAAAATGGCTGCCAGTGGACGTCTGGTACGTACAATGGGTCATGAAATTCGTAATCCTTTGACAAATATTAATCTGGCTTTGGACCAACTGGAAGCTGAGTTAGTGGATGACTCCTTTTCTTTGTATACGGATATTATCAAACGTAATGTGAATAGGGTAAATGGTCTGATTACTGATTTGTTGAATTCGCTGAAACCTACGGAAGTAAGGCGTACATTTTACCCTGTCCATCAACTATTGGATGAGACAATTGATCTGGCAAAAGATCGGGCTCATCTGAAGAAGGTAACTGTGGTGAAACAGTATGAAAAGACTGAGTGTGATTTAAATCTGGATAAATCACTGGTATCAATAGCTTTACTGAATATCATTATTAATGCTATTGAGGCAATGTCAGAAGATATAGGTACACTAACTATCGGAACAGAAATTACAGATACCTACTGTCTTACATTCATAGAAGATAATGGAGTGGGTATAAAAGAGGAAGAACTGCAACACCTGTTTGAACCTTACTTTACAACAAAACAGGATGGTATGGGGCTTGGGCTTGCAGCAACACTGAATATTCTCCAATCACATGGAGCAACAGTAGATGTAGAGTCTGAAGTAGGTATAGGTACCAAATTTACTATCCGTTTTCCGAGAAATGAAAACCTGAATTAAGTTTAAAACTAAAGTTCTAAGAAAATCCTCATTTCTCAGCCAGAAGTGAGGATTTTTTGTTTTCATGATTAATGGTCTTCATCTCATTTGCTGAATGTTCTGTTTCTTCTTTTACAATAAAGACTGCATGCTTAGACGGCTCTATAGGTGTCCCAAAACATTGTGAGTAAACCTTTGTAAACTCTGCACCAAAATAGAGAATAATAGAGGAGTAATATACCCATAACAGAATTACGATAATAGAACCGGCCGCACCATATGTACTACCTACATCAGATTGACCGAGATAAAAACTTATCAGAAATTTACCTAATGTAAATAATACAGCTGTAAATGCTGCACCTATTAATGTGTCTTTCCAGCGAGGGTTACCATCCGGAAGTACTTTAAATATTATTGCAAACAGTGCTGTAATGACACAGATTATAAGAATGTAATTTAGAGCATATGCAATATAGAGTGTATAATCGGAGAATAGACGTTCTAACTGTTGGCTGAGAATATCTAAAAAAGCACTGACTATAAGAGATACCAAAAGTAAAAAGCCTAATGTAATAATAAGAGAGAAGGATAACAGGCGATTTTGAATAAACTTAAACCACCCTTGTTTGGGTTTAGCCTTGATAGACCAGACAGAATTTATAGAATCCTGAATTTCAATAAATACACCAGTCGCACTGAATATTAATGTCGCAATACCTATGATAGCACCCATATGACTATCTCCGGATATCTGTACATTTTTAATTATTTCCTGTATTTGCAATGCTGCACTTTTACCAATTACCGAATCTATCTGACCATAGATACGACCTTGTATAGCTTCCCTTCCATAGAATACCCCTAAGAGTGAGATCACAACAATTAGCAGAGGAGCTAGTGAGAAAACTGTATAGTAAGATAAAGAGGCACTAAGCTTCATCGCATTGTCATTTATAAAAGCATTGAAGCTACCTTTTAATACTGTCCAGAAGTTTTGAAAAAATTTTTTTACATGCATAGTTGTACTAGTAAGGTCATTCGGAATCTCAACTAATGCAAAGAAAAATTTCGTAACTTCTGGAAATGATTGATTTTGCTTGCGGATTGTAGAAAAACAGTCACAATTGTACCCTATCTACTGAATGGTTGAGTACTATACTAAGTGAGTTTATACTAAGAGAGTAATGGCATGATTCTTTGAAAATCTATGGTAGTAAAACAAACTGAATATACTAAACCTTATCAACCATGAGAAATTTATTGTATATCGTTGCCGTCATTTTATTGATTGGATGGCTTTTGGGATTTTTTGCATTTAGCCTGGGTGGATTAATCCATATTCTATTAGTAATTGCTGTAATCGCATTGATTCTGGCGGTTATTAGAGGTGCTGCCAGTGTGTAGCTGAGGTATATTTGTATTGAATCTTTTGGAATTACATATAAGGAAGATGTGTGAATTAGATGGAGTAAGAGTAAGATAATCTTTCTTTTGGCAAACAGCTTATATCACATAAGCTGTTTTTTGTTTTTAGAAATACAATACGTTGTTGGGCTTTTTAGAAAAGTTTGGTGAGCAAATAGTATACTTGCAGGCTTTTACTGAAATAAAGCTGTTGAATGATAAAGCCATCCCTATTAATTATTGATGATGAAGTAAAGCTGAGATCGTTATTGACACGTATTCTTGAGCTTGAAGGATATACTATCTGGCAAGCATCTACTGTACGCCAGGGTTTACAAGAACTGGAAAAACACACAGACGTCTTACTGATTTTAACAGATGTTCGATTACCTGATGGAGATGGAATAGATCTGTTACAAAAAGTAAAATCAAAATATCCAGATATAGAAGTTATTGTAATGACTGCCTATGGTACAATTTCAGATGGAGTGAAGGCCATGAAACTAGGTGCATTTGATTATATCACAAAAGGTGATCAGGATGAACAAATGCTTCTCACCATAGAAAAGGCTGTGGAAAAGGCTCAGCTTAGAAAAAAAGTCTCAGAGTTAGAGAGTAAGGTGAATACGCAAAGTGGTTTTGAGACCATTATTGGCAATGCACCTGCTATAGCTAATGCAATTAATATGGCCAGAAGGGTCGCTACAGCTGATACTTCTGTTTTATTGGAAGGCGAAACTGGAACAGGAAAAGAATTATTTGCACAGGCCATTCATCAAGCTAGCACACGAAAGGGAAAACCCTTTGTAGCTGTTAATTGTAGTGCTTTTCCCAAAGACTTGCTGGAATCTGAGATGTTTGGCTACCGGAAAGGTGCCTTTAGTGGGGCTGTATCTGATAAAAAAGGTTTATTTGAAGAAGCAGATACTGGTACCTTATTTCTGGATGAAATTGGAGAAATGCATACAGATTTACAATCTAAACTTTTGCGGGTACTGGAAACACAGACATTTACCAAATTAGGCGATACCAAACCTACTAAAGTGAATGTTCGAATTGTGGCTGCAACAAATCGTGATCTCAATAAAGAAGCAGAAAAAGATCATTTTCGTTTGGATTTATATTATCGGTTATCGGTCTTTAAAATCCTGATTCCAGCCTTACGTGAACGTAAAGAGGATATTCCTACTCTAGCTTTACATTTCTGCCAGTATTATGCTTTAAAGACTAATAAAAGAATCGATTCCCTGGCCCCTGAATTTATCAAACAATTGATGGGATATACTTGGAAGGGAAATATACGTGAATTAAAAAATATCATTGAACGAGCTGTTATCCTTTGTGACTTGGATCAACTTACAGAAGATCTGCTACCTATTGAAATTCTGTCAGATAAAACAGATAAAACTATCAACCATTCTGAAACATCTATTTCTGCAATTGAGAAGATTCATATCCAGAAAATTTTGTCCGTAACAGGTGGTAACAAACCAGAAGCAGCTAATTTACTTGGTATAGGTCTTACTACACTTTACCGAAAGATGCACGAATATGGTTTAGAATAACTCCATTGCTTTCTGTTAAAAAGCCCTGTAGATACTAGTATCTACAGGGCTTTTTTATTTCACTCCAATCCTGTTGAAAAATCTATTGTACAAATTTTATCAAACTCATTTTCCATTTTGAAAAAATAGCATTTTCAAAATGGAAAATCATAGCTCTGTAATTATTTCTGATTTGTGGTAAGTTATTGGTTTTTAATGAGT
Source organism: Xanthocytophaga agilis (assembly GCF_030068605.1). Lineage (NCBI taxonomy): Bacteria > Pseudomonadati > Bacteroidota > Cytophagia > Cytophagales > Rhodocytophagaceae > Xanthocytophaga > Xanthocytophaga agilis. The sequence goes on from NZ_JASJOU010000001.1 coordinate 955,971, forward strand.
TGTTGTTTGTGTCTGGTTCTTATAGAGTAATGGCACTCCATTTGGCATAGGAGAGGAGACGATTCAATAGAAACTGAATCGAAATTAACTCTTAACAACACTCTTTTATGTCCCTTTTAATTCTGCTGTTCATTGTCTTTTTGCTTTGCCTGATAGGATTCTTTTTGTTCCACAAATCATCCAAGAGGACAACTTCAAAAGTTCCTGTTTCTAAGAGGTTGTCTAAACTTATTTTTAAAGGCTGAAAAGTCATCTTTTAGGCTGCACCTTCGCCTATTTTTCGGCCCATGGTCTCTGACTATGCCCCTCAAAATAGTCTTGGTTCGCTCTAAAATCTGCTCTTTTCGCCTCTTTAAAAATAAGTTACACAACCTCTAAAAACTATAAATCATAATCAGTTACTACTATGTCTGACGTTCTGATGATCATTCTCCTTGTTCTTGCTGGTTTGATCTGCTTCTGGCTATTCTTTAAATCTGTTGACTTTTTTGAAAATGTTTAATCTGTCAACCATCTCTACTTTATGATTGCCTTACTAATTATTTCTATTGTGGTTTTTGGGTATCTGTGTTATGTGCTCATCAAGCCTGAAAAATTCTGAGAATTTTTGTTTACGCTTATAAACTTTATACTATTCTATGATAAATGAATTGGCAGGAGTTGTAGTCATTTTCGCTGTTATTATTTTGACAGGCTACATCCTGGGTAAATATATAGCCAAAGTTTATGCAGGAGAGAAATCTCTGCTGGACTTTATGTCTCCACTGGAAAATGTGTTCTATCGCCTGTCAGGTATTGATCCAACACGGGAAATGACTTTGAAGCAGAATTTGTTTGCCCTGCTTACAATCAATCTTATCTGGTTTTTACTAGGTATGCTGGTATTAATGACACAAGCGTGGTTACCTCTTAATCCGGATGGTATTCCGAATATGTCTCCTCATCTGGCTTTTAATACTACTATCAGTTTTATTGTTAACTGCAATCTACAACATTATTATGGCGAGTCAGGGGTATCATACTTTTCACAGTTGTTTGTTCTGACGTTTTTTCAGTTTGTTTCTGCTGCGACCGGTATGGCTGCTTTTGCCATTCTCATCAATGGGCTACGTGATCGGACAACAAGTGATCTGGGGAATTTTTGGAATTACTTTATAAAAAGCATTACCCGTATCCTGTTGCCTATTTGTGTTGTGCTGGCTATTGTCTTTGTGATTAATGGTATGCCTGCCACATATGAAGGAAAGGAAACCATTCATACACTAGAAGGAGCCACTTTACCTGTGTATAGAGGACCTGTAGCTGCTATGCTACCCATCAAACACCTGGGAACTAATGGGGGTGGTTACTTTGGAGCAAACTCTGCCCATCCATTGGAAAACCCCAATTATTTTACCAACTCTGTTGAGTTGATCGCACAAATGATCATCCCTGTGGCGTTGGTGTTTGCCCTGGGTTTTTACCTGAACAGACGAAAGCTTTCCTGGATGATATTTGGTGTGATGACGATAGGCTTCCTGGCACTGGCTATTCCGACAATGATTGCAGAAACACAAGGCAACTCTGCTATTGCAGCTATGGGAATTAACCAGTCTCATGGCAATATGGAGGGAAAAGAAGTGCGCTTTGGTCCCGTTGTTTCCGGATTCTGGTCTATCGCAACAACCGTAATCTCAACCGGATCCGTAAATGGTATGCAGGATAGTTTAACCCCTCTTTCTGGCTTGAATGCATTACTGGCAATGATGATCAATGCTTTTTATGGTGGAGTAGGTGTAGGCTTCGAAAACTTCTTCATCTACCTGATTATTGCAGTATTTATATCTGGTCTGATGGTTGGACGTACTCCTGAAATGCTTGGGAAGAAGATTGAAGCACGGGAAGTAAAGATTGCTATGATCGTAGCTTTGTTATCTCCATTTCTGATTCTGGTTGGTACAGCTATGACAGCTTGGTTTGCGGCAAATAACGCAGCTTTAGTAGGATATGGTGGCAAAGAATCCTGGTTGTACAATCCTGGCTTCCACGGATTTTCGGATATACTCTATGAATTTACTTCCTCTAATGCCAATAATGGTTCTGGTTTTGAAAGTCTTGGTGACAATACTCCCTGGTGGAATATTACTACGGGTTTTGTCCTGATCCTGGGGCGCTATGTACCATTGATCGGGCCTGTAGTTATAGGAGGATTGATGGCTCGCAAGAAATTTATTCCAGAATCATCAGGTACCTTACGTATTGACACGGTAACCTTTGGAGTAATGATTATGGCTGTTGCAGTAGTGATTACAGCACTTTCATTCTTTCCCGCACTGGCATTAGGACCTTTAGCAGAATATTTCTCTATGTAATTGATTTTGTGAGAAATATATAACATATGTTCTGTTTGTAACTTATTGTTTATCAACAAAAAATGGCAACTAAAAATAAATCCGGATTATTCCGGAAAGAATTTATGGCAGATGCATTGAAAGAATCATTTGTCAAACTCAATCCTGTTACAATGATTAAAAATCCAGTTATGTTTACTGTAGAAATTGGAACAGTAATTATGCTGGCAGTATGTCTCAATATTCTTTTGACAGGAGATGCAAGTCAGGGATCAATTGGATATAACCTGGGTATCTTTATCATTCTTTTGCTTACACTTTTGTTTGCCAACTTTGCAGAGGCATTAGCGGAAGCAAGAGGAAAGGCTCAGGCAGAATCCTTACGAAAAACCCGTTCAGAGACCCCGGCTAAGCGTGTACTTTTGGTTGGAGATATTAAACTGAATGAAATTCAGGTAGTGAGTTCTTCTCAGCTTAAGAAAGGAGATATATTTGTATGTGATGCTGGAGATGTAATTCCTGCTGATGGTGAAATCATAGAAGGATTAGCTACGATTGACGAATCAGCTATTACAGGTGAATCCGCACCCGTAATTCGGGAAGCAGGTGGAGACCGTTCAAGTGTAACAGGCGGTACACTGGTGTTATCTGATCATATCAAGGTGAAGGTAACAACTCAACCCGGTGAAAGCTTTCTGGATAAAATGATTGCGTTAGTAGAAGGTGCAAGCCGCCAGAAAACTCCTAATGAGATTGCACTTACTATTCTGCTGGTTGGTTTTACACTTACCTTTTTACTGGTAACAGTTACACTCAAACCGTTTGCTGATTATGCACAGACTCCTATAACCATTGCTGCATTGGTATCTTTGTTTGTATGTCTGATTCCAACTACCATTGGGGGGCTCTTATCTGCCATTGGGATTGCAGGTATGGACCGAGCCTTACAGGCCAATGTAATTACCAAGTCAGGGCGGGCTGTAGAAACAGCTGGAGATATTGACACATTGCTTTTGGATAAAACGGGTACAATCACCATTGGTAATCGAAAAGCAACAAATTTTTATCCCGCAACAGGAATTGACAAGAGATTATTCATTGAACATTGCATGCTGAGTTCACTGGCTGATGAAACACCAGAAGGAAAATCAATTGTTGACTTGGCTGGTACTAGTTTAAATGGATCTGCATCAAGTAAAAAAGAACTACCGCAGGGTAGTCTATTGATTAAATTTACCGCAGAAACTCGTTCCAGTGGTGTAGATCTGCCTGATGGACGCAAAATTAGAAAAGGTGCTTTTGATGCCATTAAACGAATGGCATTACAGAGTGGAAATACTTTTCCAGTAGAAACTGAAAACACAGTAAGGGAAATAGCAGCTAATGGTGGTACTCCTTTGGTTGTTTCCGAAAATAGTCAGGTAATGGGGGTAATTGAATTGCAGGATATCATCAAACCAGGGATCCAAGAAAGATTTCAGCGTTTGCGCAAAATGGGATTGAAGACTGTGATGGTAACAGGTGACAACCCTTTAACAGCCAAATATATTGCAGAGAAGGCTGGGGTAGATGATTTTATTGCCGAAGCTACTCCAGAGCAAAAGTTAAGTTATATCCGTAAAGAACAAACTGGTGGTAAGCTTGTCGCTATGATGGGCGACGGTACCAATGATGCACCTGCTTTGGCTCAGGCAGATGTCGGGGTTGCTATGAACTCAGGTACACAGGCTGCAAAAGAAGCTGGTAACATGGTTGATCTGGACAATGATCCTACTAAACTTATTGAGATTGTTGAGATTGGTAAGCAACTACTCATTACTCGTGGTACACTCACTACCTTTTCTATTGCCAACGATGTGGCTAAATACTTTGCCATCGTACCCGCTTTGTTTATGGGATCGATCCCTGCTTTACAGGCTTTGAATATCATGCATTTGACAAGTCCTCAATCGGCTATTCTGGCAGCTGTGATCTTTAATGCTATCATTATCCCTTTTCTGATTCCTTTGGCATTACAAGGTGTGGAATATAAACCAATCGGAGCCAGTGCCTTGTTGCGCAGAAACTTGCTGATTTATGGGCTAGGAGGTGTTATTGTCCCTTTTATTGGAATTAAAGTCATCGATGTAGTGATTACACTGTTGGGAATGGCTTAAAGAGATTTTTTAGATTGGTAGACACATTAACACTGATCTGAACTTCCACTATTTTACATACTTAATGAACTTTATATATGTTATCGTACTTAAAACAATCTATCGTAATTACTTTCGTATTGTTTGTGTTTTTGGGTGGTATATATCCTTTATTTGTTGTAGGAATTGCCAGAGTCCTTGGCCCAAATGGGGGTAAAGGAGAAATCATCAAACGAGGAGAGAAAATTGTAGGGTTTGCTAATGTAGCGCAGCCCTTTACCTCTGACAAATATTTCAATTCGCGTCCTTCTGCTTTCAACTTTGATGCAACAAATGGCTCTTATGGCTCCAATGCTGGTCCATCTAATCCGGATTACCTGGCAACTGTTCAATCGAGAATACATACTTTTCTGGTACATAATCATGGAGTTAAAAAATCTGATATTCCATCTGAATTAGTTACAGCTTCAGGTAGTGGACTTGATCCTCATCTCTCTCCTGAAGCCGCTTATGTTCAGATTGCACGTATAGCTCAGGTCCGTAAGCTTTCACAAGACAAAGTCAAAGCATTGGTTGACGAACAAATGGAAGACCGTTTTTTAGGTATCTTTGGTCCTCGTCAGGTAAATGTCCTGAAGCTGAATCTCGCTTTGGATAACCTTAAATAATTTCTTATTCAGTTTTATTTTCTTACTTAAATTAAGACCAGTACAAATGAAAAAATGGATTGTGGCAGCTTGTTTGACTGCTTCAGTAGCTCTTGCTCAGGGACAGACTGTATTGACTACAGATAGTATTGAAATTGCTAAACCTAAGTTGACATTTAGTGCTTTTGCAGACATTTATTATCTCTATGATTTTAACCAACCTGAAAACCATGAACGTCCAGGTTTTGTATACGCACACAGCCGGCATAATGAGTTTTCTCTCAATAATGCAGTTATAGGGGCTGCCTATACTTCTGACGTCGTGAGGGGAAATATCGGATTGCACACTGGGACCTATGTACAGCGAAATTATGCTGCTGAAACAATAAATGGTTCGGAAGTACTTAAGTATATTTACCAGGCTAATGTTGGTGTTCGTTTAGCCAAAGGGCTGTGGCTGGATGCAGGGATCTTACCTTCACACATTGGATATGAGTCGGCATTATCTATTGATAATCCAACACTCACACGATCACTAATGGCTGATAATACACCTTATTACGAAACAGGAGCAAAGTTAACTTGGGATATCAGTGATAAACTGACCATTTCCGGACTGGTTCTGAATGGATGGCAGCGAATTGTTGAAACAGATCAGAATAAAGCCTTAGGTACACAAATTCAGTATAAACCTACTAAAGGTGTCTTATTGAATTCCAGTACGTTCTTTGGAAAAGAAGGGACCTATCGTTATTATCATAACTTCTATACCGTTCTTGATTTGATTGAAAAGGTTACCATTATTGCTGCTTTTGACATTGGCTGGCAGCAGCAACTAGATATAACTGGTAAAAAAGATGGCACCAAAACATGGTGGAATCCCAATCTGATGGTCAGATATAAGCCAACAGATAAAGTAGCCATCGGAGGCAGAGTGGAATATTATAATGATCCTAATAATATTATAATTGCACCTACTTCTTTGAATGAAGAAACGGTAGTGACGGGATTTAAGACATTTAGTCCCTCATTGAATCTGGATTATTTTCCGATAGAAAATGTAGCCTTACGAATTGAAGGACGATTGTATTCTGCCTCAAATTCTGTATTTGTAAAAGATAATCAGACTAAAAAGACAGATGGTATAGTTACAACCTCCATGGCATTTAAGTTTTAATCTTTAACAGCAAGAATACAGTCAGAGGAGATTTGTGTTCTCTTCTGACTGTATCTATCAGCCTTCTTTATACTCCATATTATAATATACTATTTTCATTATGCCTGAGCTAAGTCAGAATGAGTCTGCTGACCATTTTTTACAACTCATTCAGAAATCACGGAAAGGAAAATTTAAGCTCTACATAGGAATGAGTGCTGGTGTCGGAAAGACATACAGAATGCTTCAGGAAGCCCACCAGTTGATTCGTAGTGGTATTAATTTGAAAATCGGATTTGTAGAAACACACAACAGAGCAGAAACTGCTGCATTAGTTGGAGATCTGCCAACTATTCCCAGAAAAAAAGTATTTTATAAAAGTAAGGAACTGGAAGAAATGGACCTGCAGTCTATTCTAAATCAGCATCCGGAAGTGGTAATAGTAGATGAGCTGGCACATACCAATATTCCTGGTAGCAAAAATGAGAAAAGATGGCAGGATGTGGTTGATCTGCTTCAGGCTGGTATAAGTGTGATAAGTGCTGTAAACATCCAGCATCTTGAAAGCCTGAATAACCAGGTATATCATATTACCTCAATTGAAGTATCTGAAAGAGTGCCTGATCATGTACTGCGTATGGCGGACGAGATAGTGAACATTGATTTGCCTGCAGATGAACTTATTCAACGACTCAAGGATGGAAAAATATACCATGGTGCAAAAATAGCAGCTGCGTTATCCAATTTTTTTCGGTCTGAACAGATTTTACAACTTCGCGAACTGGCCTTAAAAGAGGTTGCCTATCAGGTAGAGAAGAAAATTGAAACAGAAGTACTAGGTCCCAATCGGCTGCGTCCAGAGAAGCTACTGGCGTGTATTAGTTCAAATAACGAAGGAGCACAGAAAATAATCCGTCAGACTGCCAGACTTGCCAGCTACTATGATGCCAGTTGGTATGTGGTGTATGTTCAGACTCCACGAGAAGATCCGGATAAAATTAAACTAGCATCCCAGCGTCATCTTATCAATAACTTTAAGATGGCAACAGAGATGGGAGCAGAGGTAATGCGGGTAAAAAATAAGAGTGTATCAGATGCTGTTTTAAACATTGCTTTGGAGAAACAAATTAGTTTTATCATTTTAGGTAAGCCTCATTTTAACCATTGGAATTTTGTTCTCAAGTCTACTTTATTACGAAATATGCTTCTGAAAACAGAATCCACACCTATTGATTTAATCATTGTATCCTAAATGAAAATAAAAACCAAACTGGTAGCAGGGATTGCTTTTTTATTTGCCTTATTCGTTATCATCGGTGGGTTGGGTGCATATTTTATTAAATTATTGTCTGATGAATCTGATCAGATTATTGAGGATAATTATGAATCTGTAGAGTACACCAAAGCCATGACGCAGGCATTAGATGAAATGAAAAGATACCATACCGAGTTTTTTTTCTCTCCTAATCAAGATAGCCTTATCAATCAGGTACGTGAACAGATGCTTAGACAGGCCATTGTTGTATTTGAAAAAAATCTGAAGAATGAGGAGGATAACATAACAGAATCTGGTGAAAAAGAATTAGTACAATCTCTCAGAAGTAACTATACACATCTGCTACAGCTGACTCAGTCTGCTACAAATAGGTCAACGCCCTCTGATTATTATTTTAATGAAATAATCCCTCAATATAAAGATCTCCAGAAGGATATTTATCAGATTTCAGAGGTAAATCTGCGTGCAATAGATCGTAAGAATAATAGTGCACAGGCTACAGCTCAAAAAGTATTGAGTTATATATCAGTGATTGGAGTTGTAGCCTTCATTGTATATTTCACTTTCTTTTTGAATTTCCCAGGATATATCGCAAATCCTATTCAGGAATTATCCCATAGTATCAGACTCCTTGCCAACAAGAATTATCAGCAACGTTTACATTTTACATCTAATGATGAATTTGGCGAAGTTGCTAGTGCATTTAACTCCATGGCGGAAAAGTTGGATGAGTATGAAAACAGCAACCTGGCTAAAATCCTGTTTGATAAGAAACGTTTGGATACTGTAATAAATAATATGCGGGATGCTATCATCGGATTGGATGAGAACTTACGCATATTATTTATTAATCAGGAGGCTACAAAGTTGATGGTAGTAAATTCTGAAGAAGTGATAGGGAAATATGCTCCAGATATAGCACTAACCAATGACCTGATGCGGAATTTAATTCAGGATCTTGTCACTGATGTAACTTCTGAAAGCCAAACTCCACTAAAGATTGTAGTGGACAATAAAGAATCTTATTTTACAAAGGATATTATTGATGTGGTGTTTGTGCGTACAGGTGAAACCAATTCACGCAAAATCGGTTATGTAATTGTTCTTAAAAACATTACTCATTTTCAAGAGCTAAACGTGGCCAAGACTAACTTCATTGCCACAATTTCGCATGAATTGAAAACTCCAATATCCTCTATCAATCTAAGTTTAAAACTGCTGGAAGATGATCGTATCGGAAGTATCAACGAAGAACAGAAACATATGATTGATAATATAAAGGCTGATACACAACGATTATTAAAAATTACCCGTGAGCTACTAGATTTGACACAGGTTGAGACTGGAAATATCCAGTTACATTTCAGGGCTACTAAGCCACAAGAGATTATTGATTATGCATATGAAGCTCTAAAGGCACAGATAGAACAAAAAGATATACAAATAGAGATTATTGCTGACTATTCACTTCCTGAATTATACATTGATCGGGAGAAAACGGCTTGGGTAATGATCAATCTTTTATCTAATGCAGTACGTTACTCATCAGAACAAAGCAGAATCATTATTAGTGCAATACAGAAAAATAAGAGTGTGGTTTTTTCTGTACAGGATTTTGGTAAAGGAATTGATAAAGCCTATCATGAGAAAATATTTGAACGGTATTTTCGGATTCCGGATCAAAACAATGGTTCTTTAGGAACAGGGTTAGGATTGGCTATCTCTAAGGAATTTATAACAGCACAAGGTGGAAAAATATGGGTGGAAAGTGAGCAGCATGGAAAAGGGAGCAATTTTTTGTTTACAATTCCGGTAACATTGGTATAAATGGCATTAATGTTACGTGTAGAATATAATATGATAAGCAAACCTGTTATGTCACCAACGGAAGAAGAAGATTTCTTCTGGAATGCAATTGAAAAATCTAATAGATCGCAAAGCTCTCACTGGAGTGATTATAATATTGAAGAACATCTTGAGAATCTGATTGGACTACTTTCGCATCATACCAAAGAAGAATTGATAATTTTTGAGAAGGTATTTCAGGAAAAGATGTATGAGCTTTATACCGCGAATATTGCCGAATTGTCAATAATTTTAGAAAATGGATATACAACTGAAGAGGGTAAAATTATTTTTGATGATTATATATCTACAGATGGTTTCATTTATTTCCGGTGCTGGCTTATATTAAAAGGAAAGCAGTTTTTTGAAGAAATCACAGAGGATATAAACGCTTTTATTAATGGAAAATATAGTTTTGATATAGGCGATACTTGGGCTGAAGGACTGTTATATGTTTCTGATGAAGCCTATTCTGCCAATCATGAGAATCAGGATAATTCAGAAATTCAAGATGCTGTAGCAAATTTGTTTCCAGATGTTATTCATTATGACTCATTAGATGGAGACATGGATGGAGTACCTATAGGAGGAGAAGACCTACAGGATACATACCCTCAACTGGTTAAAGAAATAACAGATTTAAGGAATAAGTAGTTAGATTTATAATAAAAATATGGTAGTTCATGCATTTATGGACTACCATATTTTTATTACTATCAATTATACAAATTAATAGGCTGCCTGGCTGGAACGCAGATATTGACTGATTGTGTCATGCGTTCTTTGGATACTATCCCGCTGCCGAAGCAGAGTTTCACGTAGACTTGCAGATACATTGTCTTCCAATGCGTCATCATACGCTTTAATAGCTGCCTTATCTCCAAATTCGCAAGAACTCAGAATAGATTCACGGTCTTTTCCTGTGAAAGCTGCTTTCAGATCCATCCATGCTTTGTGGATTTGTCCTGTAGCGGTAGTGCCTCTTTCTGGCTCACCACCTAATGTTGTTACTTCCTGTATTAAATCATTACGGAAGCCTCTGCTCTCATGGATAAGATTGGCAAACATGGCCTTCAAATCTACATCTTCAAATTCAACATCTTTCATGGCTCTTTCATAGCCTTCAATCCGATCATTCAAAATTTCTATAACGTCATTTAAAATAGAAATTGATTTTTCACTAGCTGACATAAAAAACTTTATTTAGGTTAATAATCAATACGTATTTATGTCTGTAATGCAAAAAATACATGCCATCTGGTTTTGAGGTTATCATAAAAAAGCAACAACCTACCTGTACATACAGGTAGGTTGTTGCTTTTTTATACTATATATGCGTCTAATAAGTCATTATGCCGTTTTTGGATTAAATACTTCCGCATCTGTGGAACCCAGGCCAGATTGGGTATTATAATCAGCAACAGAGCTTCCTAACGGTTTGCTTGCAGCTTCACCTACAGACATATCTACATAATTTAGATTTTCAATACGTTGCTCAATGTGATCAATCAGGAATGATGGACCATCAATTACGGCATTACGTTCTTTTACTTCAACTACTATAGGTCTATTCATGGCTCCTGCAATCATTGTCGGAATATAGATATACCGATTGTTTTCTTTGTGATCCATTGCATATCCACTGGCCTGTAGAATTGCATCCAGGCGATCTTGTCCTGTATCAGAATCTCCATAACGAACACTGGTATGCGAAAGTGTATTACGGTTTGCAAAGCGATAGATATCAACTGCAAGAGCTACACCCCAAAAACCTATGAATATCCATAAACGCCAGTCCAGACTAGTACTTCCTTTTTGCCAGTAGGACAAACCCATGAATAAACCGATGATGCCTGCCATGATTAAAGCGGAGAAAGCAACTCTCTTGGTTACTAAGGCTCCAATGTTTGTGTCTTTCATACTTGTAATTGTTATGATAAAAACATTTTTACTGTGAGAATTCGATTTGATGTAGAACTAATACAATATTAGATTCTTTTAATTTTTCTTAGAATTTGTTTATATCCTAAATATTGCGCTGTAAGGTTATCTAACTGTTTAGTAGTGCCTGGCCTGAAAAAATGGATACTTCACTAAGTTAAAGTATTCTTTTTTAAAGAACAAGTTTTCTTATAGTAAGATTGTTCCTTTAACATAAATACCATTTTTACCAGAATGGTGACCGTTGGAATGTGAAAATTTTTATAAATACTGGTAAGGTTTTAAAATGTGACCCTATTGAGAAGATTCAGTGTAAGAAAAAATGTAAGAAATAGACCTTTTTTCGTCATTTTTAAGTTAAAGAGAAATATCTATATTCATTTCTAAGTTAGTGATTTCGTATTCTTTCATAGTTAGTAGTGATTACATTTGAAATTACTTTTGATTTTTTGCGAAGAGTAAGAGAACTTTGCTATACTATTACCTGACAGAAGATGACTTATGCCGTATTTACAAGAGACAACCTATAGATCTCCCTTTTATCTATTTAATGGTCATTTACAGACGATCATCCCGGCTGTTATGCGAAAAGTGAATGGTATATCTTACTACCGAGAGCGTATAACTACTCCTGACGAAGATTTTCTGGATTTGGATTGGGCATTTGCAGAAAATAAAAGAAAAACAAAGCCCTCCCAATTAGCTATTATTAGTCATGGACTAGAAGGGGATAGTCAACGTCCTTATGTAACAGGGATGGTCCGTATGTTAACATCAGAAGGCTATGATGTGCTTGCATGGAACTATCGAAGTTGTAGTGGTGAAATAAATCGTCAGAGAAGATTCTACCATATTGGAGCTACCGATGATTTACACACGGTAGTTGAGTATGTAACTCAAATGAAACCAGAATATACAGAAATCGTTCTGTTAGGATTTAGTGCTGGGGGTAACATTACCCTAAAGTATCTGGGTGAACAGGGTGCTTTGCTAGCACCATTTATTAAAAAGTCGGTAGTTTTTTCAGTTCCTTTAGATGTGAAAACCAGTAGTGCTAAGATTTCGAAGCCTCAAAATTTTATTTATGAACAACGTTTTTTGCGCAGTCTTCGGAAAAAAATTCTCAAAAAAGCTGAGATTATGCCACAGGCGATTGATATAATGCCACTTCAGACTATTCGTAAGCTTAAGGAATTTGATGATGTATATACAGCTCCTCTACATGGATTTAAAGATGCAATTGATTATTACACTCAGAACAGTTCCAAGTTTTTTTTACAGGGTATTAAGGTTCCTACATTGATTGTCAATGCCATTAATGACCCCTTTTTATCGCCTGAATGCTTTGATCAGTCTCTGGTGACGAATCTTCCTAATGTATGGTTACAGATTACTCAGGCAGGTGGACATTGTGGGTTTATGTATCAGTCATTACAGAACACTTTTTGGTCTGAGACAAGAGCTTTGTCTTTTTTAAAGGAGTCTCACTTATAGAATCTAGAACCTATCTTATCTTTCTATAGATTGCTCTCTGTTTCGTTGAAATTGTTCCATATAATCCGGCGCAAGTGTACCAAATAATGAATCCCAAAACGTAGTGTAGAAACCAAAGTTGTATTGTTCATTTTGATGATGCTGATAATGAAAAGTAGCAGTAGCTATTTGTTTGGCTATTGGAATTCTAAGCCAATTGGCTGGAAATAATTCAACATTCATATGTCCTAGCATTCCAAAAATGACATTTAATGTCAGATACAGAATCACAGCATATAAATTGGCTGGAAACACTAATAATAAAATAACCCATAAACTTCCAAATGAAAACGTTTCAAAGGGATGCAACACAAAAAGATCAATAGGTTGAGGATTTGTGTACATATGATGTAGTTTATGCACTATTGAATAAAGGAAGGTTCGGTGAACAATATAATGCAGAAAGAACATAACTGCATCCATAGTTAGAATGAGTATAAGTGAATCTACAACAATGCGATAAGAGATACTTTCATCAAATTGTATGTATCCACGCTTCCAACATTCATAGCCTGCATAAGTAATAAGAGAATTGATAATAACGGAAGTTGAAGCCATTACAACTTCTTTCATAGTTAATGGATCAACTAATTTTGAGAGTTGTTTTGTCGAGAGCCCATATGCTAACCAGTTGCTGATAAGCAATGTCAATACAACAATAGTTACATTCTCAAACAAAAATAATCCAAAAGCTTCCCAACGAGTAATACTTTCCAAAAAGTGCAGCATAGGATAAAATAGTGAATAACGTGCTGTAAATTAAGTAGATTAGTTTGTTCAAATAAGCGCAGATTCTCTATTTTCCTTACAAAGCAGCTATTCTATGCGATTTTTTCCAGTCTTATTGTCTTTCTTTTCAGCATAATGAGAATGAACAATTTACAATATGACAACGTTATGAAGTCATTGAAAAAAAGTATTTTTGTAGTAGGCGAGCTTCTAAAATATACTAATGTTTTCTGCCTGTAAACTATTGTCTCTGATCTGATAACCGCATAATCCATCACATTTTGTACGCCATAGTTGATATTGAGACCACGGGAGGGCAGCCTGACCGTGACCGGATTACTGAAATTGCTATCGTTTTACATAACGGTAAAGAGATTGTAGAACGCTACGAAACACTGGTCAATCCAGGACGTTCTATTCCCTATGAAATTACTCAGTTGACAGGAATTTCTAATGAAATGGTACGGGATGCACCTCCTTTTTATGAAGTAGCCCGTAAGATTGTAGAACTTACCGAAGGTGCCGTTTTTGTTGCGCATAATGTACGTTTTGATTATTCTTTTATCAAGTCGGCCTTCAAGGACCTGGGATACAATTATCAACGAAAAACATTATGTACAGTACGAATGAGCCGAAAGTCATTTCCGGGTCTACCCTCATATAGTTTAGGCAAGTTGTGTCAGTCTCTTGGTGTTACTATTGAAAATCGCCATAGAGCAATGGGAGATGCTGAAGCTACTGCCGAAGTATTTGGTATGATAATGAATCAACACCAGATTACTGCAACTACTTCTGCTGATGTTGAAGATTGGCTTTCCCTCGAAGTTAAATCACAAACATTACCGCCTCGTATAACAAGAGAACAAGTTCTGGCATTACCTGAAGATACAGGAGTATATTATTTTCATGATGAGCATGGTAAAGTTATGTACGTTGGAAAGAGCATTAACATTCGCAAACGTATCATTCAACATTTTCAGATAGATTATAAGAGTCGTAAATCCATAGAGTTTAAAAACAACATAGCCAGCATTACCTATGAGTTGACAGGGAGCGAATTAGTGGCGTTATTATATGAATCGGATGAAATAAAGAAGATAAAACCGCGCTTTAATACTCAGCAAAAGCGATCACGCGCTGTGCCATTTTATGGAGTATACGAAGAAGCCGATAAAAATGGCTATATTAATTTGTATGTAGAAAGATTGTCTTCAGATAAAGAGCCCTTAACCATGCTGGATAATTGGGAAGATGCTCGCAACTTTTTGTATAATCGGGTTCAGAAGTTTGGATTATGTCTTCAGAAATGTGATTTACATAAGACCGGAGGGCCTTGTTTCAATTATCATATTCATCAGTGTAAAGGAGCTTGTGTAGGAATAGAACCTATAGACGAATACAACACGCGTGCACGAGCTGCCATTGAAAGTTTTAGTTTTCAAAATGAAAGCTTTTTTATAGTTGGAAGGGGCAGACATGAGGATGAAAAATCTGTTGTCTGTATTGAAAAAGGACGATACATAGGATTTGGTTACCTGGATACTTCTGTAGAAGAAGCAACACATGAAAACTTACGGGCAAGCATACGTAAATATCCCCACAATCAGGATATTCAACGTATACTTTGTAGCTATGTACGTACCAATCGATATGATAAGGTAATTCCCTATCAGTCGCTGTCTGTGAAAACTTTAGCAAATGATCCTGATTATTCTAATATGTAACCAGTAAATATTGAAAAGGATGTATGAGTAAACATCGGCGTAAACCCCACCTCAAAGAAGAACAACGAGAATTTGGATTCGGAAATAAACTTACTGACGCCACTACCAGACTAATTAACAAAGACGGAAGCTTTAATGTTGTTAGAAACAATAAAATATTAGGCCGTTACTATCTGGACCCTTATCATCGCTTTATTACCATGCGATGGCGTAAATTCTTTTTGATATTTCTGCTATTCTTCTTTGGCATAAATGGCGCATTTGCTATAGTCTATACCTTGTTAGGTTCTGAGCAGTTTCAAGGAGTGTCTAGTGCGGGATATTTTAGCAATTTCTGGGATATGTATTTTTTTAGCACACAGACATTTACCACTGTTGGATATGGACATATTGCCCCAATAGGTTGGTTGGCAAGTATGATCGCATCCCTGGAATCAGTGGTTGGATGGCTTTCATTTGCTATTGCAACAGGTTTATTATATGGTCGTTTTGCCCGGCCTCAGGCTCGCATATTATATAGTAAACATGCAATAGTTTCTCCATATAAAGACGGAATGGGCTTAATGTTTCGTATTGCCAATGCACGTAATAGTCAGCTCATTGAAGTTGAAACCGAGGTGATTCTTAGCCTGATTGATAAGGGAAATGGCAATGAAACCCCTCGACGAAAATATTACAATTTAAAACTGGAACTCAATCGTATTAGCCTACTTTCCTTAAGTTGGACAGTTGTTCATTCTATTACAGACTCAAGTCCATTATATGGTATAACATTGCAGGATTTAAAAGATTGTGATGCTGAATTTTGGGTTATGATTAAAGCTTTTGATGATACTTTTGCTCAGGTTGTATATCAGCGGACTTCTTATTCTTGTGATGAGATAACATGGGGTGCAAAGTTCAAACCAATGTATTCTCCAATTATAGGTAGCAGTAAAATTGCTCTGGAGCTTGATAAAATTAGCGAAGTTGAAAAAGTTGATTTGCCTGAGTTGATTTTCGAAGTAGAAGAGGAGGAAAGGGGAGTGTCTGATTTATGAGATACAGTTTCTGATAAGTACATTTCTTGCCGATAAAAGTCTACTATATATTCTCAGACATGTAACAATATATAGACTTGTGTATCTATATAAAAAAGTTTTGTTTCATATAAATCCCTTATCTAATTCTTTGAAATGAAAAAACTGTTATTGATTATTGCTGTCATTTTGATTCTTGTTTCAATAAAAGAAACTCAAGCATCTGTAAATTTTATAAATTCAGAGCCGTTGGATTCTGTTATGAGTGTACCTGCACCTCAATTTTCCCTAAAAGATATGAGTGGAAAGGTTGTTTCTCTGGCAGAGTATAGAGGAAAAGTTGTTGTACTGGATTTTTGGGCTACATGGTGTGTCCCATGTCGAAATTCATTCCCCGCAATGCAAATGACAATGAATAAGTATCAAAATGATAAAAATGTAATTTTCCTTTTTATTGATACACGTGAAAAATCTCCAAACTACCAATCATTGATAGGTCAATTTTTATCTGATAATCATTATGACTTCTATGTGTTGCTGGATGAGAAAGGTGCTGATGGAATTCAAAATAAAGTATACAAAACGTATCAGATTCCAGGTATACCAACTAAATTCGTAATAGATGGAAAAGGAATAATCAGATTCAAGAATATAGGCTTTGATATGAATAAAACAAATGAGCAAGTTGTAGAAGAACTTGCTGGACAAATTGAGATTGCCAAGACCACAGAATAGTACTGAATATGAATATTAGACCCACAAAAAAGAGGCTTGAATATATATATTCAAGCCTCTTTTTTGTGGGGGTCTGGTTATCTATTTACCAAGTATAGCTTCTGCCAGAACTGTTATTTTATTGTTTAGTACCTCAACAACACCACCATCAACTTCCCAGCTTTTTTCATCCTGATTTGTTCTGACTTTAATTTGTCCACGTTCAAGTGTACTAATCAGAGGTGCATGGTTGTTCAATACCTGAAAAGATCCTTTGGTTCCAGGAAAGGTTGCTGAAACAACATCTCCAGAAAACACAGTATGATCAGGTGTAATAATATCTATTTGCATATGGAATAGGCAGGTTTATATGTGAAAATGTGCAGTTGTTTTAATTTTCCTTTTCAGAAAATGATAACAAACTGCACAATATATAGTTTACTTGGCTTCTGCCAGCATTTTTTCACCTTTTGCAATTGCTTGCTCAATTGTTCCTACCAGGTTAAACGCTGATTCTGGCAGATGATCCAATTCTCCATCCATAATCATGTTAAACCCTTTAATAGTATCTTCAATGCTTACCAGCTCACCTTTCATACCTGTAAATTGCTCTGCTACGTGGAAAGGCTGAGACAAGAAACGTTGTACACGTCGTGCACGAGATACAGTTTGTTTATCTTCTTCAGATAATTCATCCATACCTAAAATAGCGATAATGTCCTGCAATTCTTTGTAACGTTGTAGAATTTCCTTAACACGTTGTGCTGTACGGTAGTGTTTTTCTCCTACGATTTCAGGAGTAAGAATCCGTGAAGTTGAATCCAGAGGATCTACGGCAGGATAGATACCCAATGCTGCAATCTGACGAGACAATACGGTAGTAGCATCCAAGTGAGCAAATGTGGTAGCAGGCGCAGGGTCAGTCAAGTCATCAGCAGGTACATATACCGCTTGTACAGAGGTAATAGAACCACGTTTGGTTGATGTAATACGTTCCTGCATAGCACCCATCTCAGTAGCCAGTGTTGGTTGATAACCAACCGCTGATGGCATACGTCCTAAAAGAGCGGATACTTCAGATCCAGCTTGAGTAAAACGGAAGATATTATCAATAAAGAATAGAATATCACGACCTTTTCCTGTACCATCTCCATCACGGAAGTGTTCTGCAACAGTTAAGCCAGAAAGCGCTACACGAGCACGAGCTCCTGGAGGTTCATTCATCTGACCAAAGATGAATGTAGCTTGACTTTTTTCAAGTTCCTGCTGATCTACTTTGGAAAGATCCCAACCACCTTCTTCCATAGAATGTTTAAATGCATCACCATATTTGATGATACCAGCTTCAATCATTTCACGGAGTAAGTCATTTCCTTCACGTGTACGTTCTCCCACACCCGCAAATACGGAAAGACCCGCATATGCTTTTGCAATATTGTTAATCAATTCCTGGATCAATACGGTTTTACCAACACCCGCACCACCAAATAAACCAATTTTACCACCTTTTGCATAAGGTTCAATCAGATCGATAACTTTGATACCTGTATAAAGAACTTCTGTAGAAGTAGACAGATCTTCAAATTTAGGAGCTGGACGGTGAATAGACAATCCCCCATCTGATTTTGGTTGAGGAATACCGTCAATAGCTTCTCCTACTACGTTAAACAAGCGACCTTTGATTCCTTCTCCGGTTGGCATTTCGATAGGTGTTCCTAAATCGATTACATCCAATCCTCGTTGCAGACCATCTGTACTTTCCATTGCGATAGTACGTACACGATCTTCTCCCAAATGCTGCTGACACTCCAGAATTACTTTAGTTCCGTTAGCTTTGGTTACTTCCAACGCATCCAGAATATTAGGTAAGCGACTGCCTTCTGCTTCAAAGCTTACGTCTACAACCGGACCGATTACCTGTGTTATTTTACCTACATTAACTTTTTTTGTCGAACCGGAGGCGGCTATGGGTACCTCTTGCGTTAGCGTTTCGTTTGCCATTTTGTGTTTTTTTATTGCGAAAAGTATGATGTAATTTCAGGGCGCAAAGCTACTGCATATTTCTTGTAATAACAAACCCTTTTAGTGCTTTGCTTGCCTTGTGGCGCATTTTTTTATTCTGTCTAACGTAAGAAGCTGTATTTTTTTGTTTGTAAGTTAAATTATTGAATCTGGCATGTATTTTTTCACGATCCTTTTTAATGCATCTCTTTTATTGATTAACCATTCATCTATGGAATCTTCAATACATATCACTGTATATAACCTTAGGAATACTCAGGGACATGTTTTATTGTCAGTTTTTAAATCCGAAGACGGATTTCCCAATAATCCTGCAAAGGCTGTAAAACTGGTGAAAAGTAAAATAACCGGAGATAAAGTAGAGATTGTTTTAGACAATATGCCTGTTGGAGACTATGCTATATCTGTAATGCATGATGAGAATGATAATGGTAAAATGGATACTGGAGCATTTGGAATACCTAAAGAGGGATATGGTGCTTCTAATGATGCAAAAGCTGTGTTAGGACCGCCATCCTATAAAGATGCTCATTTTGACCATCAACAATCAACATCTTTAAAAATAAAGATGAAATATTTCTAAGAGGGATTAATGGTTCTCTTTGAATCTTATTAAACCAAGGAAATAGCCTTGTTTATTTAATATAATTAAGTATAGCTTCAATTTTTGCTTCGCCATTAAATTGTTGTACTAACTCATTCTGACTATTGTATATATACACAGCAGGTAAACGGAGAACTCCATATGTTTGAAACAGAGTGTTATTGTCAACTTTATAGGCAGTAATAGGGGCTTTTAGTTTATACTTTTGCATAAACGCACGTATTTTAGGAATCTCATCCCAGGTAATCATCAGAAAGTTGGTGTTTAC